>NZ_PVLV01000338.1 GCF_002982015.1 Streptomyces solincola
GTGGGCTCGGATATGTGTATAAGAGACAGGGTCAGGACGCCGGCGGATCCGGCGGGCCCCCGCCCCAGCCCCACGCTTTCGACGACGTCCCCGACGTCCCCGACGCCCACAAGGAGTAGATGCACCATGGCGAGCGATGCGCCGAACGGCCACGCCCCGGATCTCGACTGGCTGCTCAGCGGTCTGATCCAGCGCGTGCCCCACACCAGGAGCGCCGTGCTGCTCTCCTCCGACGGCCTGGTCAAGGCGGTGCACGGACTCGACCCGGACCGGGCCGACCACATGGCGGCCCTCGCCTCCGGCCTCTACTCGCTCGGCCGCAGCGCCGGGGTCCGCTTCGGCGACGGCGACGAGGTGCGCCAGGTGGTGGTCGAGCTCGACTCCACCCTGCTCTTCGTCTCCACCGCCGGCTCCGGCACCTGCCTCGCCGTGCTCGCCGGCCGCGAGGCCGACGCCGCCGTCCTCGGCTACGAGATGACCATGCTGGTCAAGAGCGTGCGGCCCTATCTCGTCACGCCCGCCAGACACCCGGCGGCGGCACCCGGCGGCGCGAGGCGCTGACCGTGCGACGCCGACACGACGCGCCCTGGCTCGACGACGCGGCCGGCCGGCTGATCCGCCCGTACACGGTCAGCGGCGGCCGCACCCGGCCGACCGCGGCCCTCGACCTGCTCTCCCAGGTCATCGCCACCGGATCGGCGCCCCAGCCCCACCTGGGCCCCGAGCACAGCATGGCCCTCGGGCTCTGCGCGGGCCCCACCTCGGTCGCCGAGGTCGCCGCGCACTTACGGCTCCCGGCCGTCGTCACCAAGGTGCTGCTCTCCGACCTCGTGGACTGCGGGGCGCTGGCCGCCCGCGCCCCCCGGAGCCACGACGGTCCCACCGACCGCTCCCTGCTGGAGGCAGTGCTCGATGGCCTACGACGACGCCTGTGAACCCCCCACCGACCGCCTCCCGGCCGGCGCCGCCCCCGACGTCTTCCCGCACGCCCTGAAGATCCTCGTCGCCGGCGGCTTCGGCGTCGGCAAGACCACCTTCGTCGGCGCGGTCAGCGAGATCGAGCCGCTGAGCACCGAGGAGGTGCTCACCACCGTCAGCGCCGCCACCGACAGCCTGGAAGGCGTCGAGCGCAAGCGGACCACCACCGTCGCGTTGGACTTTGGCCGGATCGGCCTGGACCGCCGGCACGTCCTCTACCTCTTCGGCACCCCTGGCCAGGAACGCTTCTGGTTCATGTGGGACGAGCTGTCCGAGGGCGCCCTGGGAGCGGTCGTCCTCGCCGACACCCGCCGCCTCGAAGCGTCCTTCTCCGCGGTCGACTTCTTCGAACGGCGCGGCATCCGGTTCGTCGTCGCCGTCAACGAGTTCGACGGCTCCCACCACTACGACCCCGAGGAGGTCCGCGAGGCGATCGACCTCCGGCCCGAGGTTCCGGTGGTGCTGTGCGACGCGCGCGTCGCCGGCTCCGGCATCCAGACCCTGGTCACCCTCGTCCGGCACCTGCTGGACGCCAACCCGGCCGCGGCCCCCGCGCCGAGCCACGGAGCACCGACATGACATACGACCCGACCGGCCACCTGCTGCTGACGCCCCCCGACCCCGAAGCGCCCGCGCGCGTCCGCCGGCTCCGCGAACTGGGCCTCGGCGACCGCCCCGACCCCGCCTTCGACGCCTTCGCCGAACGGCTCGCCCAGGTCACCGGGGCGCCCTACTCGATGGTCAACTTCATCGACGAGAACCAGCAGTTCTTCGCCGGACTGCACACCCCCAACGGCCTGCGCACCGCCGGCGACCTGGACGCGACGACCGCGGCCAGCGGCGCCGTCGGCCGCTTCATGGACCGCGACCACGGCTACTGCCCCCATGTGGTGGTGCGCCGCAAGGCCCTGGTCCTGGAGGACGTCTGCGACTACCCCCGGTTCGCCGGCAACCCCGTGGTGGACGAGATCGGCATCCGCTCCTACCTGGGCGCGCCCCTGATCGACCGCACCGGCACCGCGCTCGGCACCATCTGCGTCGTCGACACCGAGCCGCGCCCCTGGGGCCGCGCCGGACTGGAGACCATCAAGTCCCTCGCGGCCGAACTGGTCGAGCAGATCCACCGCCGGGAGGACGAGTCCCGCTAGGCGGCG
Source organism: Streptomyces solincola (assembly GCF_002982015.1). Lineage (GTDB taxonomy): Bacteria > Actinomycetota > Actinomycetes > Streptomycetales > Streptomycetaceae > Streptomyces > Streptomyces solincola. The sequence continues at coordinate 2,133 of NZ_PVLV01000338.1, forward strand.
CCCCGGAAGCGGGGAGCTCGTTCCGCCGGTCCGGTCCCGAGGGCCGCTCCGCCAGGCGTACGCCGCCGTCGGCGCCGCAACCGGCCGGCGCCGCAACCGGCCGGCGGGGCGGTCGGCCAGCGGGGCGGGCGGCCGGAACCGGCTGGCTCGCCGGTCTCCCGCGCGGCTGCGGCGTCCGCCCGAGGGCCCCGCGGCCGGCGGGCGGGTCAGTCGATCGTCCTGACCACCCGGGCCGGCACCCCGGCCACCAGGGTGCCGGCCGGGACGTTCCGGGTCACCACCGCGCCGGCCGCGACCACGGCGTCGGCGCCGACGTCCACTCCCTGGAGGACCGTCGCGCGAGCACCGATCCAGACGTTGCGCCCGATCCTGATCGGGGCCTTCGTGATCCCGGTGCGCCGCTGCCGCGGGTCCAGGGGGTGCCCGGCAGAGATCAGGCTGACGTCCGGTCCGAGCATCACCTCGTCGCCGATCTCGATGCCGCCGATGTCGTTGAAGCGGCACCCCTGGTTCACGAAGACGTCGCGGCCCACCGTGATGTTGACCCCGTGGTCCGAGTAGACCGGCGGGATCAGGTGGAAGGACTCGTCCACCTGCTGACCGGTCAGCTCGGTCCACACGGCTCTGATCTCGTCCTGCCTGGCGTAGGGGATCCTGTTGAGCCGCTCGACCGTCTCGATCGCCCGCTGCACCCTCTGCACGAAGCCCATGTCGTCCCCTCGTCCCCTCGTCCCCTCGTCCGCCCGGCACCCGACACCCCCGCAGAGGGCGGCGGCGGCACGAGCGCCCGGCGGCTCCACCAGCGGGCCCGCACCGCGCGCCCACGGTAGTGGCCCGGGCGCGGGCGAGCGGCCACCGGGGCGTACGGGGCGCGGTGCCCGGTGCGGTTCGCGGCCGTCGCGCGGCCCGGACCGGGACCCCGCTCGCCGGACCCAGGCGTCCGGGTCCGGCGAGCGGAGGCACCGCGTGCGCCGCGCCGCGTCGCCCGCCACGGTGGCGCCGTGGAGCGCAGCCGGGGTGACGCACCTGCCGGGAGCGCCCGCCAGACGAGCGGAGGGTCCCGCAGAACGAGGGGGCCGGAGCACCTCCGGCGCGACCGGCCCTCGCCGTCCGGCCCGCCGGGCGGGGAGACCCGAAGGGATGAACACCCGCCCGACCGCGACGTGTTCGGTCCAGCGGTCGCGCACACTTCGAACCGCACGGGCAGTCCCGTGTCGCCGGCGACCCGCGACGGACCGGTGACCGCGTCGGCGTGAGGGGGCAGGGGTGGCGCACCGGCGCACTCCGCTGGGTGACAGGGCCCGGTACTGGTTCGACAGCACGCTGGCCCGCGGGGCCGCCGCTCTCGTCGGCTGGCTGGCGCTGCTGTGCCTGGCCGTCGTCGTGCCGTCCAGCGCCGTGATGGCGTGGACCGACCCCGACGTACCGGCGTCCCTGCCGGAGCGGCTGTCCCAGGTGTGGCGGCTCACCGGGGAGGCGCTGCGGCTGGGCGGAGCGACGGGCACGCCGCTGCGGGTGGTGGTGTCGGTGCTGCTCGCGCTGGTCACCCTCCTCTACGTCTCGACCCTCGTCGGCCTGATCACGACCGCGCTCACCGACCGGCTCACCGCGCTGCGGCGGGGCCGCTCCACCGTGCTCGAGACCGGCCACGCCGTGGTCCTGGGGTGGTCGGAGCAGGTGCTGACGGTGGTGGGCGAGTTGGTGGTGGCCAACGCGCGCCGGCGGCGCGCCGCGGTGGCGGTGCTGGCGGACCGGGACAAGACGCTCATGGAGGAGGCGCTGCGGGGCAAGGTGGGTCCGCCGGGGCGGACCCGGCTGATCTGCCGGAGCGGTCCCACGACGGACCCGGCCGTGCTCCTCCTGGGCAGCCCGTCCACCGCCGGGGTGGTGCTGGTGCTTCCGCAGGACGACCCCGACGCCGACGCGGAGGTGGTCAAGACGCTGCTCGCCCTCAGGGCGGCCCTGGCCGACCAGGTCCGCCGCCCTCCTGTCGTCGCGGCCGTCAGGGACGACCGCTACCGGCTGGCGGCCGGTCTGGCCGCCGGGCCGGACGGCGTCGTCCTGGAATGCGACGCGCTCACCGCCCGCCTCGTCGTCCAGGCCGCCCGTCGTCCCGGGCTCTCGCTGGTGCACCGGGAACTGCTCGACTTCGCGGGCGACGAGTTCCACCTGGTGCCCCCCTCGGCCCTGGCCGACCGCCCGTTCGGCGACGCGCTGCTGTCGTTCCCCGCCTCCAGTGTGGTCGGACTGGTGCGCGCGGGCGTCCCCCTGCTCAACCCGCCGCCGCTCACGCCGATCGACCGGCACGACCGGCTGGTGGTCATCTCGCGGGACGCCGACTCGGTCCGGCCCGGCGACTGCGCGGACCTGGTCGAGGAGTCCGCGGTGGCGTCCGGCCCGGCCGCGCCCCCGCAGGCCGAGAGGATCCTGTTACTGGGCTGGAACCGCCGGGCGCCGCTCGTGCTGGACCAGTTGCGGCGCGGGGCCCGGCCCGGCTCGGCGGTCGACGTCGTGGTGGACCACGGCGAGGCGGAGTCACCGGAAATCCTCCCCGCCGCCGCCCGAGACGACCCCCTCCGCCTGACTCTGCACCACGGCGACATCACCATGCCGGACACCCTCGCGTCGCTCGACGTGCACGCTTACGACAGCGTCATCGTCCTGGGCCGCGACCGCGTCGCCGGGCAGCCCCCGGACGCTCCTGACCACCGCACCCTCATCACGCTCCTGCTGCTCCGCCGGCTGGAGGAGGCCGCCGGGCGCGAACTGCCGGTGGTCACCGAGCTGGTGGACGACCGCAACCGAGCCCTGGTGCCGGTGGGCCCCGGAGCCGACGTGATCATCAGCGGCAAGCTCATCGGCCTGCTCATGGCGCAGATCTCCCAGTACCGCCACCTGGCGCCGGTGTTCGAGGAGCTCTTCTCCGCCGAGGGCGCGGGCGTCCAGCTCCGCCCGGCGTCGGACTACGTGCTGCCCGGCCGCGACACCGCCTTCGCCACCGTGGTGGCCTCCGCCCGCCGGCGGGACGAGTGCGCCATCGGCTACCGGAGCCACCACGACGTCCGCACACCCCCCGACTTCGGCGTGCGGATCAATCCGCCCAAGAGCGAACGCCGGCGGTGGACGAGCGAGGACCAGGTCATCGTCATCGGCAGCGAGTGACGCCCGGCTCGGGGCCGTCCGGACGGTTCGCCGCTCTCCGCCGCCGTCGGCGCCGACCTCAGGCGTCCCGCGTGTACGCGCCCGCGCGGGCGGCCGCGGCCGTCGCGGTGGCGGCGCGGTCGGCGGCGGTCTCGTCCAGCGGGAGACCGGTGGTCAGGAAGCGGTAGTAGAGCGGGGCGGACGTCGCGCGGATCACCTCGTGCGGGTCGGTGCCCTCCGGTACCTCGCCGCGGGCCGCGGCCTGCCGGACACACCCCGCCCACTCCTCGACGCGGACCGCGTAGAACCGGTGCAGCGCATCGGCCGCCTTCGGGTCGCAGGTGGGGGCCGTGATGACCGCCTTGAACAGGGCGCCCTGCCGCGGGTCGGCCAGCGTCCGCTGCACCAGCCGGGCGTTGGCCGTCAGGTCGCCGAGGAGCGAGCCGGTGTCGGCCCGCGGTACGGACTGCTGCGCCATGTCCAGCAGCAGATCGGCCACCAGTCCGGTGGCCGTGCCCCAGCGGCGGTACACGGTCGTCTTGCCCACGTCGGCGCGGCGCGCGACGTCGGCGAGGTCCAGATGGGCGAAGCCCCGTTCCGCCAGTACGTCGCCGGCGGCGCGCAGGACCGCCGTCCGCACCCGCGCCGTGCGTCCGCCCGGCCGAACGGCTCCTGGACCCGGGGCGGACTCATCCACTGTCATAACGGGACTCCTGTTCCATTAGGCGGCGCGGCTTGGTACGCTCGGACCATCTTAATGGAACGGCAGACCCGTTAGTAGTCGCGGAGGGGGATCGTCATGGAGTACAGGCAGCTTGGCGTGTCGGGCCTGCAAGTCCCGGTACTGAGCTTCGGCGCCGGCACCTTCGGCGGGCAGGGCCCGCTCTTCGGCGCCTGGGGCGACACCGGCGTGCAGGGGGCCCGCCGTCTGGTGGACATCTGCCTGGAGGCGGGTGTCACCATGTTCGACACGGCCGACGTCTACTCCGACGGCGCCTCGGAGGAGGTGCTGGGGGCCGCCCTCAAGGGGCGCCGGGACCAGGTGCTCATCTCCACCAAGGCGGGCCTGCCCACGGGCGACGGCCCCCGGGACGCCGGCACCTCCCGTTCCCGTCTGCTCTCCTCCGTGGACCAGGCCCTGCGCCGCCTCGACACCGACCACATCGACCTGTTCCAGCTCCACGCCTACGACGCCCGCACCCCCGTCGAGGAGGTGCTGTCCACCCTGGACGACCTGGTGAGAGCCGGAAAGATCCGCCACCTCGGCGTCTCCAACTTCTCCGGCTGGCAGACCATGAAGTCCCTCGCCGCCGCCGAACGGCGCGGACGCGAACGCTACGTCGCCCACCAGGTCTACTACTCCCTCATCGGCCGCGACTACGAATGGGAGCTGATGCCGCTCGGCCTCGACCAGGGACTGGGGGCGATCGTCTGGAGCCCGCTCGGCTGGGGCCGGCTCACCGGCAGGATCCGGCGGGGCAGCCCGCTGCCGACCGGCAGCAGGCTGCACGACACCGCCGACTACGGCCCGCCCGTCGACGACGAGCACCTCTACCGCGTGGTCGACGCGCTGGAGGAGGTCGCCGAGGAGACCGGCAAGGCAGTGCCGCAGGTCGCGCTCCGCTGGCTGCTCCAGCGCCCGACCGTGGCATCCGTCATCATCGGCGCCCGCAACGAGGAGCAGCTACGCCAGAACCTCGGAGCCGTGGGCTGGACGCTCACCCCCGAGCAGATGGCCTCCCTCGACGCTGCCAGCCACCGACCCGCCCCCTACCCGTACTTCCCCTACGAGCGCCAGGAGGGCTTCAACCGGCTCAACCCGCCGGCGGTCTAGCGTCAGCCGGCCTCCGCCGGCTCAACCCGCCGGCGGTCTAGCGGCAGCCCGCCCCTGTCCCGCCGCTCCCCTGAGAGCGGCGGGGCGGGGGCCCGCGGGGGGGCCCGGGGGGCGGGCGCCCCCGGCCCGGCGGGGCTCCCCCCCCCCCCCCCCCCCCCCGCCCCCCCCCCCCCCCCCCCCCCCCCCCCCCCCCCCCCCCCCCCCCCCCCCCCCCCCCCCCCCCCCCCCGCCCCCCCCCCCCCCCCCCGCCCCCCCCCCCCCCCCCCCCCC
>NZ_PVLV01000339.1 GCF_002982015.1 Streptomyces solincola
AGGCGGGGGCGGGGGCGACTGCGGCGACCCCGAGGCTGCCGCGGCCGACCTTGACGCAGGGGCGGACGCGGCCGGCGGTGCTCCGGGGGTCGACGCGGCCGGCCGTGCGCCGGGGGTCGACGCGGCCCACCGTGCTCCGGGGGTCGATGCGGCCGGCGGTGCTCCGGGGTGGCGGGTGCGCCGGGATCCGCTCGCCGCACTCGCCGCGGCGGGCGGCTACGACGACCCGGAGCGCTGGTGGGAGGACGCGGTGGAGCACCGGGCCGCCGCGCCCGCGGCCCACGGTCCGCCCGGCGCCGTGCCCCGCGACCCGCTCGCCGTCTTCGCACAACTCGCCGACGCCATGACCGCGCTGCGCCGCAGCACGACCGGGGAACCGGGGGCCGCCGGCGACGCCGGCGGCGCGGCGGACGCCCGCCGGGACGCGGTGCGCGAGGCCCATATGCGGCTTCAGCTCCGTGCGGCGCGCAGGGAGCACGGCGACGCGGTGGCCGTGGTCTGCGGCGCCTGGCACGTGCCGGCGCTCGCCGCCACGACCACCGCCGCCGCCGACCGGGCTCTGCTGAAGGGGCTGCCGCGGGTGCGGACCGAAGCCACCTGGGTGCCCTGGACCCACCGCCGGCTCGCCCGGCGCAGCGGATACGGGGCGGGGGTGGACGCGCCCGGCTGGTACGCCCACCTCTTCGATGCCCCGGACCGGCCGGTGGAGCGATGGCTCACCCGGGTCGCCCGGCTGCTGCGGGCCGAGGACCACCCCGTCTCCACGGCCCACGTCATCGAGGCCGTCCGGCTCGCCGGCACCCTGGCCGCCCTGCGCGGGCGACCGCTGGCCGGACTCGCCGAGACCATCGAGGCGGCCCGCGCGGTGATGTGCGGCGGATCCGACGTCCCGCTGCGGCTCGTCGAGGACCGCCTGGTGGTCGGGGACGCACTCGGCCGGGTACCGGACGGCGCGCCCGCCGTCCCGCTCCAGCGCGACCTCGCCCGCCTCCAGCGCACCCTGCGGCTGCGGCCGGAGGCGGAGGAGCGCCGGCTCGACCTCGACCTGCGCAAGGAGACCGACGCGGCGCGCAGTCGGCTGCTGCACCGGCTACGGCTGCTCGACGTGGACTGGGGTGTGCCGGCGGAGGGGCGGCCGGGCACCGGCACCTTCCGCGAGTCCTGGCGACTGCGCTGGGAGCCGGAGTTGCACGTCCGGGTCGCCGAGGCGGGCGGCTGGGGCACCACGGTCCGCGGCGCCGCGACCGCCCGGGCGGAGGCGCGCGCGGTGGCGGCGACCGAGCTGGCCGAGGTCACCGCGCTCGCCGAGTCCTGCCTGTCGGCCGACCTGCCGGACGCGCTGCCCGTGGTGATGCGGGTGCTGGCGGACCGCGCCGCGCTGGACGCGGACGTGGGCCGCCTGGCCTTGGCGCTCCCGGCGCTCGCCCGCGCTCTGCGATACGGGGACGTACGGGGCACCGACACGTCCGCGCTCGCCGGGGTCGCGCACGGGCTGGCCGAGCGGATCAGCATCGGCCTCCCTCCGGCCTGCACCGGCCTCGACGCGGCCGGCGCCACCGGGATGCGCGCCCACCTCGACGCGGTCCACCACGCCATCCGCCTCCTCCCACGACCCCCTCACCCGCATGAACCGCCGTCCGGAACGCCGCATGAACCGCCGTCCGGAACGCCGCACGAACCGCCGTCCGGACCGCCACCCGGGCGGCCGTCCGGG
>NZ_PVLV01000033.1 GCF_002982015.1 Streptomyces solincola
ACGTGATCATCACCGAACAAGATCCACTTTCGCAACAGACCCTAACCGCCGACTGGCTGCGCCGCATCCGGGAGGCGGGCACCAAGATGGTCAACGACTCCCGTGCCCGCGCGAACCGCCAAACCGCACGTCGCAAGCTGTCGGGGACAGTCACCTATCCCTGACCTGTATCGCTCATGACCTCATCCCGCCATTCGACTGAGCCATCGGCGGCTCGTTGGCCCCGAGGGTGCAACCCCCGGACAGCCCGGACGGGCTCCGGCTCGGCCGGGGGTATTTCCCTCGGCCGAGCCGGGACGGTGGTGCTACCGCCCTGTCGGGCTGACCCGGCCCCGGGCCACGCGGATTAGGTGGACGAGATGGGCGGTGGCCAGTGCCCACCAAAGGCCGCAGACCCAGACCAGAATGCCGTCCGTACCGGACCGCCTTGTCAGGAACTGGACCAGCAGCAGGACGGTCAGGCCCGTAACGAGTGCGACCCGGTCCACGTACGGCCCGAGCCGCGCCGCCATGCCGCGGACGCCCTGCCGACTCAAGTAGATCTCCGTACCCAGCACGGCGGCGCAGAACGCCGCCGCGCCCGACCACATCCAGACGTTCATCGTTGTTCTTCCTGCTCCTGCCGAATCGTCACGTCGTCGGTGGCTACTTGCAGTACCCGCCCTTGTAGGCGCCCGGGACGAACAGTCCCGCGGCGAACTTGATCTTCAGGCACTGCTTGGCCGAGTTCGCGCTGGAAGCCTTCGCGGTGACCAGCGTGGCGTTGATCGAGTAGAGGACGTTCAACGGCGGCGGCAGCGTGCCGGCGGCCAGCCCGCCCATGGCACCGTACGTGGCGATCTTCCTTGTCTCCGCCCGGTTCATGTACGCCGTGCCCGTGACGATGCCCCAGGTGTACTTCGGGTCGGCGACGACAGGAAAGGTGGTGTCCGCGTCAGTGTCGATCTCCTGGACAAGCGTCGTGCCCTCAAGGCGGTACCGCGTGGGCACGGGCGCGCCGTCGGCATCCTTGGCCCACGGCGCGTCGATCGTTCCCGCCGTGATGAACCCGCCGCCCCCCAGCGGCCGGAGGATCTCATACCCGCCGTCGCCGTCGGGAGAGAGTGTGGCGTCGTCAGGCAGGTCGAACGCGAACCGGTGCTCCCGGGGCGCGTTGCGGTCCTTGAGCGTGACGAGGGTACGGGCGCCGCCGTCGTTGGTGGGCTGCACTGCCACGTCGGTCGACCCCGCGGCGTCGGAGTAGACGACGGTTCCAGCCCCGAGCTTGACTCCGGGGGAACCGGTGGTTCCGGGCAGGTCCAGGGAGACGCTGCTGCCGTCGCCCGCGGTGGAGGTAACCGAACCGGAAGCCAAACGCGGAGTCTTGACGGTCACCGACCCGGAGGGGGTCGTCGTGGTCGCTTGCGCGGGACTGTCGGCCCCGGCCGTGCTGGGTGCAATGTCCCCTGTGCCGGTCGCTCTCTCGACGGCCGCGGCGGTGCCCGACGGGCTGGTCGGGCCGTCGGCACCGGCGGCGAACGCAGGTGTCCAGGCGGCGGAGACGAGCAGCGCGCCGCCCAGCAGGGCCGATATGCCCCCCGTTACGAGCCTGTGGCGTGTGGAGAATACGGACAAGGAAAGCTCCCCTAAGTGTTGCTCGATGCATGTGTCCCCGGTGGTCAGCCGCTGACGAAGATCATCGTCACACGCAGAGGCAACACCTCTGCACCGCTTTCGGTGGGAGGAAGATCACGGGAACCGACCGCCCTTGCAGCCCATCCGCCCTGTCAACGCCGCACACTCAATTACTGCGGCCTGGTCCGGTCGTGCGCTCACGTGTGACTAGCACTTTCACAACAGACCCTAGGCGGGCGCGTCCCCGGCCCGGTCGGGCACGCCCGGGGTCGTCTCGGGGGCGGCGCCGCCGCCGAGCTGCCCCTTCCAGCGGCGGTAGAGCGTGTGCGGTACGCCGGCCGCGTCCAGCACCCGCCCGGCGACGAAGTCCACCAGCTCCTGGATGTGGGTGGCGCCCGCGTAGAACCCCGGGGACGCGGGCAGCACCACCGCGCCGGCCTCGTCCAGCGCCACGAGCTGCCTGAGCGTCTGGCCGCTCAGCGGGGTCTCGCGCACGGCCACCACCAGCGGGCGGCGCTCCTTGAGGGTGACGCTCGCCGCCCGCTGGAGCAGGTCCTTGGACAGCCCCAGCGCCACACCCGCCACGCAGGCGGTGGAGGCCGGCACGATCAGCATCCCCTTGACCGGGTACGACCCCGAGGACGGCCCGGCCGCCAGGTCCCCGGCCGGCCAGTAGCGCACCGCGCTCCCGTCCGCGCCCTCCACAGCGAACGCGTCCGGCTTGCCGTCCGCGCCCCGCGCCAGCCATTCCCGCAGGTCGCCCTGCCAGTGGGCGTCCCGGAAGGCGATGCCGGTCTCGTCCAGCAGGGTCAGCCGGGACGCCCGGGACACCACCAGGTCCACGCTCTCGCCGGCCGCGAGCAGCGCCCGCAGCACGGCGGCCGCGTAGGGGGTGCCGGAGGCCCCGGACACGCCGACGACCCAGGGCACGCGCTTGCCGGTAGTCACGGCGTCGCTGGTCATGGCTCCGAGCCTATCCGGCCCGCCCCGGCCGCCGCCGCGTGGTGCGCGCCCCGGCCGGTGGGCCGGAACCGGGCGGGCCGCCCGGACGTTCCCCGGTCAGTGCACCGAGTGCACCGCGATGCCGAGAGGGGGCTTGCGATGACACGGACGCCACGGACGGTGACGACCGGCGAGGTCACCGGGTGGAGGGGCGTCTCCCGGGCGAAGGCCGCCGCCTGGCTGATGGCGGGCTGGGTGGCGCTGCTGTGGGCGCTGGAGGTGGTGGACACCGCCACCGGGCACGCCCTGGACGCCTACGGCGTCAGCCCCCGGGACCCCGCCGAGCTGCGCGACATCGTGCCCTCGGCCTTTCTGCACTACGGCTTCGACCACCTGATGGCCAACACCGTGCCGCTGGCCGTGATGGGCTTCCTCGCCGCGCTGGGCGGCATCCGCCGCTTCCTGGGCGTGGCCGCGCTGATCATCGTCGCCGACGGCCTGGGCGTGTGGCTGGTCTCCCCCGCCTACAGCGTCACCGCCGGCGCCTCCGGTCTGGTCTTCGGCCTCTTCGGCTACCTGCTGGCCCGCGGCTTCGTCGACCGCAGCGCCCCCGACATCGTGGTCGGCCTCGTCATCGGCGCGGTCTGGGGCGGCTCCATCTGGCTGGGCATATCCCCGAACCAGTCCGGCGTGAGCTGGCAGGGCCACCTCTTCGGCCTGGTCGCCGGCGTCCTCGCCGCCTTCGTCTTCCGCCGCCGCACACCCCGCAAGCCGGCCCTGCCGCCCTACGCCTGACCCCGCCGGGGGCGTCCTCGCGGGCTATCCCCGCAGGCCCCGGGTCACCAGGTCCAGGAGGGCGCAGGCGAAGAGGGCGATGCCGATGAAGCCGTTGACGGTGAAGAAGGCGCGGTTGAGGCGGGAGAGGTCGTGCGGGCGGACGATGGTGTGCTCGTAGACGAAGGCGGCGGCGACGACGAGGAGGCCGAGCCAGAAGAACAGGCCGGCGCCGGTGAGCACGGCGTACCAGACGAGCAGGGCGGTGGTGGCGAGGTGCGCGGCGCGGGCGCCGTGCAGGGCGGCGGGGATGCCGAAGCGGGCGGGGACCGACTTCACGCCGTGGGCGCGGTCGGCCTGGACGTCCTGGCAGGCGAAGATCAGGTCGAAGCCGCCGATCCAGACGCCGACCGCGAGGCCCAGGACCACCGCGTCCCAGGACCAGGCGCCGGTGACGGCGATCCAGGCGCCGACCGGGCCCATAGCCTGGGCCAGGCCCAGGATGGCGTGCGGGAAGTTCGTGAACCGCTTGCCGTAGGGGTAGACCACCATCGGCACGACGGCGATGGGGGCGAGCGCCAGGCACAGGGGGTTGAGGAGGGCGGCGGCGCCCAGGAAGACGACGAGGGCGAGCAGGGCGCCGGTCCAGGCGGAGCGGACCGAGACCGCGCCGGTGACCAGTTCGCGGCCGGCCGTGCGCGGGTTCCGGGCGTCGATCTCGCGGTCGATGATCCGGTTGCAGGCCATCGCGAAGGTGCGCAGGCCCACCATCGCCACGGTGACCAGGAGCAGCTCCAGCCAGTGCACCGAGCGGTCGGCCTCGAACATGGCCGTCAGCGCGGCGATGTAGGCGAAGGGCAGCGCGAAGACCGAGTGCTCGATCATCACCAGGCGCAGGAAGGACTTCACCTTCCCGGCCGGGCGGGGCGCCGGGCCGGAGCCGACGACTCCATCGGCGGTGGTCATCACGCGAGGCTCTCCAGGAAGGCGTCGAGGTCGGACAGCAGGTCGGCGACGGGCAGCGGGCCGGTCCGCACGGTGACCGGGGCGGCCTCGTCGCCGGGCGGGGTGACGCGGGCGGTGAAGGCGTACGCCCCGGGGCCGGCCGGCTCGGCGTCCAGCGTCAGCACGGCGCCGCCGTCCACGGTGAACTCCCCCGTCGCGGCAGCCAGTTCGGCGCGCAACTGCTCGGCGAAGCCGGCCGGCTCGGCGTCCCGGATGCCGGGCAGGTCGAAGCCGTCGCCCTCGCCGGCGCCGGTCTCGTACAGCACCGCCCAGGTGTCGCCGGGCCCGGCGAACTCGGCCGGGTCGACGCCCGCCTCGGCGGCGGCCCGCACGACGGCGGGGTCGGCGGGGTCGAGTTCCGGGCGGACGAAGGCGACGTAGTCGGTGGCGTCGCCGAGGAAGAGGGCGGGGCCGCCCGCGGCGGGGCTCACAGTCCGTACTCCTTCCAGCGGCGGTCGACGGTCGCGACCGTCTCCGGGTCGGAGAGGACCATCTCGGGCCAGCCGCCGTCGCGGGTGTAGCCCTCCTCGGGCCACTTGGCGGTGGCGTCGATGCCCGCCTTGCCGCCCCAGAACTGCTGGTAGGAGGCGTGGTCCAGGTGGTCCACCGGGCCCTCGACCACGGTCAGGTCGCGGGCGTAGTCGGTGTTGCCGAGCGCCCGCCAGGACACCTCGTGCAGGTTGCGCACGTCGCAGTCGGCGTCGACGACCACGATCAGCTTGGTCAGCGACATCATGTGCGCGCCCCAGATGGCGCTCATCACCTTCTGCGCGTGCTTGGGGTACTTCTTCTCGATCGAGACGATCGCGCAGTTGTGGAAGCCGCCCGACTCGGGGAGGTGGTAGTCCACGATGTCGGGGACGATGATCTTCAGGAGGGGGAGGAAGAAGCGCTCGGTGGCGCGGCCCAGCGGCCCGTCCTCGGTGGGCGGGCGGCCCACCACGATGGACTGGAGCAGCGGGCGGCGGCGCATCGTCACGCAGTCGATGGTCAGCGCCGGGAACGGCTCCTGCGGGGTGTAGAAGCCGGTGTGGTCGCCGAACGGCCCCTCGGGCAGCGTCTCGCCGGGCTCCAGCCAGCCCTCCAGCACCACCTCGGCCTGCGCGGGCACCTGGAGCGGCACGGTCTTGCAGTCGACCATCTCGATCCGCTTGCCCTGGAGGAACCCGGCGAACAGGTATTCGTCGATGTCCTCCGGCAGCGGCGCGGTGGAGGCGTAGGTGACGGCCGGCGGCGCCCCGAAGGCGATGGCGACCGGCAGCCTCTCGCCGCGCCGGGCGGCCACCTGGTAGTGGTTGCGGCTGTCCTTGTGGATCTGCCAGTGCATGCCGATGGTGTTCCGGTCGTGCCGCTGAAGCCGGTACAGCCCCAGGTTGCGGATGCCGTTCTCGGGGTGCCGGGTGTGGGTGAGCCCCAGGTTGAAGAAGGAGCCGCCGTCCCCGGGCCAGGTGAACAGCGCGGGCAGCGCGTCCAGGTCCACGTCGTCGCCGGTGAGGACCACCTCCTGCACGGGCGCGTCCTTGACCTTCTTCGGCGGCACGTGGGTCATCGCACCGAGCTTGCCGAACGCCTCGCGCACCCCGGTGAAGCCGTGCGGGAGTTCGGGCCGCAGCAGCCCGCCGATCTTCTCGCCGATCTCGTCGTACGACTTCAGGCCCAGCGCCTTCAGCGTGCGGCGGTCGGTGCCGAAGACGTTCATCGCCAGCGGCATCGACGAGCCGCGCACGTTCTCGAAGAGGAGCGCCGGGCCGCCGGACTTCTGCACCCGGTCGACGATCTCCCCGACCTCCAGGTACGGATCGACTTCGGCCTTGATGCGCTTGAGGTCGCCGTCGCGCTCCAGCGCCCGGAGGAGCGAGCGAAGATCGTCGTAAGCCATGCGGTCCAGTATCCGCCACCGGCTACGCTGGCACCGTCACCGGGGCTGTCGCGACACGGCCCGCCGCTGCTTCCAGGGGGCTGTCCCACATGCTCAGGGCGCTCATGTTCATCCTGCCGCTGGCGCTCACGATCTACGCCTTCATCGACTGCCTGAACACGCCGGAGGAAGAGGTCAAGCACCTGCCGAAGGTCGCCTGGGTCTTCATCATCCTGCTGTTCTGGATCGTCGGCGCGGTGGTCTGGCTGGTGGCCGGGCGCAGGCGCGGCGACGCGCCCCGCATCGCGGGCGGCGGGCGCGCGGGCCGGGGCGGCGGCTGGGTGGCCCCGGACGACAACCCGGAGTTCCTGAAGTCGCTGCGCAAGGACCGCGCGGACGGCCCGGACCAGCGGGACGCCGGGGCGCCGGGGCCCGACGGCGACAAGGACGAGGACGAGGACGACGACCGCCGTCCGGCGGACGAGCCGGGCGACGGCGGCCCCGCCAAGCCCTGACGCGAGCGGCCCGCGGCGCCCCGGATCGCCTCCGCGCCCCCGGATCGCGTCCCAGGCCCCCGGATCGCGTCGCAGGCCCTCAGGTCGCGTCGAAGTCGCGCGCCTCGTAGTCGTCGCGCAGATCCTGTCGGCGGGCCGGGTCCCAGCGGCTCCAGTCGGTGCGGCGGCCCTCCAGGTGCCCGGCCAACTGGAGGAAGTGGTCGTGCCAGCAGGCCAGCCGGTCCAGCCGCTGCTCGTCGCTGCCCCGGAACTCGTTGGTGAAGCGCAGCACGGTCGTCTCCGGCCGGTCGCCCGGCTCCAGCCCGAACCGCATCCGGCCGTGCGCGCCCACCGTGTACTCGGCGACCCGCTCCATGTCCCAGGCGGTCACCGTGCCGCTCTCGGTGCGCCCGGCGGCGGCCTCCCGGTCCGGGGCGGTCAGCCAGCGCAGCGCCACCTCGCCGCCGAGGCGGGGCTGGAGCCCGTGCGGCTCGGCCAGCCAGTCGCCCAGGCCGCCGGGCGTGGTGAGGGCCAGCCAGACCCGCTCGGCCGGGTGCGGCAGCGGCACCGCGAACCGCAGGGTGTGCAGGTCGCCGTGGGTCTCGGTGGCGCCGGGCGGCAGGGCGGGGGCCATGCCTCCAGCGTCCCGCGCCGCCCGGCCGCGCGCTACCGCGCCTGAGCGGTCAGACTCCCGCGTAGGAGTGCTTGCTGGTCACGAAGATGTTGACGCCGTAGTAGTTGAACAGGAAGCAGCCGAAGGCGATGAGCGCGATGTACGCGGCCTTGCGGCCCTTCCAGCCGGCGGTCGCCCGGGCGTGCAGGTAGGCGGCGTAGGCGACCCAGGTGATGAAGGACCAGACCTCCTTGGCGTCCCAGCCCCAGTAGCGGCCCCAGGCGTCGCCGGCCCAGATCGCGCCGGCGACGATGGTGAACGTCCACAGCGGGAAGATCGCCGCGTTGATCCGGTAGGCGAACTTGTCCAGGCTCGCGGCGGCCGGCAGCCGCTCCAGCACCGAGCGGGCGAAGCCGCCCGGCGAGCCGCCGCCGGCGAGCTTGCTCTCGTAGGAGTCGCGGAACAGGTACAGCAGGGTGGCGACCGCGCCCAGGTAGAACACCGCGCCGCAGAAGATCGCGGTGGAGACGTGGATCCACAGCCAGTACGAGTGCAGCGCCGGCACGAGCTGGTCGCTGTCGGTGTAGAGCCAGGTGGTGGCGATGCCCAGGTCCAGCAGGACGGTGGTGACCAGCGGCAGGCCCATCCAGCGGATGTCCTTCTTCGCCAGCAGGAAGCCGAGGTACGCGCCGACCGCCACCGTGGAGAAGGTGGTGGAGAACTCGTACATGTTGCCCCAGGGGGCGCGCTGCACCGCGACGGCCCGGGTGACCACGCCGGCCGCCTCCACCAGGAAGGCGAGGGTGGTCAGCGAGACCGCGATCCGGCCGTACAGGTCGCCCTGGACGTCGCCGGCGGCCGCGCCGGGCCCGTCCGGCACGTCCCGGGACCCGGCGGCGGAGCGGGTGACGACCTTGGGCCGGTCCAGCACGGCGGTGCCGCCCGCCTGCGCGGCCACCTGGGGGGCCGCGGCGGTACGGGAGGGGGTGAGCGCGGCGGCGGTGCGGCCGACCTTGCTGCGGCTGCCGAAGACCCACTCGGCGATGTGCGCCAGGAAGGCGAGGGTGTAGACGGCCATCGAGGAGTAGATGAGCACGTTGCTCATCTCCGCGAGGCTCGCGTTGGTCGCGGCGGCGAGATTCACTTCTCAGCCCCTTCATCGGCGGGGTCGGCGGGGTCTGCGGCGGATGCGGCGTCTTCGGCGGATGCGGGCTCGGGCTCGGGGGCGGTCGGGGCCTCGGCGTGCAGGCGGGCGGCGAGTCCGGCCAGCTCCTCGGGGAGCTGCGCGGACTCGCTGCGGCCCAGGCCCGCCATCTCGACCACGGTCACCCCGTCCTCACCGGTGGTGGCCCGCACCCAGACGCGGCGGCGCTGGATGAACAGCGAGCCGGCCAGGCCCGCGATGGCGGCGATCGCGCCGGCCAGCGCCAGGCCGTTGCCGGGCTGCTGGGAGATCTGGAAGCTGGCCCACTCCTTGATCTCCTTCTCGAAGGTGACCGAGCCGGCGCCGCCGGGCAGCTTCATGGTCTCGCCGGGCAGCAGGGTCTGCTTGAAGACGTCGCCGTTCTTGTCCTTGAAGGGATCCAGCTTGCTGCGGTCGAGCTGGTAGACGTTCTGCGGCAGCCCGCCGTCCACCCGCAGGTCGCCGTGGTACGCGCCGAGGTTGAGGGCGGGGAAGGCCAGCGCGGGGAACTGGCTGAACATCTGGCCGTTGCCCTTGCCGGCGTACGTCGGCACGAAGAAGGCCGGCAGGCCGAGCTGCTCCTTCTCGCCCTTGGCGTTGCGGTAGCCGTCCATCACCTTGATCACACCGGTGGAGGTGATGTTGTTGTCCACCGGCAGCAGCGGCACCGCGCCCTTGAAGACGGCCTTGCCGCGGGCGTCGCGGACGGTGACCACCGGCGCGTAGCCGTGGGAGATCAGGTACACCTTGGTGCCCTCGACCACCAGCGGCTCGTTGACCTTGATCTTGCCCTTCTTGTCCGGGCCGCCGGGCACCGAGTAGCTGACGTCCGCCTCGAAGGTGCGGGGCGTGCCGCGCTGCGGGCCGCTGGGCTCGTAGGTGCCGGTGAACTGGTCCAGGGTGAAGCTGAACGGCGCCAGCTCGTCGGTGTCGAAGAGCGAGCCGGAGCGGAAGTCGTCGTACAGCGGCAGGGTGTTGGAGAAGCCGTCGCCCTCCACGACCAGCTTGCCGCCCTCGGACTTGAAGAGCTGGCCGGTGGCGAAGGCCACCAGCATCACGATCAGGGCGATGTGGAAGAGGAGGTTCCCGGCCTCGCGCAGATAGCCCTTCTCGCCGGCGACCGACCCCTTGACGGCGTGCGCCCGGTAGCGGCGGCCCTTCAGCAGCCTCAGCGCGGCCTCGTCGACCTGCTCGGGACTCGCCTCGGTGCGCCAGGAGGTGTACGCCGGCAGCCTGGTCAGCCGCTTGGGGGCGCCCGGCGGGCGGCCGCGCAACTGGCCCACGAACTGCCAGGTGCGGGGCACGATGCAGCCGATGAGCGAGACGAACAGCAGGATGTAGATCGCGGAGAACCACACCGAGCTGTAGACGTCGAAGAGCTGGAGCTTCTCGTAGACCGGCGTCAGACCGGGGTTGGCGGCCTTGAAGTCCTGCACCTTCAGCTCGTCCACGCCGTTCTGCGGGATGAGCGAGCCGGGGATCGCTCCGAGCGAGAGCAGGAAGAGCAGGATCAGCGCGACCCGCATGGACGTGAGCTGACGCCAGAACCAGCGCACCCAGCCGACCGGCCCGAGGGACGGCCCGCCGCTGGAGGTCTCCTCCTGGGGTGCGGTGGACAACTGGGCGCCGGCCTCCGCCTCGGCGGCGGCCTCGGCGTCGGCGGCGCGGTTCGCGGCGCTCGTCGTATCGGTCTTGCTCATCGGACTAGATCCCCACCTGGAAACCGTTGGACCACACCTGCATCTGCTGCACCAGGCTGTCCCACGCACCTGTGAGCAGCAGCAGTCCGGTCGCGATCATCATGGCTCCGCCGATCCGCAGCACCCAGGCGTAGTGCCGCTTGACCCAGCCGAAGGCGCCGAGCGCCTTGCGGAAGGCGACGGCCGCGAGGACGAACGGTACGCCCAGACCCAGGCAGTACGCGAAAGTGAGCAGCGCCCCGCGGCCGGCGCTGGCCTGGTCGGCGGAGAGGCCGAGGACGGTGGCGAGGGTCGGACCGATGCACGGCGTCCAGCCGATGCCGAACAGCGCGCCCAGCACCGGCGCCCCGACCAGGCCGGTCGCGGGCCTGCGGTGGAAGCGGAACTCGCGCTGGGTGAGCCAGGGCATCAGCCCGGCGAAGAAGACGCCGAGCAGGATCATCAGCACCCCGAGGACGGTGGTGAGGATCTCCCGGTAGCCCTGGAGCGTGGTGCCGAAGAAGCCGAAGAGGGCGCCGCCGGAGACGAAGACGGCGGTGAAGCCGAGCACGAACAGGGCGGCGCCGAGGGCCATCCGGCCGCGCTTGGCGTCCGCCAGGTCGGAACCGGTGACCCCGGTCACGTACGACAGGTAGCCGGGGACCAGCGGCAGGACGCAGGGTGAGAAGAACGACACCAGTCCGGCGAGCAGGGCGAGCGGCAGGGCGAGCAGCAGCGCCCCGCTCTGTACCGTCTCGTTCATCGGCTACTGCCCCGCGGCCTTGGCCGCGGCCTTCTCCTCGACCAGCGGGGCGATCATCTCGCGCAGTTTGTCCTCGCCGAGGGCGGCCATCGACCGGGCGGCGATCCGCCCCCGGCGGTCGAGCGCGATGGTGGTCGGAATGGTCTGCGGGTTGAGGGTGCCCTTGGGGAAGCCGTTGACGAGGAGCTTGCCGGCCGGGTCGTGCAGGCTCGGGTAGTCGATCCCGAAGCTCTCCTCGAACTGGACCGCCTGGTTCTCGTTGGGGTCGCGGACGTTGAGTCCGACGAACTCCACGCCCTGGGCCTTCAGCTCCTTGGAGACCTTGGCGAAGTGCGGGGCCTCGGCGCGGCAGGGGCCGCACCAGGAGCCCCAGACGTTGAGGACGACGACCTTGCCCTCGAGGTCGGCGACGTCGAGCCGCTCGCCCTCCAGGGTCTTGCCGGCGATGGTTCCGGCGGCCTTGCGGTCGGCCGCGGGGACGGTGGCGACCCCGCTCTTGCCCGTGACGAAGTTGGTGCCGCCGCCGCTCTTGAGGTCGCTGTCGCCGCCGCACGCGGTGAGCGTGAGCGCGGCCGCGACCGTGCCCGCGAGCAGCAGCGCGGGGCGGGCGGCGCGGGAGGGGCCGAAGGTCGTCCGAGGACTCATGTGAAAAGTTTCGCATGGGTGCGCCGGGGATCTTCCGCGCCCCCCTGTGTGCCCGTAAGGACCCGATGTGAATACCGCCTAAGCGTTTCGGGAACGGGTCCGCCGGACATCCGCACGACCGCGCTCAGGCGGACTTCAGGAAGGTGTTCCAGCCGCCGGTCGGGGACTGTCCCGGCTGAAGGGTCCGCATCTTCTCCAGCACCTTCGGGTCCTGCACGTCGAGCCAGTCGCAGAACTGCCGGAAGGAGACCAGCCGCACGTCCTTCTTTCCGGCGATGTGCTTGAGCGCGGATTCGACCGCATCCATGTAGATGCCGCCGTTCCACTGCTCAAAGTGGTTGCCGACGAAGAACGGGGCGCGGTTGGACTCGTAGGCGCGCTGGAATCCCGCGATGTACGCCTCGGTGGACTGCTTCTTCCACTCCGGGTAGCGGGAGGTCATGCCCTTGGTGGAGTTGCCGGACTGGTTGGCGAGCATGTTGTAGTCCATCGACAGCACCTCGAAGCCCCGCCCGGGGAAGGGGATCTGCTGGAGGGGCAGGTCCCACACGCCCAGCTTCTTGGCGGGCCACATCTGGTGGCCGCCGGGCGAGCTGGCGTCGTAACGCCAGCCGAGCTTCTTCGCCGTGGGCAGCAGGTTGTCCTGGCCGAGCAGACAGGGGGTGCGGCCGCCGACGAGCTCCTTGCGGTAGTCGAACGGCAGCGGGTCGAGGTCGCTCCAGCCGCTGATCGTCTTCCATTCGGTGACGAACTTCACGGCCTGGTCGATCTCGCTCTGCCAGTCGGCGGAGCTCCAGTTCCCGACCGATCCGGAGCCGGCGCAGAAGTGCCCGTTGAAGTGGGTGCCTATCTCGTGCCCGTCGAGCCAGGCCTGGCGCACGTATTTCAGCGTCTGCTTGATGTGGTCGTCGGTTAGGTAGCCGATGTCGGACGCGCCGACGCGGTTCTTCGGCGGGCGGTAGAGGGTCTGCTTGGACTCGGGCAGCAGGTAGAGGCCGGAGAGGAAGAAGGTCATCGCCGCGTCGTGCTCCTTGGCGAGTTCCAGGAAACGCGGGAAGAGGCCGTTTCCGACCTCGCCGGCGCCGTCCCAGGAGAACACCACGAACTGCGGCGGGGTCTGACCCGGCTCCAGCGGCTCGGGCCGGGCGGGCTGGTGGGGCTGCTTGCCGGTGTCGGCCGTGGACCCGTCGCCGATCAGGCGGGCCTTGGCGCTCGGCGAGGGGCTCGCGCCGCCTCCGCCGCCCTTGCCGGGCTGTCCCGCCGCACCGGAGCCGCCGGTCCCGCCGGCCGACTCGCAGCCGGCGAGCCCGATCGCGGCGGCCGCCCCGACTCCCGCTCCGAGCAGTCCCCTTCGTGTGATGCCGCGCATTTCGTCCCCATCCGCGTTGCTTGCTCCATGCCTCACCGGGTCAAAACCGGCATTCAGTGAGAGGGGCGGCGTGGACGGGAGGTTCCGGGGGAGGACGCCCCACTTCGCTCGGTCATGCGCTGATCACACAACGCACGGCGGTCCCGTACCCGCTCGCGCGGAGCGGGTACGGGACCGCCGTGCGGGAACGCCCTCAGGCGCCGAACGCCTTCGACGCGCCCTTCGACCTGGCCGGCCTCGCGCCCGCGCGCAGGTGCGGCGGCACCAGGTCCAGGGCCGGCTCGCTGTAGCCGACCGAGACGATCCGGTCGCCCTGGTAGGTGAAGGAGGTCAGCGAGGCCAGCGTGCACTGCCGGCGGCGCGGGTCGTGCCAGAGCCGGCGGCGCTCGGCGAAGGAGCGCACGATCCAGATCGGCAGCTGGTGGCTGACGCACACCGCCTCGTGCCCGCGCGCGGCGTCCCGGGCCGCGTCCAGCGCGCCCATCATCCGCACCACCTGCTCGATGTACGGCTCGCCCCAGGACGGGCGGAAGGGGTTGGTGAGGTGGCGCCAGTTCTCCGGGCGGCGCAGCGCCCCGTCGCCCACCCCGAAGGTCTTGCCCTCGAAGACGTTGGCCGCCTCGATCAGCCGCTCGTCGGTGGCGACGTCCAGACCGTGCGCCTTGGCGACCGGCGCGGCGGTCTCCTGCGCCCGCTCCAGCGGCGAGGACACCACATGGGTGACGTCCCGGCCGGCCAGGTGCTCGGCGACCCGGTCGGCCATCTCCCGCCCCAGCTCGGAGAGGTGGTAGCCGTCCCGGCGGCCGTAGAGCACGCCGTCGGGGTTGTGCACCTCGCCGTGGCGCATCAGGTGGACGACGGTGACCTCGCCGCCCTGCTTATGCGTGCTCACGCGGCGTCCTCCGCGGTGGCCTGGGCGGCGGCGCGGGCCGCGGCCGGCAGCGCGTCGGAGATCCGC
>NZ_PVLV01000340.1 GCF_002982015.1 Streptomyces solincola
GCCTGTTCCACGCCGTACAGACACTCCGCCAGCTCGTGGCGGGCCGCGGGGCCGGGTCGGGGGCCGGGGCTGCATCCGGGCCCAGGTCCGGGGCCGCCTCCGGGGTCGGGCCCGGGTCGGCATCCGGCTCCGGGGCCGGGTCCGGGTCGGCCTCCGGCCCTGGGGCCGAGTCCGGCTCCGGCCCTGGGGCCGAGTCCGGCTCCGGCCCCGGGGCCGAGTCCGGCTCCGGGTCCGGGTCCGATGGGCCGAGCGTCCCCGGCGTGGTCGTCCGGGACTGGCCGGGCACGGCCGTGCGCGGCGTGGCCGAGGGCTTCTACGGCCGCCCGTGGAGCCAGGCGGACCGGCTGGCCCAGATGGACTTCATGGGCCGCACCAAGCAGAACCGCTACCTCTACGCGCCGGGCGACGACCCGTACCGGCAGACCCGCTGGCGCGAGCCCTACCCCGCGCCGCAGCGGGCCGCGTTCCGGGAGCTGGCCGAGCGCGCCCGGCGCAACCACGTCACCCTCGCCTGGTCGGTGGCGCCCGCCCAGTCGATGTGCCTGTCCTCGGAGGAGGACCTGCGCGCGCTGAAGCGCAAGGCCGAGGCGATGTACGCGCTCGGGGTGCGGGCCTTCCAGCTCCAGTTCCAGGACGCCGGCTACGACGAGTGGCACTGCGCCCGGGACGCCGAGGTCTACGGCTCGGGGCCGGCCGCCGCCGCGCGGGCGCACGCCCTGGTGGCCGGGGAGCTGTCCCGCCACCTGACCGGCCGGCACTCCGACGCCGCGCCGCTCACCCTCGTACCGACCGAGTTCTACCAGGACGGCGCCACCGACTACCGCACCGCGCTGGCAGCCGCGCTGGACGGCGCGGTGCAGGTGGCCTGGACCGGGGTCGGCGCGGTGCCGCGCACCATCACCGGCCGCGAGCTGTCGGTGGTCCGCGAGGTCTACGGCCACAAGCTGGTCACCCTGGACAACTACCCGGTCAACGACTACGCGGCGGACCGGCTGTTCCTCGGCCCGGTCACCGGCCGGGAGCCCGCGGTGGCCGCCGGGTCGGCGGAGCTGCTGGCCAACGCGATGGAGCAGCCGGCCGCCTCCCGCATCCCGCTGTTCACCGCCGCGGACTTCGCCTGGAACCCCAAGGGCTACCAGCCCGGGGCGTCCTGGGGCGCGGCGCTGGACGACCTGGCCGGCGGCGACGCCTCGGCGCGCGGGGCGCTGCACGCGCTGGCGGGCAACGGCGCCTCCTCGATCCTCGCGCCGGCCGCCGAGTCGGCGTACTTGCGGCCGCTGCTCGCCGAGTTCTGGCGCTCGCGCGCCGACACTGCCGCGTCCCCGGCCGCCCGCAAGGCGGCGGCGGACCGGCTGCGGGCGGCGTTCGCCGTGATGCGCACCGCGCCGGAGCGCCTGGCCTCCGCCGCGGACGGGAAGCTGGCGGCCGAGACACGGCCGTGGCTGGAGCGGCTCGCCCGCTACGGCCGCGCCGGCGAGGCCGCGCTGGACGTGCTCCGGGCCCAGGCGGCCGACGACGGCGCGGCCGCCCGGCGGTCGGCCCTGGCCCTGGAGGGGCTGCGGGCCGAGCCCGAGGGCCGCCGGGCCACCGTCGGCGCGGAGGTCCTCGACCCGTTCCTGGACCGGGCCGAGGCCGAGTCCGCCGCCTGGACCGGTGGCGCGAAGGCCGACAAGTCGGGCACCGTGCCGGTGGACCCCGGCCGCCCCCTGACGGCGGTCACCGCCACGTCCGACCCGGGTACGGGCGCGGGCGCGGCCGTCGAGGCGTACGTCCCCGGCCAGGGCTGGCGGCGTCTCGGCGCGCTCCACCCCTCCGGCTGGACCCAGCTCGCCGTCCCCGGCGGTCTGCGCGCCGAGCGCCTGCGCACCGCCGCACCCGACGGCGTGCACACCCTCACGCCCTGGTACGCCGACGGGCCGCCCGCTCGCCTGGAACTGCCCCGCCCGGAGGCCGACGCGGTGATCGGGGCCGGCCCGCACCGCTTCGAAGCCGTGCTGCGCCCCCAGCGCCCCGCCGAGGTGCGCGGCTCGCTCACCGCGCGGGCGCCCAGGGGCCTGAAGGTGCGGGTGCCGCGCACCACCGCCGTCCCGCGCGGCACCGCGGCCACCGTCCCGGTCGAGGTCACCGTCCCGCCCGGCACCCCGGCCGGCTCCTACCCGGTGGAGCTGTCCTTCGCCGGGCAGCGCCGCACCCTCACCGTCCGCGCCTTCCCGGCGACCGGCGGCCCGGACCTGGCCCGTACCGCCACCGCGTCCTCCTCCGGCGACGAGACGCCCGACTTCCCGGCCGGTGCGGCCGCCGACGGCGACGCGGAGACCCGCTGGTCCTCCCCCGTCGCCCCGACCGCCTGGTGGCAGCTCCGGCTCCCCCGCCCCGCCCGGGTCGGGCAACTGGTGCTGCACTGGCAGGACGCCTACGCCAAGCGGTACCGCGTGCAGGTCTCGCCGGACGGCCGCACCTGGTGTACCGCCGCTGCTGTCCGCGACGGCCGCGGCGGCACCGAGTCGGTCCGGCTGGACGCCCCGGGGACCCGCTTCGTCCGACTCGCGTTGGACGAGCGCGGCACCGAGTTCGGCTACTCACTGGTCGGCGTGGAGGCGTACGCCGTCCGCTGAGCCCCTGCCCCCGGTCCGAACGGTCCGACAGTCCGAACGGTCCGACAGTCCGAACGGTCCGGCTGTCGTCAGTTGGCGACCGGCGCCGTGGACAGCGCTCCCCCGTCGATCCTGGCCATGGCGTCGTCGGCGCCGTAGGGCTGGAGGTAGGGCAGCCAGCGCGGGTCGCGGTGGCCGGTGCCGATGATCCGCCAGGCCAGCCCGCTGGGCGGGGCGGGCTGCTGGTGCAGCCGCCAGCCGAGCTCCCGCAGGTGCCGGTCGGCCTTGACGTGGTTGCAGCGGCGGCAGGCGGCCACCACGTTGTCCCAGGCGTGCTGCCCGCCCCGGCTGCGCGGGACGACGTGGTCGACGCTGGTCGCGACGCCACCGCAGTACATGCAGCGCCCGCCGTCGCGGGCGAAGAGGGCCTTGCGGGTCAAGGGAACGGGCCCCCGGTAGGGGACCCGTACGAACCGCTTGAGGCGGACCACACTGGGTGCCGCCATCGCACGGGTCGCACTGTGCAGGAAGGCGCCGGACTCCTCAAGGCTGACGGCCTTGTTCTCCAGGACGAGGACGAGCGCGCGGCGGAGCGGTACGACGCCGAGGGGCTCGTACGAGGCGTTGAGGACCAGGACATGCGGCACGGATGCCTCCTTGTACGCCGGCGGCGCGTGGCTCGCGCCGGGACGATCTGCGTTCAGTCTCTCCTCAGGCCGGGGCGGTACGCCACCACGTACCGGTAACGGCCGTCGAGTGTTTTCGACCACAGCCACGTATTCCTGAGGTATTCCCCAGGTCAGGCCCCGGTGAGACGTACCTCTCCCCCGCTTCGGGCGCAGAGGGCGCCCCTGTCCCCCGTTAGATTGTTTTGTCCGCTGTACTGCCCGCCCTCCGGAGGTTTCCGCCGTGCTCAGGTCCGCCGTGCAGGCCGCCGATCCCGCACCGCCGCCGAAGGTGTCGTTCGACGAGGCCGCCCGGCACGCCGACGAGGCCGCCGGCTGGGTGGAGCAGAACTGGTCCACCTGGCTGAGCACCGGCCTGCGCATCGTGCTGATCCTGGCCGTGGCGATCGTGCTGCGCCACCTGGTGCGCCGGGCCCTGTTCAAGCTCATAGAACGCATGAACCGCAGCGCCCAGGCGGTGCAGGGCTCGGCCCTCGGCGGGCTGCTGGTCAACGCCGAGCGCCGCCGTCAGCGCTCCGAGGCGATCGGCTCGGTGCTCCGCTCGGTGGCGTCCTTCCTCATCCTCGGCACGGCCGGGCTGATGATCCTGGGAGCCTTCAACGTGAACCTGGCCCCGCTGCTGGCCTCCGCCGGTGTGGCCGGCGTCGCCATCGGCTTCGGCGCGCGGAACCTGGTCACCGACTTCCTGTCCGGCGTGTTCATGATCCTTGAGGACCAGTACGGGGTCGGCGACTCGGTCGACGCCGGCGTGGCCTCCGGCGAGGTCATCGAGGTCGGGCTGCGGGTGACCAAGCTGCGCGGCGACGACGGCGAGATCTGGTACGTCCGCAACGGCGAGATCAAGCGGATAGGCAACCTCAGCCAGGGCTGGTCCACCGCCACCGTCGACGTCACCGTGCGCCCCACCGAGGACCTGGACAAGGTCCGCGAGGTGATCTCCGAGGCCGGCGACGCCCTCTCCAAGGCCGAGCCCTGGAACGAGGCCCTCTGGGGCCCGGTCGAGATCCTCGGCCTCACCGAGGTCCTCCTGGACTCCATGACCGTCCGCATCTCGGCCCGCACCATGCCCGGCAAGTCCCTCTCCGTCGAGCGCGAGCTGCGCTGGCGCGTCAAGCGCGCCTTCGACGAGGCCGGCATCCGCATCGTCGGCGGCCTCCCCGCCCTCGTCGAAGACTCCCCCGCCGAC
>NZ_PVLV01000341.1 GCF_002982015.1 Streptomyces solincola
CCAAGGCGGTGCACTTCGTCCGCAAGCTGGTCACCGGCCGGGCGCTCCGCCCGTCCCCGCCCCGAAAGCACCACGGTTCCGCCATGCCGCCCACGCTCGCCTCGCTCGTCCAGCACTCGGCGCTCAAGCTGACCGTCCGCGCCGGGCAGGACCGCCTCGACACGCCCGTGCGCTGGGCGCACGCCAGCGAGCTGGCCGACCCCGTCCCCTACATGGAGGGCGGCGAGCTGCTGCTGGTCACCGCCACCAACCTGGACGCCGAGGACCCGGAGGCGATGCGCGGCTATGTGCGGCGGCTGGCCGGGGCCGGCGTGGTCGGTCTCGGCTTCGCCGTCGGCGTCACCTACGACGCCATCCCCGACGCCCTGCTGGACGCCGCCCGCGAGGCCGACCTGCCGCTCCTGGAGGTGCCGCGCCGCACCCCGTTCCTCGCCATCTCCAAGGCGGTCTCCGCCGCCATCGCCGCCGAGCAGTACCGGGCGGTGACCGCCGGCTTCGAGGCGCAGCGCGAGCTGACCCGGGCCGCGCTCGCCGAGGGCCCGGACGCGGTGGTGGCCCGGCTCGCCGCCCATGTGGACGGCTGGGCGGCGCTGTACGACGCCTCCGGGGCGGTCGTCTCGGCCGCCCCCGAGTGGGCCGCCCGCCGGGCCGCCCGGCTCACCCCGGACGTGGAGAGGCTGCGCGAGCGGGCCGCCCCGGCCAGCGCCGTGGTGGGCGGCACCGACGACCGGGTCGAGCTCCAGTCGCTGGGCACCGGCCGCCGGGTGCGCGGCGCCCTCGCGGTGGGCACCGGCGCCCCGCTGGGCACCGCCGAGCGGTACGCGGTGCACTCCGCCATCGCCCTGCTCACCCTCACCACCGAACGCTCCCGCTCGCTCCAGGCCGCCGAGCAGCGCCTGGGCGCGGCGGTGCTGCGGATGCTGCTGGCCGGCCAGCCCGACCAGGCCCGCGCGGTCGCCGGCGACCTGTACGGCGGCCTGCTCGACGCGCCGTTCCGGATGCTGGCCGCCGAGCCGGCCGGCGGCGAGCGCGAGACCGGCGCGGAACCCCCGCTGCGGGCGCTCGCCGACTTCCTGGAGGCCGCCGCCGCCCGGTCCGGCGAGCCGGTGCTCACCGTCCCCGAGGGCGACGACCGGCTGCTGGTGCTGGCCGGCGACGGCGGCGCGGTCACCGCGGCCTGCGAGCGGTACGCGGAGAGCGAGGCCGAGGAGGCCGGCCTGGTCGTCGGGCTGTCCGCGCCGACCGGCCCGATCGCCGCCGCCACCGCCTACAAGCAGGCCGAACAGGCCCTCTCGGTGGCCCGCCGGCGCGGCAAGGCGCTGGTGGAGCACGAGGACCTGGCGGCCGGCTCGGTGCTGCCGCTGCTCGCCGACGACGCGGTACGGGCGTTCGCCGACGGGCTGCTGCGGGCGCTGCGGGAGCACGACGCCACCGGCCGCGGCGACCTGGTCGCCTCGCTGCGGGCCTGGCTGTCCCGGCACGGCCAGTGGGACGCGGCCGCCGCCGACCTCGGCGTGCACCGGCACACCCTGCGCTACCGGATGCGCAGGGTGGAGGAGATCCTCGGCCGCTCCCTGGACGACCCGGACGCCCGCATGGAGCTGTGGCTGGCCCTGAAGGCCACCGGCGACAAGCCCTGAACCGCCGCCGCGCGCCGTCCCGCGGCCGGACGGCTCCCGCCCGGCGGGCCGAGCGCGGTCGGCTCAGCGCAGGTCCATCGACATCCGCAGCACCAGGCCGTCGGCCGAGGAGCGGATCCGCACCAGGTCGCACAGCTCGTTGATCATCCACAGGCCGCGCCCGCCGGAGGCCGCCGCGGGGTCCGGCCGGAAGCAGCCGGCCAGCGGATCGTCCAGCCGGCCGGCGTCCCGGGTCTCCACATGCACCCGCCCGGCGCCCTCGCCCCGGGTCGTCCACAGCCGCAGGGCGCCCCGGCCGCCGCCGTGCCGCAGCGAGTTGGTCGCCGCCTCGGTGACGGCGAGCACCAGATCGGTGCGGCGGGAGGGGGCCAGCGCCGTGCCCGCCAGCCGCTCGGACACGAAGGCGCGCACCGCGGCGAGGTCGCCGTCCGCGTACGCCAGCGCGGGCACCGGCTCCGCCGGCTCCTCCAGAGGGGTGGCGCACTGCGCGCAGACCGCCAGCGGGTCGGTGTACTCGGCGCTCTCCCGCACGCGCCCGGCGTCCGCGTCCAGCAGCGAGGGGTGGGCGCGGCGCACCAGCGCGACCACCTCCCGGGGCAGCGCGGGCTCCTGGTAGGCGCAGAGGAAGCTGGCGGGCCGGTCGGCGAAGGCGACGTTCACCAGGGCCTCGAGCCGGGCCGCCTCGCCCGTCTCGGCCCGGTGGCGTCCCGGCCATATCGGCTCCATGACGATGCGGACCGGCCGGCCCGCGTGCCGTGCGGTGAACCCGGCCAGCAGGGACAGCACCCGTCCCGGGTTGCGGCCGGCCTCGGCCATGTCGGTCCACACCACCCCGTCGTCGCCCCCGAACCGGTCGCGCAGGGCCTCCAGCCGGGGCCGGGGGACCAAGACCAGCACCGGGCGGCCGGCCTCCAGCCCGTCGCGGACGAAGGCGCCGACCGTCCGGAGGAAGTCCGGCTCGTCCCGGTAGGACAGGGCGGGATGGGCGAACGACTCACCCGGCGGCAGCACCCGGTCCGTGAGCAGGCTGGTCGTCATCACACGACCTTCAGGCCGGCCCGGAGCTCCGGGAAGAGGCCGAGCAGCCGGTGCAGGGTGGCGGGCGCGCCGCTGATCCGCAGGCTCCGGCCGGCCGGCAGGGCCCGCGCGGCCTCCGACAGCATGCCCGCGCCCACCACGTCCACGAAGTCCAGCTCGCTCAGGTCCAGTTCGACGTCCCCGTCGGCGGCCATCCGGGACAGCGCGGCCACCGCGCCGCGGGTGGTGCCGCGGCCGTCGTGGTCCAGGGCGCCTTCCAGGACCAGGCCCGGGGCGTGCGGGTGCGGCAGCGCGCGCAGCGGCGGCCGGGCCGGCGGCGCCTCGCCGGACGGGGCCACCGGGACGGCCCGGTGCGCGCCGGTGAGCACCGCGGTGTCCGCGTCCGGGATGAGCCGGCGGTCGTAGAGGCACAGCGCGCTCAGCCGGGGCAGCTTGGCGAAGACCTCGCCGTGGATGCGCAGCTCGTACTCCAGCAGCCGGTCCGCGCCCGGCACGTCGCGGGCGCACCACGACATCTCGCCGATCGCGCGCAGACCCGTGCAGCCGTCCGCCAGCGCCTGGGCGGTGGCGTCGTGCCACTGGCCCACCATGGCGTCGGGGTCGAAGGGCCCGGAGGCCAGATAGGTGTCGTCCGCCGTGAACACGTCGAGCCGGCCCTGTGCCCGGGCCCTGCGCACGTCCATGCCCTGGTCGGCCAGCGCCGAGAGGACCGCGTCCGGGTCGGTGGCGTCGGCGAAGTAGTACAGCCGCTCGCCGCGCTCCAGCGCGGGGGCCAGGAAACCGGAGACCAGTGAGGCCCAGGTCCGGTCGTCGGAGTACCAGGCGCAGATGTGGTTGGGCGCGGGGGCCGGCCCGGAACGCGTGTCGGTGCCTCCGGTCATGCGGTCCCTCCCGTGCCGTCGTCGTTCGCGCCCCACCGTCGCGACTGCCTCACGTTACCGCCATCGGGCGGGCATCGGACACCCGCTGCCCGCCCGCCGCCAAACGGTTCCGCCCGTCCCCGGGCGACCCCGTGGCCGTCGCACCCGTCCGGTGTCTAAGGTCTGCGCATGACAAGTCCCGCCGTGGGCCCGACGGCCGCCGACACCCCGCCCGCCGCTCCCGCCGCGGCCCCGCCGGGCGCCGGCCGCCGCCGCTTCGGCGCCGCCGTGTGGATCGCCCTCGGCATCGTCTACGTGGTGTGGGGCTCCACCTACCTCGGCATCCGGGTCGTGGTGGAGACCATGCCGCCGTTCCTCTCCGCCGGGGCCCGGTTCGTCACCGCCGGGCTGCTGCTCGCCGCCCTGCTGGCCCTGCGCCACGGGCCCGGCGTGCTGCGGGCGACCCGCGCCCAGCTCGGCTCCGCCGCCCTGGTCGGCGTCCTGCTGCTGCTCGGCGGCAACGGCCTCGTCGTCCTCGCCGAGACCACGGTGCCGTCCGGCCTCGCCGCCCTGCTCGTCGCCGTCGTCCCCGCCTGGGTGGTGCTGCTGCGCACCGTCTGCGGCGAGCGGCCAGGGCGCGGCGCCTACCTCGGGGTGCTGCTGGGGCTGGTCGGGCTCGCCGTGCTCACCCTGCCCGGACTCAGCGGGGAGGTGCGCACCTGGGGCGTGCTGACCGTCGTCGCGGCCTCCATGCTCTGGTCGGTGGGCTCCTTCTCCTCCTCCAGGCTCCCGTTGCCGAAGAACCCGCTCACCGCCAGCGCGTATGAGATGGCGGCCGGCGGCCTGGCCTGCGCCCTGGTCGGACTGGCCCGCGGCGAGCAGCGCGGACTGGACCTCGGCGCGGTCTCCGCCCGCTCCTGGACCGCCTTCGCCTACCTGGTCGTCTTTGGCTCGCTGATCGCGTTCACCGCGTACGTCTGGCTGCTGCACCACGCCCCGCTGTCGCTGACCGCGACCTACGCCTACGTCAACCCGGTGGTCGCGGTCGCGCTGGGCGCGCTGGTCCTGGGCGAGGCGGTGTCCTGGCCGATCGGGCTGGGCGGCGCGATCGTGGTCGGCGGGGTCAGCCTGATCGTCTCCACCGAGCGCCGGAGCCGACCGCCCGCACGGCGGCCGCACGGCACTACGTAACGGCACACCCGTCCACCGCACTACTCCATCGCGGACAAGCGACCGCCCGGCGTCCCGGCCCTACCGTGTGAGAGGAAGAACCCCTACTCCTCCTGAAGGGCCGGGAACCGCATGACTGCCACCGCCTTCTGGCTCGCCGGCCGCGAGACCACCGGCGAGACCACCTTCGACGTCACCTCCCCCTGGGACGGCCGGGTCGTCGCCCAGGTCAGCGTCCCCACCGAGGCCCAGGTCGAAGAGGCGGTGGCCGCCGCGCACGCGGTGACCGACGAGTTCTCCGCCACCCCGGCCCACGTCCGCGCCGCCGCCCTGGACCACGTGTCCAAGCGCCTGGCCGAGCGCACCGAGGAGATCGCCCGGCTGATCTCCGCCGAGAACGGCAAGCCCATCAAGTGGGCCCGCGGCGAGGTCGGCCGCGCCGTCTCCGTCTTCCGGTTCGCGGCCGAGGAGGCCCGCCGGTTCAACGGCGGCGACGCCCAGCGGCTGGACACCGACGCCGGCGGCACCGGCCGGCTCGGCCTGACCCGCCGCTTCCCCAAGGGCGTCGTGCTGGGCATCGCCCCGTTCAACTTCCCGCTGAACCTCTGCGCCCACAAGATCGCCCCGGCCCTCGCGGTCGGCGCGCCGATCATCCTCAAGCCCGCCCCGGCCACCCCGCTCTCCGGCCTGGTCCTCGGCGAGCTGCTGGCCGAGACCGAGCTGCCGGCCGGCTCCTGGTCGATCCTCCCGGTCACCAACGACCGGATGCCCGCCCTGGTCAAGGACGAGCGGCTGCCGGTCATCTCCTTCACCGGCTCCGACACCGTCGGCTACGCCATCCAGCAGTCCGTGCCGCACAAGCACTGCACCCTGGAGCTGGGCGGCAACGCCGCCGCGGTCGTCCTCGGCGACTGGGCGAGCGAGGAGGACCTGGACTGGGCCGCCACCCGGATCGCGACCTTCTCCAACTACCAGGGCGGCCAGTCCTGCATCTCGGTGCAGCGCGTGATCGCCGACGCCTCCGTCTACGACAGGCTGGCCGCCAAGGTCGTCGCCGCCGTCGAGAAGCAGGGCACCGGCGACCCGTCCGACGACGCCACCGACGTCGGCCCGCTGGTCAGCGAGGACGCCGCCAAGCGGGTGGAGTCCTGGGTGGACGAGGCCGTCGCGGGCGGCGCGAAGCTGCTCACCGGCGGCAAGCGCGAGGGCGCGACCTACGCCCCCACCGTGCTCGCCGAGCTGCCCGCCACCGCCACCCTCGCCTGCGAGGAGGTCTTCGGCCCGGTGCTCTCGCTGCACAAGGTGGACGGCGAGGCAGAGGCGTTCGCCGCGGTCAACGACTCCAAGTTCGGCCTCCAGGCGGGCGTCTTCACCCACGACATCCAGACCGCCTTCCGCGCCCACCGCGCCCTCGAGGTCGGCGGCGTGATCATCGGCGACGTCCCCTCCTACCGCGCCGACCAGATGCCCTACGGCGGCGCCAAGCAGTCCGGCGTCGGCCGCGAGGGCGTCCGCTACGCGATGGACGACTACACCTACGAGCGGGTCCTGGTCCTCACCGGCATCGCGCTCTGACCGGCACCGCCCCGGCCCGCCGGGCCGAGGGCGCGCCCACCCGTACGGCGGCGTCCGGCGCCGCCGGCACGGAACACCCGTACGGCGGTCCGACGACCGCCGGCACGGGAACCGTGCGGCGGCGCACCCGTCGCCCGTACGGCCGCGAGCGGCGGCCGGAGCCCACTGTGCGGGGGCTCCGGCCGCCTTTTCGCCGTCCCGTCCCTCGGGTATAGGGGTCGAGTAGTACCGGCCGGTAGCACCCCGGCCGGCCGACCGACTCACGGCGAGGTGAGCGCATGTCCGGCAACGGCACCCCGAAGGTCTCCGAGCGCGAGGCACGGCAGGTGGCGGAGGAGGCCCGCGAGCAGGACTGGCGCAAGCCCAGCTTCGCCAAGGAGCTGTTCCTCGGGCGCTTCCGGCTCGACCTCATCCACCCGCACCCGCTGCCGGCGGACGAGGACGCCCAGGCCGGCGAGGAGTTCCTGGCCAAGCTCCGCGACTTCTGCGAGACGAAGATCGACGGCGCGCTGATCGAGCGCGAGGCGAAGATCCCGGACGCCGTCATCGACGGGCTGAAGGAGCTGGGCGCGCTCGGCATGAAGATCGACCGCACGTACGGCGGGCTGGGCCTCACCCAGGTGTACTACAACAAGGCGCTCGCCCTGGTCGGCTCGGTCTCCCCGGCGGTCGGCGCGCTGCTCTCGGCCCACCAGTCCATCGGCCTGCCTCAGCCGCTGAAGCTCTTCGGCTCACCCGAGCAGAAGGAGACCTACCTCCCGCGCCTGGCCCGCACCGACATCTCCGCCTTCCTGCTCACCGAGCCCGACGTCGGCTCCGACCCGGCCCGGCTGGCCACCACGGCCGTGCCGGACGGGGACGACTACGTCATCGACGGGGTGAAGCTGTGGACCACCAACGGCGTCGTCGCCGACCTGATGGTGGTGATGGCCCGGGTGCCGAAGTCCGAGGACCACCGCGGCGGGATCACCGCCTTCGTGGTGGAGGCCGGCGCCGAGGGCGTCACCGTGGAGAACCGCAACGCCTTCATGGGCCTGCGCGGCCTGGAGAACGGCGTCACCCGCTTCCACCGGGTGCGCGTCCCGGCCGCCAACCGGATCGGCCCCGAGGGCGCCGGCCTGAAGATCGCGCTCACCACCCTCAACACCGGCCGGCTCTCGCTGCCCGCCATGTGCGCCGGCGCCGGCAAGTGGTGCCTGAGGATCGCCCGCGAGTGGAGCGCGGTGCGCGAGCAGTGGGGCAAGCCGGTGGCCGAGCACGAGGCGGTCGGCGCGAAGATCTCCTTCATCGCCGCCACCGCCTTCGCCCTGGAGGCGGTGCTCGACCTCTCCAGCCAGATGGCCGACGAGGACCGCAACGACATCCGCATCGAGGCCGCCCTCGCCAAGCTCTACGGCTCGGAGATGGCCTGGCTGATGGCCGACGAGCTGGTCCAGATCCGCGGCGGCCGCGGCTACGAGACCGCCGACTCCCTCGCCGCCCGCGGCGAGCGCGCCGTGCCCGCCGAGCAGATCCTGCGCGACCTGCGCATCAACCGGATCTTCGAGGGCTCCACCGAGATCATGCACCTGCTGATCGCGCGCGAGGCGGTGGACGCCCACCTCGCCGTCGCCGGCGACATCATCGACCCGGACAAGTCGCTCGGCGACAAGGCGAAGGCCGGCGCCCAGGCCGGCGTCTTCTACGCCAAGTGGCTGCCCAAGCTGGTCGCCGGCGCCGGACAGCTGCCCACCTCCTACGGCGACTTCCACCCCGCCGGCCACACCGACCTGGCCGCCCACCTGCGCTGGGTCGAGCGCACCTCCCGCAAGCTGGCCCGCTCCACCTTCTACGCCATGTCCCGCTGGCAGGGCCGGATGGAGACCAAGCAGGGCTTCCTCGGCCGGATCGTCGACATCGGCGCGGAGCTGTTCGCCATGAGCGCCGCCTGCGTCCGCGCCGAGATGCTCCGCACGAACGGCGAGCACGGCCGCGAGGCCTACCAGTTGGCCGACGTCTTCTGCCGGCAGGCCCGCATCCGGGTCGAGGAGCTGTTCGGCCGGCTGTGGAACAACACCGACGACCTGGACGCCACCGTGGTCAGGGGCGTGCTGTCGGGCACCTACACCTGGCTGGAGGAGGGCGTCCTCGACCCCAGCGGCGACGGCCCCTGGATCGCCGACGCCACCCCCGGCCCGGCCACCCGGGAGAACGTCCACCGACCCGTCCGCTGAACCGCCCCCCGCCGTGCGGGCCCCGCCAGGTCGGGCCCGCGCGGCGAAAGGGGCAAGAATGGGAGGCATGAGCGACAGCCCAGCCCCCCTCGCAGACCCGCATATCGCCTTCGATCCCTCCGAAGGCCGCCGGGACGTCGTCGTCCTCGGCTCCACCGGGTCCATCGGCACCCAGGCCATCGACCTAGTGCTGCGCAACCCCGACCGCTTCCGCGTCACCGCGCTGTCCGCCGCCGGCGGCCGGCCCGGGCTGCTCGCCGAGCAGGCGCACCGGCTGGGCGTGCGCACCGTCGCCGTGGCGCGCGAGGACGCGGTGCCCGCGCTGAAGGAGGCGCTGGAGGGCCGCTACGGCTCCGCTCCCCGCCCCGAGATCCTGGCCGGCCCGGACGCCGCCACCGAGCTCGCCGCCTCCCCCTGCCACACCGTGCTCAACGGCATCACCGGCTCCATCGGCCTCGCGCCGACGCTGGCCGCCCTGGAGGCCGGCCGCACCCTGGCCCTCGCCAACAAGGAGTCGCTGATCGTCGGCGGCCCGCTGGTCAAGGCCGTCGCCAAGCCCGGTCAGATCATCCCGGTCGACTCCGAGCACGCCGCGCTCTTCCAGGCGCTGGCCGCCGGCACCGGGGGAGACGTCCGCAAGCTGGTGGTCACCGCCTCCGGCGGCCCGTTCCGCGGCCGCACCAAGGCCGAGCTGGCGGCCGTCACCCGCGAGGACGCGCTCGCCCACCCCACCTGGGCGATGGGGCCGGTGATCACCGTCAACAGCGCCACCCTGGTCAACAAGGGCCTGGAGGTGATCGAGGCCCACCTGCTGTACGACATCCCCTTCGACCGCATCGAGGTCGTCGTGCACCCCCAGTCGTACGTGCACTCGATGGTGGAGTTCACCGACGGCTCCACGCTCGCCCAGGCCACCCCGCCGGACATGCGCGGCCCCATCGCCATCGGCATCGGCTGGCCCGAGCGGGTCCCCGACGCCGCCCCCGCCTTCGACTGGTCCACCGCCTCCACCTGGGAGTTCTTCCCGTTGGACACCGAGGCGTTCCCCTCCGTCGGCCTGGCCCGGCACGTCGGAGAGCTGGGCTCCACCGCCCCGGCCGTCTTCAACGCCGCCAACGAGGAGTGCGTCGAGGCGTTCCTCGCCGGCAGGCTGCCGTTCACCGGCATCATGGACACCGTCACCGCGGTCGTCGCCGAGCACGGCGCACCGGCCGCGGGAACCCCGCTCACCCTCCCGGACGTCCTGGAGGCGGAGACCTGGGCCCGCGCCCGGGCCCGCGAGCTGGCAGCGACACTGACCGGAGAGGCGGCGGAGGCCCGCGCATGACGACGATTCTTCTGACGCTCCTCGGCATCGCGCTCTTCGTGCTGGGGCTGCTCGTCTCCATCGCCTGGCACGAGCTCGGCCACCTGACCACGGCCAAGATGTTCGGCATCCGCGTCCCGCAGTACATGGTCGGCTTCGGCCCCACCATCTGGTCGCGCAAGAAGGGCGAGACCGAGTACGGCATCAAGGCCATCCCGGCCGGCGGCTACATCCGCATGATCGGCATGTTCCCGCCCGGAGCGGACGGCCGCATCGAGGCCCGCTCCACCTCCCCCTGGCGCGGCATGATCGAGGACGCCCGCTCCGCCGCGTACGAGGAGCTGGAGCCGGGCGACGAGAAGCGGCTCTTCTACACCCGCAAGCCGTGGAAGCGCGTCATCGTCATGTTCGCCGGCCCCTTCATGAACCTGGTCCTCGCCGTCGCCCTGTTCGTCGGCGTCTGCATGACCTTCGGCATGGAGAAGCAGACCACCGAGGTCGCCGGCGTGCAGAAGTGCGTCTTCAAGCAGAGTGACGACGCCGGCGACCGCGACGCCTGCCCCAAGGCCCAGCAGACCAGCCCCGGCTACGTCGCCGGGCTGCGCGAGGGCGATGTGATCACCGCCTTCGACGGCGAGCCGATGAAGGACTGGAACACCCTCTCCGAGCGCATCCGCGCCAACCCGGGCCCCGCCGTCATCACCGTCGAGCGCGACGGCCGCGAGCTGACCCTCCACCCCGTCCTCGTCCGCAACGAGGTGCTGAAGAAGGACGCCGACGGCGAACCGGTGCGCGGCCAGTACGTCACCGCCGGCTACCTCGGCTTCGCCGCCAAGAGCGTCATCGAACCGCTGTCCCTCGGCGAGTCCGTCGACCGGATGGGCGACATGGTCGAGAACGGCGTGGAGTCCCTGATCGCCCTGCCCTCCAAGGTCCCCGACCTGTGGGACGCGGCCTTCGGCGACGGCGAACGCAAGGACGACTCGCCCGTCGGCGTGGTCGGCACCGCCCGGATCAGCGGCGAGGTGATGAACCTCGACATGCCCACCCAGTCCATCGTGGCCTTCTTCCTGCTGATCATGGCCACGTTCAACCTGTCGCTGTTCCTCTTCAACATGCTGCCGCTGCTCCCGCTGGACGGCGGGCACATCGCCGGCGCGCTGTGGGAGTCGCTGCGCCGCAACATCGCGAAGGTCTTCCGCCGCCCCGACCCGGGCCCCTTCGACGTCGCCAAGCTGATGCCCGTCGCCTACGTCGTCGCCGGGATCTTCATCTGCTTCACCCTGCTGGTGCTGGTCGCCGACGTGGTCAATCCGGTCAAGATCACCTGATCCCGGCCGCACGCACCCCGGCCCCGGGCCCGGCCCGCACGCAACCGCGCGCGGCCGGGCCCGCGTCCTTCCCGGCGTACGCCACGCACGGCACCCGTCCGTGGGCACCTTCCGCGGGCACCCCCCGGGGTGTCCGGTACGGCCCCGCCGGGCCTGTAATCTCGAAGCGGAGCCCGCCGATCTCGGGACCTCGATCCACACCTTGGGGTTGCACACCAGATGACCGCGATTTCTCTCGGAATCCCGTCCGTACCGACCAAGCTCGCCGACCGCCGGGTCAGCCGCAAGATCCACGTCGGAGCGGTCGCCGTCGGCGGTGACGCCCCGGTCTCGGTGCAGTCGATGACCACGACCCGCACCTCCGACATCGGCGCCACCCTCCAGCAGATCGCCGAGCTGACCGCCTCCGGCTGCCAGATCGTCCGCGTCGCCTGCCCCACCCAGGACGACGCCGACGCGCTGCCGGTCATCGCGCGCAAGTCGCAGATCCCGGTGATCGCCGACATCCACTTCCAGCCGAAGTACGTCTTCGCCGCCATCGACGCCGGCTGCGCCGCGGTCCGCGTCAACCCCGGCAACATCAAGCAGTTCGACGACAAGGTCCGCGAGATCGCCAAGGCCGCCGGCGACGCCGGCACCCCGATCCGCATCGGCGTCAACGCCGGCTCGCTGGACAAGCGCCTGCTGGAGAAGTACGGCAAGGCCACCCCCGAGGCCCTCGTGGAGTCCGCCCTGTGGGAGGCGTCCCTCTTCGAGGAGCACGGCTTCCGCGACATCAAGATCTCGGTCAAGCACAACGACCCGGTCGTCATGGTCAACGCCTACCGGCAGCTCGCCGCCCAGTGCGACTACCCGCTGCACCTCGGCGTCACCGAGGCCGGCCCCGCCTTCCAGGGCACCATCAAGTCCGCCGTCGCCTTCGGCGCGCTGCTCTCCGAGGGCATCGGCGACACCATCCGGGTCTCCCTCTCCGCCCCGCCGGCCGAGGAGATCAAGGTCGGCATCCAGATCCTGGAGTCCCTCAACCTCCGCCAGCGCCGGCTGGAGATCGTCTCCTGCCCGTCCTGCGGCCGCGCCCAGGTCGACGTCTACAAGCTCGCCGAGGAGGTGACCGCCGGCCTGGAGGGCATGGAGGTCCCGCTGCGCGTCGCCGTCATGGGCTGCGTCGTCAACGGCCCCGGCGAGGCCCGCGAGGCCGACCTCGGCGTCGCCTCCGGCAACGGCAAGGGCCAGATCTTCGTCAAGGGCGAGGTCATCAAGACCGTCCCCGAGTCCAAGATCGTGGAGACCCTGATCGACGAGGCCATGAAGATCGCCGAGCAGATGGAGAAGGACGGCATCGCCTCCGGCGAGCCCACCGTCTCCGTCGCCGGCTGACACCCTCCCGGGCCGACGGGCCCACCGAAGGACCCCGCTCCGCCGGGGTCCTTCGCCGTGCCGGGGCCGGGCCGGAATCCGTCGCCTTCCACCGGTTCTGACATGGCACCGGCAGGGCCGGGTACAGTGCCAGGACCCGTACGGAACGCATGTGAGGCCCCTCGTGCTGACGCAGACCACCACCCGGGTCCTCGGCCCCGGCGACCTCGGCGCAGCCCTGGCCGTCCTGGACAGCGACCCCGTCGCCAACGCGTTCGTCGCCTCCCGCGTACAGGTCGCCGGACTCGACCCCTGGCGGCTCGGCGGGGAGATGTGGGGCTGGTACGCCGGCGGGGAGCTGCGCTCGCTCTGCTACGCGGGCGCCAACCTGGTCCCGGTCTGCGCCACCCCCGAGGCGGTCCGCGCCTTCGCCGACCGCGCCCGCCGGGCCGGCCGCCGCTGCTCCTCCCTCGTCGGCCCCGCCGAGCCCACCGCCGAGCTGTGGCGGCTGCTCGAACCCACCTGGGGCCCGGCCCGGGACGTCCGCCCCAACCAGCCGCTCATGGTCACCGACCGGCCCGCCCCCGACGTCAGCGCCGACCCGTACGTCCGCCGGGTCCGCAAGGACGAGATGGATATGATCATGCCGGCCTGCGTCGCCATGTTCACCGAGGAGGTCGGCGTCTCTCCGCTGGCCGGCGACGGCGGCCTGCTCTACCAGGCCCGGGTCGCCGAACTCGTCGGCTCCGGGCGGGCGTTCGCCCGCTTCGAGGACGGCCGGGTGGTCTTCAAGGCGGAGATCGGCGCGGCCACCCCGCGGGCCTGCCAGATCCAGGGCGTCTGGGTCGCCCCCGAGTTCCGCGGCCGCGGCCTGTCCGAGACCGGGATGGCCGCCGTGCTGCGCCACGCCATCGCCGACACCGCGCCCGTCGTCTCCCTCTACGTCAACGACTACAACCTGCCCGCCCGCGCCGCCTACCGCCGCGTCGGCTTCCGGGAGACCGGCGCCTTCATGAGCGTCCTGTTCTGACCAGGCCCGTTCTGGGCGGGCCGGCCGCGAAGTAGGGTGCGCGCATGGATGACGTCGTGGTGCAACCGGTCGACCTCACGCCCCGCGTGGACGACGCCCTCGCCGTGCAGGCGCTGGCCTTCGGACTGACCGAGGACGAGGTCGCCGTCCGCCGCCACATCGTGCTGCGCCACCTGCACAACCCCGGCGCCCGCGCCTACGCGGCGCTCACCCCCACGGGCCGTCTCGTCGGCTTCGTCTACGGGATGCCCAACGACCGCGCCCACTGGTGGTCCACCGTCGTCGAGCCCTATCTGCGCGCGGGCGGCGCGGACCGCTGGCTGGACGACGTCTTCGTCATCACCGAACTCCACGTCCACCCCGCCTTCCAGGGGCGGGGCCTGGGCCGGACGCTGATCACCGCGATCACCGACACCGCCGACCAGCCGCGCTCCATCCTCTCCGCCATCGACACCGAGAGCCCCGCCCGACGCCTCTACCGCTCCCTCGGCTACACCGACCTCGCTCGCCGCGTCCACTTCCCGAGCGCGGGACGTCCGTACGCGGTCATGGGCGCCGACCTGCCGCTGCTGCGGAGGCCCGAGGCGGCGCGGAACTGATTTCCGCCAGCGGGCGGGCCGGGGCTAACCTCCTAGCCATCACCATTTCCACCGCAGGAGAGTTCCCCATGGCCCAGGTCCAGCGCATGTCCCGGTTGATGGTCAAGACACTGCGCGACGACCCGGCGGACGCCGAGACGCTCAGCCACAAGCTCCTCGTCCGCGCCGGCTACGTCCGCCGCAACGCCGCGGGCATCTGGTCCTGGCTGCCGCTGGGCATGAAGGTGCTGGAGAACGTCAGCCGCGTGGTCCGCGAGGAGATGGACGCCATCGGCGCCCAGGAGGTGCTGCTCCCCGCGCTGCTGCCCAAGGAGCCCTACGAGGCCACCGGCCGCTGGGACGAGTACGGCCCCGAGCTGTTCCGCCTCAAGGACCGCAAGGGCGCCGAGTACCTGCTCGGCCCCACCCACGAGGAGATCTTCACCCTGCTGGTCAAGGACCAGTGCACGTCCTACAAGGACCTGCCGGTGATGCTCTACCAGATCCAGACCAAGTACCGCGACGAGGCCCGCCCCCGCTCCGGCATCCTGCGCGGCCGCGAGTTCCAGATGAAGGACTCGTACTCCTTCGACACCACCGACGAGGGCCTGGCCGAGTCCTACGCGCTGCACCGCCAGGCGTACATCCGGATCTTCGACCGGCTCGGTCTGCGGCACAAGATCGTCTCCGCGGTCTCCGGCGCCATGGGCGGCTCCGCCTCCGAGGAGTTCCTGGCCCCCGCCGCGGCCGGCGAGGACACCTTCGCCTACTGCCCCTCCTGCGACTACGCGGCCAACACCGAGGCCGTGACCTTCCCCGGCACGGGCGAGCCCGCCGACGCCTCCGCGCACGGGCCGGTCGAGGTGCTGGACACCCCCGACACCCCCACCATCGAGACGCTGGCCGCCTTCCTGGACGTGCCCGCCTCCGCCACCCTGAAGAACCTGCTGGTCAAGGTGGACGGCGAGATCGTCGCCGTCGGCGTGCCCGGCGACCGCGAGGTCGACCTCGGCAAGCTGGAGGACCACCTCGCCCCCGCCGCCGTCGAGCTGGTCACCGCCGAGGACTTCGCCGGCCGCCCCGACCTGGTCCGCGGCTACGTCGGCCCGCAGGGCCTGGAGAAGGTCCGCTACCTGGCCGACCCCCGGATCGCCGCCGGCACCGCCTGGGTCACCGGCGCCAACCAGGAGGGCAAGCACGCGAGGAACGTGGTCGTCGGCCGCGACTTCGAGGTAGACGAGTACCTCGACGTCGTCGTGGTCGAGGAGGGCGACCCCTGCCCGACGTGCGGAGCCGGCCTGAAGCTGGACCGCGCCATCGAGATCGGCCACATCTTCCAGCTCGGCCGCAAGTACGCCGACGCCCTCCAGCTCGACGTGCTCGGCCAGAACGGCAAGCCCGTCCGCGTCACCATGGGCTCCTACGGCGTCGGCGTCTCCCGCGCGGTCGCCGCCCTCGCCGAGCAGACCGCCGACGAGCAGGGCCTGTGCTGGCCCGCCGAGGTCGCCCCCGCCGACGTGCACGTGGTCGCGGCCGGCAAGGCCGCCCAGACCGAGCTGGCGCTCTCCGTCGCCGAGCAGCTGGGCCAGGCCGGGCTGCGGGTGCTGGTGGACGACCGGGCCGGCGTCTCCCCGGGCGTGAAGTTCACCGACGCCGAGCTGATCGGCGTGCCGAAGATCCTGGTCGCCGGCCGCCGCACCGCCGAGGGCGTCGTCGAGCTCAAGGACCGCCGCACCGGTGAGCGCGAGGAGCTGCCGGTCGCCGAGGCGGTCGCCCGCCTCGCCGCGCGCTGATCCACGCCGCGAGGCCCCTCCCGGAACGGTCCGGGAGGGGCCTCGCGCCGTGCCGGGTCCCTCTCAGATGCAGCCGGCCGTGCCCGCGTCGTCCGACCGGGCCGTCCGGTGCGGCGGCGCCGGATCGTGCAGCAGCGGCTCATGGGCCAGCGGCGGGTCGTCCGGATGCGGGTCGTGCACCCGCAGCGCCGGCCGCTCCGCCGGCACGGGCCGCTCCACCGGGACCGGCGCCTCCTCCGGGAGCGCCGCCGAAGGCCGCCCGCCCGGATCCGGTACGCCGACGTCCGGCGGCGCCGCCTCCACCGCGGCCGGCGGCTCGGGCTCCCGTCCCTGCTCAGGGTCCTGGTCCCGCTGCTCCGGCGCGGCATGCGGCTGGTTCTGCGAGGCCCGCTCCAGGAAGCGCAGCAGCTCCACCGGGAACGGCAGCACCAGCGTGGAGTTCTTCTCGGCGGCCACCGCCACGATCGTCTGAAGCAGCCGCAACTGGAGCGCCGCGGGCGTCTCGGACATGCCCCGGGCCGCCTCGGACAGCTTCTTCGACGCCTGGAGCTCCGCGTCCGCGTTGATCACCCGGGCGCGCCGCTCACGGTCAGCCTCCGCCTGCCGGGCCATCGAGCGTTTCATGGTCTCCGGCAGCGAGACGTCCTTGATCTCCACGCGGTCGATGGTGACGCCCCAGTCCACCGCCGGATTGTCGATCATCAGCTCCAGACCCTGGTTGAGCTTCTCCCGATTGGAGAGCAGGTCGTCCAGGTCGCTCTTGCCGATGATCGAGCGCAGCGAGGTCTGGGCGATCTGCGAGACCGCGAACCGGTAGTCCTCCACCCGCATGATCGCGGCCGCCGCGTCCACCACCCGGAAGTAGATCACCGCGTCCACCCGGACCGTGACGTTGTCCCGGGTGATGCCGTCCTGCGAGGGCACCGGCATCGTCACGATCTGCATGTTCACCTTGTGCATCCGGTCCACCACCGGCACCACCATGGTGAAGCCGGGGCCGCGCACGCCCTTGCGCAGCCTGCCGAACCGCAGGACCACGCCCTTCTCGTACTGCTTGACGACTCTGGCGGCGGACGCCACGTACACCACGGCGGCCGTTCCGGTCGCCGCCGCCGCCCCGAGCAGTTCCTCGACCATGACATCCCTCCCGTCCAGTGGAGGTCATCGGTGCGTTATGCCCAATATCGCACTCGGGTGACCGTAACGGACCGGTTTGCCGGTACGGGATCGGGGACGGGGGAGGGCACGCGGCCCGCGCCGCTCACAGCCAGCTCGCGAACTCCATCAGCACCTCGCCGTCCTGCCGGCGGCCCGCCGCCAGGGCCCGGGCGCCCGACTCCACCGCCCGGAACAGCGTCCAGCCCCGCAGCCGCTCCCGGTCCACGTCGAGGGAGTCCGCCAGCCGGTTCACCCGCCGCCGCCCGGTCGAGGCGCCGGTGTCCGCGCCCACCAGGTCCTCCACCCGGTCCCGCACCAGCCGGGCCAGGTCGAACGCCCGCTCGCCGACCAGCGGGTCGGGGCCCACCGCCAGCCACGGCGCCCGGTCATCGGCGGCCAGCACCTTGCCCTGCCGGAACGCCCCGTGCAGCAGCAGTTCCTCGGGCGCGTCCGCGATCAGCGCGTCCCGCGCCTCCAGTGCCGCCGCCACCAGGTCGGCGACCTGCGGATCCTCCTTGGCGGCCGTCCGCATCGCCTCCGCCTGGCGGGCGGTGCGCCCGGCGACCGACTCGAAGGCGTGCCCGGCCGGCGGCTCGACCCACAGCCTGCGCACCGTCCCGGCCGCCTCCAGCAGCGCCTTGGCCTCCGGCAGCGAGCGCAGCGACATCTCCGGGTGCAGCCTCTCCAGCAGCAGCCCGGGGCCCTCACCCGGCAGCGGACGCACCGCGCCCCAGCCGTCCCAGTGCGCCAGGGCGGCCAGCTCCAGCCCGGGCGAGGCGAACGGCGGGGCCACCTTCAGCGCCGCCGGCACGCCGTCGGGGGTGCGCACCAGCAGCACCAGGCCGCTGCGGCCGCCGGGGGCCGACACCCGCTCGACCTCGAGCCGCCGGGCGTCCACCGCCTCCCGGACCAGCTCCGGCAGGCGGGCCAGCCAGTCGCCGGCCGCGGCGTCCCCGTAGGTCTCGCCGAGCGCCCGGACCAGTCGTCGCGGCGGTTCGAAAGCCATGCGTGCGTTGTTCCCTCTCGTCAGCCCGGCTCACGGTCGTGCGTCCGTCCGGGGCCGGTTTCCGGCCGCCCGACCGTCCGGTACGGCGGCCGGCCGCCGAAGGCCCGGCGCCCGGGGCGCGGCCCCCGCGGCGCATCCCGCCCCGCGCCGGTGACCAGGCGATACGACCGCCCGGCGGCCTCACGCCCGCTCGGTGAGCCCAGGAAAGGTTACGCCGCTGCCCCGCCAGCGCACCGCCCGCACCGCCGCCTCCCGCAGCGCGCTCGCCGCCTCCCGGCGCAGCGGCCCGTCGGCGGCCCGGACCAGGTCGGAGTAGACGCCCGCCACCCGGTCCTCCAGCTCGGCGGCCAGCCGCACG
Organism: Streptomyces solincola; assembly: GCF_002982015.1. Taxonomy (GTDB): domain Bacteria; phylum Actinomycetota; class Actinomycetes; order Streptomycetales; family Streptomycetaceae; genus Streptomyces; species Streptomyces solincola. The sequence goes on from NZ_PVLV01000341.1 coordinate 18,413, forward strand.
GCCGCGGCGGCGTCCGGCACGGCGTAGGGGAGGGCGTACCCGGCGGCCGAGGCGGCCGGCTCGCCGCCCAGGTCGCGCACGGTGCGCACCAGCGCGTCCCGGCGGCTGCGGTGCGCGGCGTGCGCGGCGGTGGCCTCGCCGCGCCGGGCCGCGCCGATCCGGCCGCCGACCACCCCGTAGCCGTACACCGCCGCGTGCTCGGCGGCGAGGGCGGCCTGAGCGGCGTCCAGGGCGGCGGTCATCGGCGAATCCTTTCAGCGGAGGGGCGGCGGGCGGACGGGGGCCGGATCACGACCCGCTCCCGGGGGCGGCGACCGCCGGTGCGGTGAGCAGATAGGCGTGCGCGGCGTGCGCGGCGGCCACCGAGGCGAGCAGCCGGGCGTACTCCGGGGGCGCGGTGAGCAGCGCCCTCGCGTGCACGTCGGCGGTCCGGGCGGCGTGCCCGGCCAGGTCCTTCAGCGCCGCCCCCGACTCGGCGGGCACCGGCGCGGGGGAGCCGGACGGGCCGGCGGAGGCGCCCGGCGAGCCCGAGGGCCCCGCCCGGGTCGCCGGGGCGGCGGGCGAGCCCGAGGGGGACGGCG
>NZ_PVLV01000342.1 GCF_002982015.1 Streptomyces solincola
GCCCCGGCCCCGGCTCCCGCTCCGGCCGCTCCCCCGGCGGACCCGCGCGCGGGCAACGCCTGGCCGGCGTCGGTGGCGCACGACCAGCGGGAGCGTTCCGTGCCGGGGGCCCCGCTCGGCTACACCGCCGCGGTCGAGCTGTCCTCGGACCGGCTGCTGCGCAACACCCGGCAGAAGGCCAAGTCCAGCCGCAACCCGTCCGGGGCGTCCCGCTTCAAGCTGGGCGGCAAGAAGGAGGAGGCCGAGCGGCAGCGCAAGCTGGACCTGATCCGCACCCCGGTGCTCTCCTGCTACCGGATCGCGGTGATCTCGCTCAAGGGCGGCGTCGGCAAGACGACGACCACCACCGCCCTCGGGGCCACCCTCGCCACCGAGCGCCAGGACAAGATCCTCGCCATCGACGCCAACCCGGACGCCGGCACCCTGGGCCGCCGGGTCCGCCGGGAGACCGGGGCGACCATCCGGGACCTGGTGCAGGCGATCCCGTACCTCAACTCGTACATGGACATCCGCCGGTTCACCTCGCAGGCGCCCTCCGGTCTGGAGATCATCGCCAACGACGTGGACCCGGCCGTCTCGACCACGTTCAACGACGAGGACTACCGGCGGGCGATCGACGTCCTGGGCCGGCAGTACCCGGTGATCCTCACCGACTCCGGCACCGGCCTGCTCTACAGCGCCATGCGCGGGGTGCTGGACCTGGCCGACCAGCTCATCATCATCTCCACGCCGTCGGTGGACGGCGCGTCCAGCGCCTCCACGACGCTGGACTGGCTGTCCGCGCACGGGTACGCCGATCTGGTGCAGCGCTCCATCACGGTGATCTCAGGGGTGCGCGAGACCGGCAAGATGATCAAGGTCGACGACATCGTGCAGCACTTCGAGACCCGCTGCCGCGGGGTGGTCGTGGTGCCGTTCGACGAGCACCTCGCCGCGGGCGCCGAGGTGGACCTGGACATGATGCGGCCGAAGACGCGCGAGGCGTACTTCAACCTCTCCGCGATGGTGGCCGAGGACTTCGCCCGGGCGCAGCAGGCGCAGGGGCTGTGGACCGGCGACGCGCAGGGCGCCCCGCCGCCGCACATGGCTCCGCCGATGCCGGGGCAGCCCCACCCGGGACAGCCGGGCCAGCCGTACGCCGGACAGCAGCCGTATCCGGGAGAGCCGGGGCAGCCCGCTCCGCAGCCGTACCCGGGGCAGCCCGCCCCGCAGCCCTACCCGGGGCAGCCGGGTGGACAGCCCTACCCGGGTCAGCCGCACCCGGGGCAGACGCACCCGCCGCAGCCCGGCGGCGGGCACGGGCAGCCGCCGCAGCACCAGCCGCAGCAGCCGTACCAGCCTCCGCAGCAGCAGGCGCCGCAGGGCTGGTCGCCGCAGCCGCCGCCCGGGGGACCGGCGCAGGGCCCGTACGCCCCGCCCCAGCAGCAGCCGCACCCCCACACGCCTGCGCAGGGCGAGCCGGCCGGAGAACATCCCGCGCCGCCTCCGGGGTGGCCGCAGCAGCCTCCGCAGGCGCCTCCGGCGCCGCCGTCAACCCCTCAGCAGTAGGGCGGCAGAGGACTGGACCAATGAGGGCCCGCACCGGTCTCCCGGTGCGGGCCCTCTGTCGTGTCCACGCAGTCCAACGGGGGTTTGACGGCTCGCCGGCAGGGCTATGCAAGCGCTGACGAACCATCGCTCCCACCGCCGTCGCCCATGCGGCCATCGCCCGTACGCCCTCCGTCCACCCGCACCGCTGATCCCTGCCGTTCACCCCCGCCGCTCGATCCCACCGCTGATCCCTGCCGCTC
>NZ_PVLV01000343.1 GCF_002982015.1 Streptomyces solincola
TGGGCGGGCTGACGGGGGTGAGGTGCGGGCTGTACAGCTCGACGCGGTTCTTGCCGCCCGCCTTGGCCCGGTACATGGCGAGGTCGGCGTTGCGCAGCAGGTCGGCGGAGGAGATGCCCGGTTCCGCGAAGGCGACGCCGATGGAGGCGGCGACCCGGACCTCCCGTCCGCCGTCGACCTCGTAGGGCCGGGAGAGGGTGTGCCGCAGGCGCTCGGCGATCTCGGTGACCAGCAGTTCCCGGTCGGCCTCGTCGTGGCCGGCGCCGCCGAGGATCAGGGCGGCGAACTCGTCGCCGCCGAGCCGGGCGGCGGTGTCGCCGGCGCGCACGGAATCCTGGAGCCGGCGGGCGGCCTGGACGAGCAGGTCGTCGCCGGCCTGGTGGCCGAGCTTGTCGTTGACCGCCTTGAAGCCGTCGAGGTCGATGAAGAGCACCGCGGTGCCGGCGTCCCCGGCCCGCCGGCCGCCGAGCGCGCCGCGCACCCGCCGGGTGAACAGCGCCCGGTTGGGCAGGTCGGTGAGGGCGTCGTGCTCGGCGTTGTGCTGGAGCTGGGCCTGGAGCCGGACGCGTTCGGTGACGTCCCGGCTGTTGAAGATCAGCCCGCCCTGGTGGCGGTTGACCACCGACTCGACGTTGAGCCAGTCGCCGGCCCCGGAGCGGAAGCGGCACTCGATGCGGGTGGTCGGCTCCTCGGACGGCGGCGCGGCGAGGAAGCGGCGCACCTCGTGGACGACGCCGCCGAGGTCGTCGGGGTGGATCAGCGCGGCCAGTTCGGAGCCGATCAGCTCGTCCGCCTCGCGCCCGTAGACGCCGGAGGCGGCCGGGCTGACGTAGCGCAGGGTGCCGTTGGGCGCGGCGATCATGATGACGTCGCTGGAGCCCTGCACCAGGGACCGGAAGTGGTTCTCCTTCTGGGCCAGTTCGTGGGTGAGGGCGATGTTGTCCATCAGCATGATGCCCTGGCGGACGACCAGCGCGAGCACCACGGTGCAGGCGGTGAAGACCACCACCCGGTCCACCGTGCGGTCCTCCACCGCGTTGTACAGGATGCCGAGGGTGCACACGGCGGCGGCGAGGTACGGGGTGAGGGCGGCCAGCGAGCCGGCCACCGGGCGGCTGGCGGGCCGCCGGACGGCGGGCGCGGGCCGGACGGCGGCGCCGCGGGCCCGGCGGGCGCCCCAGGGCGCGTACGCCAGCAGCAGCGAGCCGGCGAACCAGCCGGCGTCCAGGAGTTGGCCGGAGGCGTAGTGCTCGCGCAGCAGCGGTGAGGTGAACAGCGCGTCGCACAGCACGGTGAGGGCGAGCGCGGCGATGGCGGTGTGCACGGTGGAGCGGCCCGCCTGGGAGCGCCGGAAGTGCAGCGCGAGGACCATGCTGACCAGCACGATGTCCAGCAGCGGGTAGGCCAGCGAGAGGGCGGCGCGAGCGACCGGTTCGCCCTGGAAGCGGGTGGCGTGGGAGAGCGCCAGGCTCCAGGACAGGGTGAGCAGCGAGCCGCCGATCAGCCAGGAGTCCAGGGCCAGGCAGACCCAGCCGGCCCGGGTGACCGGGCGCTTGGCGAGCACCAGCAGCCCGACGATCGCGGGCGGCGCGAACAGCAGGAAGAACAGGTCCGCGAGCGAGGGGCTGGGCACCGGGACGTCCAGGACGACCTCGTACCAGCCCCAGACGCCGTTGCCGGCGGCGGCCATGGCGGAGGAGAACGCGAACAGCAGCCAGGCGGGCCGGAACCGGCCGTCCCGGGTGCGGGCGTAGACCAGGCAGGAGACGGCGGCCACCAACGCGGCTCCGCTGAGCCCGAAGTCGCCCATGATGAGCGCGAGTTCGGGTGAGCCCCAGCCGAGGCCGGCGCCGGTGGCGTAGCCGCCGCAGAGCACCGCCAGGATGAGCTGGGTGCCCAGTCCGCCGCCCGCCCGGGGCCCCGGGGCCTTGCCCCCGGAGGCTGCGGGCGGGCGCTCCACGAGGACTCCGGAGGCGCTCACCGCGGCGCTCCGGTGCGCGGGCCGGACGGTCGAGTCGTGCTCCGCGGCGGACGCGTTGTCGCGCCCGGGGACGGTGTCAGCCCGTCCCGCCGCGTCGGATCGGTTGCCCTTGGGCCGTGCATCACCCGTCGCCCCCCTCGGTTCCTGATCGATCGGCTCGGTGGTCAATCGGCTCTCACGTGGCGCCTCTGCGCCGGTCTCCGCTCGACGCCTCCCCCCAGATCGGGACGATACACCAGTCTCGTCACACAGGGACAGGGGTTCTCTACGCTCCGTGACGATCACGGAATTGGCCGGTTTGCGTCGTGCGCGCGGCCGCCGTGCGGGGCCGTCTACCCGGTGGTGAGCACCCGATTCCGCAGCTCCCCGCCGGTGGCGAAACGGGTGAGCTGGTCGGCCAGCAGCCGCTTGGCGCGCGGCAGGAACGCCGAGGTGGAACCGCCCACATGCGGGCTGATCAGCACACCGGGCGCGTGCCACAGCGGATGGCCGGGCGGCAGCGGCTCGGGGTCGGTCACGTCCAGGGCGGCGGTGAGCCGGCCGCGCCCGGTCTCGGCCAGCAGCGCCTCGGTGTCGACCACCGGGCCGCGGGCCACGTTCACCAGCAGCGCGCCGTCCTTCATGCGGCCGAGAAACGCCGCGTCGACGAGATGCCGGGTGTCGGCGGTCAGCGGGGTGGAGAGCACCACGACGTCCGCCCGCGGCAGCAGTTCCGGCAGCTCGGCCAGTGCCCGCACCGGGCCGCGCGCGGTGGTGCGCGCGGAGCGTGCGACGCGTTCCACGCGCGCGCACTCGAACGGCGCGAGCCGGTCCTCGACGGCTGCGCCGATCGAGCCGTAGCCCACGATCAGCACCGACTTGTCGGCGAGCGCCGGGTAGAAGCCGTCCCGCCACTCCTCGGCGTCCTGGCCGCGCACGAAGCGCGGGATGCCGCGCAGCGAGGCGAGTATCAGGGCCAGGGTCAGCTCAGCGGTGCTCGCCTCGTGCACGCCCTTGGCGTTGCACAGCGCCACCCCGGCCGGCAGTCCGGGCAGTCCGGGGGTGATGTGGTCGGTGCCGGCGGAGAGGGTCTGCACCACCCGCACCGACCCCATCGCGGACATCGGGCGGACCGCGACCTCGCTGCCCTTCATGTACGGCACCACGTAGAAGGCGCAGTCGGCCGGGTCGGCCGGGAAGTCGGGCCCGCCGTCCCAGAAGCGGTAGCGCGGTCCGTCGGCGCCGCCGGACGCGGGTGCGGGCAGGCCGTCGATCTCGTCGGCCGGGATGGGGAGCCATACGTCGTATGTCATGGTCCCCGAGGCTATGCCACCGGCACGGACGGGCCATTGGTTAGATTCGGGGCGGGCCGAGGCGTTGTGGAGGTACGGGGAGTTGGACCGCAGGACGATCGGCGCGAGCGCGCTCGCGGTGGGCGCGGTGGGTCTCGGGTGCATGCCGATGAGCTGGGCGTACACCTCCTCCCAGCAGCGGGGCGAGGAGTCGCTGCGGGCCGTGCACGCGGCGCTGGACGCCGGGGTGAGCCTGCTGGACACCGCCGACATGTACGGGCCGTTCACCAACGAGCTGCTGCTCGGCCGGGTGCTCAAGGAGCGGCGCGCGGAGGTCTTCGCGGCCACCAAGTGCGGGCTGCTCGTGGGAGACGGCCACATCGTCGCCAACGGCCGCCCCGGGTATGTGCGCCGGGCCTGCGACGCCTCGCTGCGCCGGCTCCAGACCGACGTCATCGACCTCTACCAGCTGCACCGGACCGACCCGGACATCCCGGTGGAGGAGACCTGGGGCGCGATGGCCGAGCTGGTCCGGGCGGGCAAGGTGCGGGCGCTGGGCCTGTGCGCCCTGGACGTCCGCGCCCCGCGCCGCCCCGTCGCTCCGGGCCGGGGCGGCGCGGTCGCCGCGGCGCGGGCGGCCCCGGGGGCGGGCGCACGCACGGACCGGACGGGTGCGGTCCGGAGCCGGCCGGGTACGTCCGGCGGCCGGGCGGGGGCCTTGGGCGGCCGGGGGCCCGACGCGTATGACGGAACGATTCGGCTGCTGGAGCGGGTGCAGCAGGTGTTCCCGGTCGCCGCGGTGCAGGCGGAGCTGTCGGTCTGGTCGCCGGAGGCGCTGGAGAAGCTGCTGCCGTGGTGCGCCCAGCGGGGCGTCGGCTTCCTGGCGGCGCGGCCGCTGGGCAGCGGCTACCTGACCGGGACGCTGACCCCGGGCGGCGGCTTCGAGCCGGACGACCCCAGGGCCCGGCACCCCCGGTTCACCGCCGAGATGATGGCCGCCAACCAGCCGCTGGTGGCCGGATTGCGCCGGGTCGCCGAGCGGCACGGCGGCCCGGCGGCCGGGATCACCCCGGCACGGGTGGCGCTGGCCTGGGCGCTGGCCCAGGGCGGGCAGGTCGTCCCGGTGCCGGGCACGAAGCGGGCCCGCTGGGCGGTGGAGAACGCCGGCGCCGCCGCCCTCGCGCTGACCCCCGCCGACCTGGCCGAGATCGCCGCGCTGCCCCCGGCCCGCGGGTCCTGGGACTGAACGCCGGGCCCCCGGCGGGGAATGGCGTTTCACGGCGGATCGCGGCGGGTCCGGGCGGAACAGGGCGGAACGGAGCGGTTCACCGGCGACCGGGGTGGTACCCGGCCGGAGGTTGACGGCGACCGTCCAGGCGGGGCCCGGCCGGCCGGTGTATGAAGGGGGCGCGAGGCTGCTCGCGCCGCCGTGGGAAGGGAACGAGATCGTGCAACGACCTACTGTCACCGCCGTGTTGGCGTCCGCCGTGCTGGTGCTGACAGCCGGCTGCTCGTCCGGCGGGGCGGACGGGCCGGCCGAGGGCGCGGGCCGCACCCCGTCGGCCTCCGCCTCCTCCCCCGCGCCCAGCGGCTCCCCCGGCGCGTCCTCCGCCTCGGCGGCGCCCGCGAAGGGCTCGGCGAAGGTGGCGGCCACCCTGACCGAGGGTCTGAAGTCGCCCTGGGGGCTGGCCGAGCTGCCGGACGGCGACCTGCTGGTCTCCTCCCGCGACGAGGGCACGATCACCCGGATCGACGGGGAGAGCGGCAAGAAGACGGTGATCGGCTCGGTGCCCGGGGTGTCGCCGGCCGGCGAGGGCGGGCTGCTGGGGATCGCGCTCTCCCCCTCGTACGCCTCCGACCGCCAGGTGTACGCCTACTTCACCACCGACTCCGACAACCGGATCGCCCGCCTGCTCTACGACGAGCGCAAGCCGGCCGGGCAGCAGCTCGGCGCGCCGGACACGGTGCTGCGCGGCATCCCCAAGGGGTCGATCCACAACGGCGGCCGGATCGCGTTCGGTCCCGACAAGATGCTGTACGCGGGCACCGGCGAGACCGGGGAGACCGGGCTGGCCCAGGACCGCGCGTCGCTGGGCGGCAAGATCCTGCGGATGACCCCGGACGGCGAGCCCGCGCCCGGCAACCCGGAGCCGGACTCCACCGTCTACTCCCTCGGCCACCGCAATGTGCAGGGGCTGGCGTGGGACGCGGAGAAGCGGCTGTGGGCCGCGGAGTTCGGGCAGAACACCTGGGACGAGCTGAACCTCGTCGAGCCGGGCGGCAACTACGGCTGGCCGGAGACCGAGGGCCGCGGCGGCGGAGGCGGCTTCAAGGAGCCGGTCGCCCAGTGGCGTACCTCCGAGGCGTCCCCCAGCGGCATCGCCTACGCCGAGGGATCGATCTGGATGGCCGGGCTGCGCGGCGAGCGTCTGTGGCGCCTCCCGCTGGACGGCGACAAACCGGTCGCCGAACCGCAGGCGTTCCTCCGGGAGGAGTACGGGCGGCTGCGCACCGTGCTGGCCGCCGGCGGGGACGAGCTGTGGCTGCTGACCAGCGAGACCGACACCCGCGGCACCCCGGAGGCAGGCGACGACAAGCTGCTGCGGCTCCAGGTGTCGTAGCTCGGGGTCCTTCAGGCCGGGGCCTCGGACAGCAGGCGCAGCCGGTGGGCGAGGGCGGCGGCCTCGCCCCGGCCGGAGACGCCGAGCTTGCCGAGGATGTTGGAGACGTGGACGCTGGCCGTCTTCGGCGAGATGAACAGCTCCTCGGCTATCTGGCGGTTGGTGCGGCCGGCCGCGACCAGCCGCAGCACGTCCTGCTCCCGGCGGGTCAGCCCGAAGCCGTCGTCCGGCCGGGCGGCCCGGGGCGGTTCGGCGGCCTGCTCGGTCAGCGGCACCCGGGCCCGGGCGGCCAGCAGCTCCAGCTCCTCGCGCAGCGGCCGCGCCCCGAGTCGTACGGCGGTGCGGTGGGCCGCGCGGAGCAGGTCCGCCGCGTCGTCCCGGCGGCCGCCGACGGCGAGCAGCGCGTCGGCCTGCCGGTGCCGGGCGTGGGCGAGCCGGTAGGGGCGCTCCAGCGGTTCGAGGGCGGCGGTGATCTCCGCCCAGCGCTCCGGGTCCCGGCAGCCCTCGGCGCGGGCCAGCTCGGCCGAGACGAACAGGGCGTACGCCTGCCAGAGCGCGACGGGCGCGGCGAGCCGGCGGGCCGCGGCGCGGACCACCTCCAGCGCCTCGGCCCGGCCGGTCTCCGCCCCGGGCAGTCCGCGGGCGTCCGCCTCGGCGCCGGCCGCGGCCAGCAGCAGCGGCCAGCCGTAGCGGTGGCTGCCGGCGCTGGGGATGCCCTCCTCGGCCAGGGCGGCCAGGCAGGTGCGGACGTCGGCCAGGCGGCCCTGCGCGGCGGCCACGCCGATCTCGATCCGCGCCATCGGCAGCACCTGCTGCGGGATGCGGTCGTGGGTGCCGTACGCCTCGCGGGCGTCGGCGAGGGCGTCGGCGGCCGCGGCCGGCTCGCCTCGGTGCAGGCGCAGCCGGGCGATCTGGGTGTGGGCCATGCCGCGGGGCTTGGCGCTGTAGGCGATGCGCAGCAGCCGCTGGGCGCCCGCCTCGGCCTCGTCCCACTCGCCGAGCGGGACGAGGGACTCGGTGAGATTGCCCAGGGACCAGCACTCGCTGTCGCGCAGGCCGCTGGAGCAGGAGAAGTCGACGCCCTCGCGGCCGGCGGCGACGGCGGCGCGGGAGCGTCCGACCGCCTCCAGGCAGGTGGAGAGGTTCACATAGCAGCGGGCGGTCTCGCTGCTCAGCTTGAGGATGCGGCTGCGCTGCTCGACCTCCTCGATCATGGCGAGCCCGGCGTCCACCTGACCGGCGTCGACCAGGATGCAGCCGAGCGTGGTGCGGGCGTGCAGCTCGATGGCCTCCGCGCCGACCAGCCGGGCGTACTCGACGGCCCGCTCGGCGGCGGCGAGGCTCTCGCGGCCGGGGGTGTGCAGCATGCCCCAGCCGGCGGCGACGGCGAGCACCTGGGCGTGGATGGGCGACGGCGGCAGGCCGCGGACCAGGTCCTGGGCGCGGGCGAGCTCGTCCCAGCCGTCGCCGCGGCCGAGATTGGACACCAGGCGGGAGCGCTCGGTCCAGAACCAGGCGGCGCGCAGCGGGTCGCACACCTCGCCGTCCGGGCCGTGGGTCTCCTCGTCGAGCAGCCGCAGCGCCCGCTTGACGATCTTGAAGGCGCGTTCGCGCTCGCCGCACACCCGGGCGGCGACGGCGGCCTCGGCGAGCAGGTCGAGGTATCCGAGCGGGGTGGTCTGCGGGTCGCAGCCGCACGCCGGGTACGCCTCGGCGTAGTCCAGCGGGCGCAGCGAGGCGCGGACCTCCTCGGGGGCGTCGTCCCACAGCTCCATGCCGCGGCCCAGCAGTTGGAGCTGCTCGGAGGGGGCGTGCCGTTTGCGGGCCTCGACGGCGGCCCGGAGCACCACCGGCAGCGCCTTGGCGGCGTCCCGGGCGTGGTACCAGTACCCGGCGAGGCGGGTGGTGCGGGCGTCGGCGCGCACCAGCTGCGGGTCGGCCTCCAGGGCCTGGGCGAAGCGGCGGTTGAGGCGGGAGCGCTCGCCGGGCAGCAGGTCGTCGCTGACGGCCTCGCGGACCAGGGCGTGCCGGAAGCGGTAGCCCTCGCCGTCGGGCACGGCCAGCAGGATGTTGGCGCCGACCGCCTCGCGCAGGGCCTCGAAGAGGTCGTCCTCGGGGAGCCCGGCGACGGCGGCCAGCAGTCCGTACTCCACGGTGGAGCCGCCCTCGGCGACGATCCGGGCGACCTTCTGGGCGTCCTCGCCGAGCTTCTCGACCCGCACCAGCAGCAGGTCGCGCAGCGAGTCGGAGAGCGCGCCGGGCTCGTAGCCGCAGTCGTGCCCGATGGCCAGCTCCTCGACGAAGAAGGCGTTTCCCTCGGAGCGGGCGTAGATGTCGTCGACCAGGGGGGCGTCCGGTTCGGCGGCGAGGATGCCGGTGAGCTGGCGGTGCACCTCGGTGCGGGTGAAGCGGGGCAGTTCGACGCGGTGCACGGCGCGCACCCGGTCCAGCTCGGCGAGGAGGGGGCGCAGCGGGTGGCGGCGGTGGATGTCGTCGCTGCGGTAGGTGGCGACGACGGCGAGCCGGCCGCTGTGCAGCGTGCGCACGAGGTAGGCGAGCAGGTGGCGGGTGGAGGCGTCGGCCCAGTGCAGGTCCTCCAGGGCGAGGACGACGGTGCGCTGGGCGGTGATCCGCTCCAGCAGCCGGGCGGTCAGCTCGAACAGCCGGGCGGTGCTGTCGTCGTTGTAGAGGGTGTACGGCTCGTGGCCGCCGGCCTCGCCCAGCTCGGGCAGCAGCCGGGCCAGCTCGCCCTCCTGGCCCTCGGCCGCGGCGGCCAGCTCGTCGGGCAGGGTGCGGCGCAGGGCGCGCAGCGCGGTGGAGAAGGGCGCGAACGGCAGCCCGTCCGCGCCGATCTCCACGCAGCCGCCGACGGCGACGACCGCCCCGCGGGCGGTCGCCTCACCGAGGAACTCCTCCAGCAGCCGGGTCTTGCCGACGCCGGCCTCGCCGCCGACGAGCAGGGCCTGCGGCTCTCCCGCGGACGCGCGGGAGAGCGCTTCGGTGAGCGCGGCCAGCTCGCCGGCCCTGCCGACGAACACCGGGCTGAAGGACTTGGTCTCCACGTCGCAGAGCATCGCACAGACGTCTGACAACGGGTCACCGCTTTCCGGACGGACCATGACGGGCGTGCTGGGACGGCCGGACGGTGACGGCCGACGGTGACGGGCGGGAGGGATG
>NZ_PVLV01000344.1 GCF_002982015.1 Streptomyces solincola
CCCGCTCGCGCTTCAGGACCCCGTCGGGTGCGCCGTGCCCGCCCATCGAACCTCACCTCCGGCCAACTGGTAAAGCCTGTACGGCGCATGGTAACCCGGTGGGGCGGGCACGGCGCACCCGACGGGGTCCTGAAGCGCGAGCGGGTGCGGGACTGGCTGCTCGGCCTGGTGGAGACGCTCCAGCCGGGTGACGCGATCCCAGCCGAGCGGGCGCTCTGTGCCGAACTGGGCGTCTCCCGGCCGACGTTGCGCGCGGCGGTGGACGGCCTGGTCGGCACCGGGCTGCTGGTGCGCGAGCAGGGTCGGGGGACGTATGTGGCCCGAGCGAAGATCACCCAGCAGCTGGGCGGGGCGGACGGCACCATGGCGGTGCCCCGGGCGGGCGGCGCCTGGTCCAGCCGGCTGCTGGAGCTGACCACGATCACCGCCGGGGCGCGGCTGGGGCGCCGGCTGCGCCTCTCCCCCGCCGCGGCCCTGCTGTACGCGGCCCGGATGCGGCTGGTGGACGGCGAGCCGATGGCCATCGAGCACCTGCACATCCCGGCGGCGGTGGTGCCCTCGCTGACCCCGGCCGAGCTGGAGTCCGGCGACCTCTACGACCACTTGCGCGAGCACCACGGCGTACGGGTGCGCAGTGCCGTGCAGTCCATCGAGCCGACCGTGGTCAACGAGGCGGAGGCGGAGGTGCTGGGCGTGCCGGAGCTGTCCCCCGCGCTGCTGATCGAGCGGCTGACCACGGACGACGGGGGCCGCCCGGTGGAGTACGTGCGCTCGGTCTACCGCGGTGACCGCTACCGCATCGTCTCCCATCTCGCCCTCGACCCGGGCGCGCCCCGCACCCCGGCCCACGGCGCCGCCCATCACCCGGGCATCCCGCCGGGCGACGCGGTGCACCGCAGCGTGGTCACCACCTCCACGACCGGCGACATCCAGAGCGGGGGGTGAGCGGCCGGCCGGCCCCGCCTTGCTTGTTGGTCGGCCTCTCAATAGCATCCGGTCCATGCCGTCAAGCGTCCAGCGGACCAGGGTCCGCAAGCAGCCCGCCGAGCGGCGGGCGGAGATCGTCGCCGCCTCCGCCGCCATCGCGCTGGCCGACGGGCTGGAGTGCGTCACCCTGCGCCGGGTCGCCGAGGCGCTCGGCGTGCGCCCCGGACTGATCAGCCACTACTTCCCGGCAGCCGAGGACCTGGTCGCGGAGGCGTTCGGCAGCGCGGCGAGCGCGGAGCTGGAGGTGCTGCTGTCCGCCGACCGGGCCGGCGCCTCGCCGCGCCAGCACCTCGCCGCCTTCCTGGCGCGGACATGCGGCCCGGCGTACGACGACGTCACCCGGCTCTGGATCAACGCCCGCCACCTCGCCCGCTACCGTCCCGCGCTGCGCCACCGGGTGCTCGTCCAGGAGGGCGCCTGGCGCGGGCGGCTGACCGCGCTGGTCGAGGACGGCGTGGCGTGCGGGGAGTTCCGGGCCGCGGAGCCGGTGGTGGCGGCCGTCCACATCCTCGTGGTGCTCGACGGCCTGGGCGCGAGCGGCGGGCGCGACACAGCCGACCTGCCGGAGGCGGTGGGCCGGATGGCGGTGACCACCGCCGAGCAGGCCCTCGGACTGCCGTACGGCGCCCTCGACCCGCCCGCCTGACGGGGCCCCGGGGGCGCTCAGTCGGCGTCGGGCGGGGCGGGGGCGTCTCCCAGCGCCACGACCGCCGTGATGGTCTTCCCCGGGCCGGCGGGCTCGACGCCGACCTCCCGGCTCAGCCGCTGCACCAGGGGCCAGCCGAAGCCGCCGGGGGTGGTGACGGATCCGCCCCCGCTGCGCGGCGGGTGCGGGGAGGTGTCGGTGACGCTGACGACGACGGCGTCCCCGGTGAGCGCGGCGTCGAAGGCGGTGAGCCCGCCGCCGTGCCGCAGCGCGTTGGTGACCAGCTCCGAGGTGACCAGCAGGACGTCGTTGACCACCGCGGACGGCAGGTCGGCGGCCGAGGCCGCCAGCAGCCCGCGTACGCGGTCGCGGGCGGCGGCCGCGTTGGCGGGGGTCTCGCGGTCGGTGGCCGTCCGTTCGGTCGTCATGCGTCCCTCCTGCGCGGTCGTCGCGGCCGCTCTCGCTCCCTGTCCGGCTGCCCGCCCGCGCCCCGGGTACGCCGTGTCGGCCGTCACCGGACCGGGTGACCGTCGCTGCGCGCCCGGCGGACGGCCGTGAGGGCGTCGCCCAGGGTGGGGGCGACGGTGAAGACGCGGGCGGTGTCGGTCATCTCCAGCAGGCGCAGGACCAGGGGGTCCGGCGCGGCCAGCACCAGGGGGACACCGGCCTCGCGGTGGCGCAGCCGGGCGTCGATGAGCACGTGCAGGAAGGAGGAGTCGGCGAAGGTGACCCGCGACAGCTCCAGCACCACGCCGAGCGCCTCGCCGGCCCGGTGCACGGCCAGGGCGTCGCCCAGGGTCTCGGCCTCGTCGGGGTCGAACTCGCCGCCGGCCCGCACCACCCGGACGCCCTCGACCACCGTGGCGGTCACTTCCGGTTCGTCGTCGCTCATCGTGGCATTGTCGCAGCCTCCCGGCGTGCCGCGAAGGGCGGCCCGGCGCACCGCCGCCGGGCCGGCCGCGGGCGCGGGTCAGCCGGGGTGGGCGGGCGGCGGGGAGCCGGCCGCGCTCTGCGGAGGCGGCTCCTCGCGGCCCGGGCGGTCGGCCTCCGCCGGCTCGGCCTGGGCGAAGTGGTCGAGCGTGCCGGTCAGT
>NZ_PVLV01000345.1 GCF_002982015.1 Streptomyces solincola
CCACCTCCGGCGAGGTCCGGCTGACCGACGCCCAGCGGGCGCGCGCCGAAGGTCGCTCGCCGGTCATCGAGCCGGGCATGCAGCCGGCCGCGCTGACCGCCGTGCTCGGCGTCCTGCTCGCCGGCGGCGCCGCGCTCGGCCCGTTCGGGCTGCTGCTGCCGCTGGTCCTGCTCCAGGCGGTCACCGCGGCCGGCTGGTTCCGGCTGAACGGCATGTGGCCGGCCCGCCAGGGCATCGCGCTCGCCTTCGCCGGCGGCGTCACCGCCGACACCGCGCTGCTGGCCACCGGCCGGGAGCACGCCCCGGTGGCGATCATCGGCACGCTCGGGGTGTGGGTGCTGCTGGTGCTGGTGCTGCAACTGCGCAGCCACGCCGGGTCCGACGAGCGGCAGTACGGCCTGATGGCCACGGTCGCCTCGTCCGCGCTGGCCGTGCTGGCGGCGGGCCATCTGGCCGCCGCCCAGGACGCCGTGGTCATCGGGGCGCTGGCCGTCGCGGCCGCCGTGCCGGTGCGCGCGCTGCCGCTGCCCGGCCCGGTCTCCTTGGCGGGCGGGCTGCTCGCGGCGGCCGGCGCAGGTGCGGCCGGGGGCCTGCTGACCGGCGTGCAGCCGCTGCCGGCGGCGCTGCTCGGGGCGGGTGCCGGAGTCTGCGCCCTGATCGGCCACCGGGTGGCGAGCTACGACTACCCGTCCCGGTTCGTCCACATGACCGCCGGCGTGGCCCTGCCGCTGGCGGCCTCCGCGCCCGCGGTGTACCTGCTGGGGCGGGCTCTGGTCTAGACAGCACCCGGGCCTGATCAGGCAAGGTACGGGCAGAGGTCCGGGCACGGTCCGGTCGATACCGGGCAGGGGAACCGGACAACCCCGTCGGACGTCGGTCATGACGTGCCGGCGGGGGTCGGCGATGAACAGGGTGGGGAACCGAACGATGCGTGCACTGCGAATACTTCTGATCACGGCCGTGATCCTGGGCGGTCTGTTCGTGGCGGCGGACCGCCTCGCGGTGAACTACGCCGAGGGCGAGGTGGCCGACCGGATCAAGGCGAGCCGGGGGCTGTCGTCCACTCCGGAGGTCTCCATCGAGGGCTTCCCGTTCCTGACCCAGGTGGCCGGCCGCGAGCTGGACCAGGTCGACATCGCCCTGACCGGGGCGGAGGCCTCGGCGGGCGGGCGGTCGGTCCGGATCACCGAGATGGACGCCTCGCTGCGGGACGTGCGGATCGAGGGCAACTTCGACCGGGCGATCGCCGCCACCGCCACCGGCACGGCCCGGATCAGCTACGGCGACCTCGGCGCGGCCTCGCAGGAGGACGTCACCCTGGCCTACGGCGACAACGGCAAGGTGAAGCTGACCGGCTCGATCGAGGTGCCGGTGCTCGGCAAGGTCAGCGAGAGCGTGCTGTCCACGGTCAGCGTGGTGGACGGCGACACCCTGCGGGTGCGCGCGGACAAGGTGCCGGGCGACGCGATACCGGGCGTGGAGGAGAAGATCCGCGAGCGCACCGACTTCGACCGCACCATCAGCGGGCTGCCCGAGGGCCTGGTGCTACAGAAGGCCGAGGCGACCACCGACGGCCTGAAGATCACCCTGACCGGCAAGGACGTCTCCCTGGCCGGCTGACCGGCCGGTGCGGCCGATGCGGCCGACCGACCTGGGCTGATCAACCGACGCGGCTGACCCGGCCGAACGGCTGTCACCACATGGTGAGACGGAGCCGTCCGTTCCGCAGGCGAAACGCCTCGCCAGCGGCGGGCGGTGCGCTCCGGGTCACCGTCCCTCCTCTCCGCATCCCGCGATACGGACATTTCCGTCTCACCATCCGACACGCCGGTGACACGGCCGCCTGTCCGTCCCTACGATCGGTCGCATGAAGCAGCGACAGGCGGACCTCACGAAGCGGCGGGCAGTAGACCTGTGCCGCGTCGCCGCCATGCTCTGTCGCCCCGCCTGAGCGGGAGCCGAGACCTCCCGCATCCCGGGGCCCCGCGTCCGGACGCTTCCGGCACCGGTCCGGACCCCGGATCCCCGGACCCGGCCGCGCCGCACCGCGCGCAGACGGTCCCCGCACCCCGTGACCGGCGCTGACCCGGACACGAAGAGGCGCGAAGGCGACGACCGCGACAAGGTGGGCACGCCGCGTCATCCGCGCCGCCCCGGCACACGGCACGACAGCCGGACCCCGCAGCACCGCACCACCCGCCGACCACTGCCCCGGAGGAGAACAGCATGAGCCGCAGCGACGTCCTGGTAGACGCCGACTGGGTCGAGGCCCACATCGACGACCCGAAGGTCGTCATCGTCGAGGTCGACGAGGACACCTCGGCGTACGACAAGAACCACATCAGGAACGCCGTCCGGATCGACTGGAAGCAGGACCTCCAGGACCCGGTCCGCCGTGACTTCGTGGACCAGGAGGGCTTCGAGAAGCTCCTGTCCGCCAAGGGCATCGGCAACGACGACACGGTCGTCCTCTACGGCGGCAACAACAACTGGTTCGCGTCCTACGCCTACTGGTACTTCAAGCTCTACGGCCACGACAGCGTCAAGCTGCTCGACGGCGGCCGCAAGAAGTGGGAGCTGGACTCCCGCGACCTGGTCGACGGCTCCCAGGTCCCGGACCGCGCCGCCACCCAGTACAAGGCCCAGGCCCAGGACACCTCGATCCGCGCCTTCCGCGACGACGTGGTCTCCGCGATCGGCGCGAAGAACCTGGTCGACGTGCGCTCGCCCGACGAGTTCAGCGGCAAGCTGCTCGCCCCGGCGCACCTCCCGCAGGAGCAGTCGCAGCGCCCCGGCCACGTGCCCAGCGCCCGCAACATCCCGTGGTCCAAGAACGCCAACGACGACGGCACCTTCAAGTCGGACGACGAGCTGAAGGCGCTCTACGCCGACGAGCAGGTCGACCTGGCCAAGGACACCATCGCCTACTGCCGCATCGGTGAGCGCTCGGCCCTGACCTGGTTCGTCCTGCACGAGCTGCTCGGCCAGGAGAACGTCAAGAACTACGACGGCTCGTGGACCGAGTACGGCTCGCTGGTCGGCGTGCCGATCGAGCTGGGCCCCGCCAAGTAGGCGGCCCCGACCCCTCCCCTCCCCTCGTCTTACCTAGGAGTACCCCTCATGTGTGGAGCACAGGCCGGCGGCCCCGACGCCTCGACGATCAAGCCCGGTGAGACCACCATCCAGGGCCAGGTGACCCGCGACGGCGAGCCCGTCACCGGTTACGTCCGGCTGCTGGACTCGACCGGAGAGTTCACCGCCGAGGTCCCGACCTCCGCGACCGGGCAGTTCCGGTTCTACGCGGCCGAGGGCACCTGGACCGTCCGGGCCCTGGTGCCCGGCGGCACGGCCGACCGCACGGTCGTCGCCCAGCAGGGCGGACTCGCCGAGGTCGCCATCGCGGTCTGAGCACCGCACGAAAGCGGGGCTGGGCACCGTACGAGACGGGGCTGAGCACCGCCGCATACCGGCCGAAGGGCCGTGCCTCCTGGGGGGTTGGACGCTTACCGGGAACGAGGCGCGGCCCTTCGGTCCGCCCGGGGACCGCCCGCGTGCCGGTTCCCTGCCGCATGTCGGCGGCGGCTCCTACCCTGGAGATATGTACGCACGGCGTCGGCATCTCTACTTCGGGATGATGGCCCTCTGCCTGGTCCTCTTCGTCGGGGCCTGGGCCGTCGTCCGGCTCTGGTCCATCCCGGCGGCCATCGCGATGTGCGTGGTCGCCATGGTCATCCCGCCGGTCGCCGCCATGGTGGCCAACCGGCGGGGCCCCGAGGACCGCTGGTGGGACGAACACCCCAGCGGGGACCCGAAATCGGACGAGTGGTGGGATGAGCTGGACGGCCGCCGCCGCCCCCGCTCGTAGCCGCGGCCCCGCCCCGCCTCCGCCGGACAGCGGCCTCAGTACACGAGCGCCTGGGCGCCGTCGGCCATCGCCTCGCTGACGAAGACCTGCGCCCCGGCGATCCGCACTCCTTCCAGCACGTCCTTCTCGGTGATCTCGCGCCGGGCCGCGCACTGGGTGCACAGGGTGATCAGGCCGGCCGCCTGGATGGACTCGATCAGGTCCGGCAGCGGCGCGGCGTGCGGCAGCGCGAACTCCGCCGCCCGCCCCGGCAGCGCGAACCAGGACGACTCGCCGGTCAGCCAGAGCGACACCTCCACCCCGCTGGCCGCGGCCACCGCCGCCACCGTGAACGCCTGCGAGCACCGCTCGGGGGCGTCGGCCCCGGCGGTCACCTTGATCACGAGCTTCTTCGCCATACCCGGCACTGTACGGCGGGACGCGGCCGCGTCCGCACCTCGCGGGGAGCGGACGCGGGCCACCCATTAGGCTGGGAGGCGGTCCGCGTCCGTCCACCGCTCATCGAGGAGCACCCGTGCTTGAGGCCTTCTTCTCCGCCCTGCTGGTCCTGGTCTGCGTCGGCGTGCTCGCCTTCGTCGTCCTGACCGTGAAGAAGCTGTACCAGGGCCAGCGCTGAGCACGTCGCTCCGGCAGCACCCGCCGACCAGCACACCGCTGACCGTCACCGCCCCGCACGCCCCGAGAGACCGGCAGAGCAGCTCATGATCGAGATCCCGTCCGACCTCAACCCGGACCTCGTCCCCCTCGCGTTCCTCCTCGGCACCTGGGAGGGCGCGGGCGTCTCGGACTTCCCCGGCGCCGAGAAGTGCAACTTCGGCCAGTCCGCCACCTTCAGCCACGACGGCCGGGACTTCATCGAGTACGTCTCGCACACCTGGGTCCTGGACTCCGAGGGAAACAAGGTGCGCCCGCTGGAGACCGAGAGCGGCTTCTGGCGGGTGGACAAGGACCGCAAGGTCGAAGTCGTCATGGTGCGCGACTCCGGCGTCGTCGAGGTCTGGTACGGCGAGCTGGCCGACCAGAAGCCGCAGATCGACCTGGTGACGGACGCGGTCGCGCGGACCGCCGCCTCCGGGCCGTACAGCGGCGGCAAGCGCCTCTACGGCTATGTGAAGGGCGACCTGATGTGGGTCGGCGAGAAGGCCACCCCGGAGGTCCCGCTGCGCCCGTACATGTCCGCGCAGCTCAAGAAGGTCGTCAGCCCGGAGCAGGTCGAGGCGTGGGCCAAGGACCTCGGCGACCTCCCGGACGACGGGATCGCCTTCTTCAGGTAATCGCCTTCCTCACGTAGGCGAGAGGCAGACGCGCCGCCACGGGGCGGGCGCTCGGTCGGACCGGCGGACCGCCGCGGGGCGGGAGCATGCCGGGGCCGGGCGGCCCGCCCTCCGTACACTGGTCCCGTGGTGAGCACCGACTGGAAAAGCGATCTGCGGCAGCGCGGCTACCGGCTGACTCCCCAGCGCCAGCTCGTCCTGGAGGCCGTGGACGTGCTGGGCCACGCGACGCCCGACGACATCCTCACCGAGGTGCGCAGGACCGCCTCCGGTGTGAACATCTCCACCGTCTACCGGACCCTGGAGCTGCTGGAACAACTGGGCCTGGTCAGCCACGCCCATCTCGGCCACGGCGCGCCGACGTACCACCTCGCCGACCGGCACCACCACCTGCACCTGGTGTGCCGGGACTGCACCGAGGTGATCGAGGCGGACGTGTCGGTGGCGACCGAGTTCACCGAGAAGCTGCGCGAGACCTTCGGCTTCGACACCGACCTCAAGCACTTCGCCATCTTCGGCCGCTGCGGCGACTGCACCGCCAAGGCCGCCGGGACCGACGCCGACGCGACTGATGCCGTCGGGACCGACGCCGACGCGACCGATGCCGCCGGGACTGACTCCGCCGGGACTGACTCCGCCGCGACCGATGCCGTCGGGGCGGACCCGGCTCCGGACCGGAGCGCCTCCCCGGACCGGCCGGACGGGTCGTAGGCTGATCGCATGCTGCGACAGTCACCGACCAGCCCCCTGCTCTCCCTGCCCGGAGCCGTGCCCGCCGAAGGCGCGGACGAGGGCGTCGCCGCGCACTACGGCGACCTGTTCCGCGAGCAGCGCGCGCTGGCCGACGGCCGGGGACTGGTCGACCTGAGCCACCGGGGCGTCGTCACCGTCACCGGCGACGACCGGCTCTCCTGGCTGCACCTGCTGCTCACCCAGCACGTCAGCGACCTGCCGCCCGGCCAGGCCACCGAGGCGCTGGTGCTCTCCGCCAACGGGCACATCGAGCACGCGCTGTACCTGGTGGACGACGGGACGACGGTGTGGGCGCATGTCGAGCCGGGCACCCAGGAGGCGCTGATCGCCTACCTGGAGTCGATGAAGTTCTTCTACCGGGTGGAGGTCGCCGACCGCACCGGCGACACCGCCGTCGTGCACCTGCCGGCCGGCTCCATCGCCGCCGTCCCCGAGGGCGCGGTGGTGCGCGAGACGCCGCACGGCCGGGACGTGTTCCTGCCGCGCGCCGAGCTGGAACCGTTCGCGCGCGAGCACGGCCCGATGGCCGGGATCTGGGCGTACGAGGCGCTGCGGGTCGAGTCGCACCGGCCCCGGCTCGGCTTCGAGACCGACCACCGGACCATCCCGCACGAGCTGGGCTGGCTGGGCAGCGCGGTGCATCTTCAGAAGGGCTGCTACCGGGGCCAGGAGACGGTCGCCCGGGTGCACAACCTGGGCCGCCCGCCGCGCCGGCTGGTCTTCCTGCACTTGGACGGCAGCGAGGTCCACCTGCCCGGGCACGGCACGGCGCTGAAGCTGGCCTCGGACGGCGAGGAGGGCCGCCAGCTCGGCTTCGTCACCAGCTCGGCCCGCCACCACGAGCTGGGCCCCATCGCGCTGGCCCTGGTCAAGCGGAACGTCCCGGTGGACGCCCCGCTGCTGGCGGGCACCACGGCCGCCGCCCAGGAGACGGTCGTCGAGCCGTAAGGCGAGCCGCACGTACGTGCGCGGAAGGGCGTACGGGCACGTGCGTACGCGCGCAAGGACGTACGGGCGAGGGCGTACGCGGAAGGGCGGGCGTGCGGTCGGCTCAGACCTCCACGAGGACCGTGAACGGGCCGTGGTTGGTGAGCGACAGCCGCATGTCCGCGCCGAACCGGCCGGTCGCCACCGTGGCCCCCTGCTCGCGCAGCCGGGCGACGACCTCGTCCACCAGCGGCTCGGCGACCGGGCCGGGCGCTGCGGCGTTCCAGGTGGGGCGTCGGCCTTTGCGGGCGTCGCCGTACAGCGTGAACTGCGAGACGACGAGCAGCGGGGCGTCCACGTCGGAGCAGGACTTCTCGTCGTCCAGGACGCGCAGCGACCACAGTTTCCGGGCGAGCTGCGCCGCCTTCGCCGGGGTGTCGTCGTGGGTGACCCCGACCAGGACGCACAGCCCCTCGCCGGTGATCTCGCCGACCGTCTCGCCCGCCACGACGACGCTCGCGCCGTCCACCCTCTGCACCACCGCACGCATGCCCCCAACCTAACCCGCGCCCCCGGCCGGTCCCGGCGGCGGCCCCCGATGGCGTACCGGCCCCGTACGGCCCGTACCGGCCTCATACCGGCGCGATCCGTACGCGTCCGAACGGGTGCACGCGCCTGCGACGGCGGCGGCACACCTGGCACCATGCCTCTCAGGCGGTGCCCGACGCACCGGTCGAGGGGACGGAATCACATGAGCACTTCGGGCGCCGGGCAGCCGCCCCATCCCGTACCGACGGACTGCGGCGGTGGCGGACGGGCCGGATCGGGCGACCGCCCGCCCGCCCAGCGCACCGGCGTCGGGGACGGTCCGCGCGACGGCGAGCACGCCGGCGGCCGCGACAGGCTGCCGGCCGCCGCGCAGCCGCCGCACGACCTGGGCGCGCTGCGGTTGCCGGAGCTGCGGGCGCTGCGCCGCGACTCGGGGGCCGACGAGGCCGATCTGAGCTACGTACGCCGGCTGCTCCAGGGCCGGATCGACATCCTGCGGGCCGAGCTGGCGCGGCGCGGCGGGGCGCAGCCGCCGGTGGTGGACCGGCTGTCGGAGATCCTGGCCGACGGCCCGTCGCGGCACCGCAGCTCGGCCCGGCACGTGACGCTTTCCACCCCGCGCGGCGAGGAGTACCGGCGGTTCGCCGCCGAGGTGCTGGCGGAGGTGGCGCTCTCCGACCTGGCCGCCCGGACGGACGAGGAGCTGCACGCGGCGATGGGGCGGCTGGCCCGCTACGAGGAGCGGGTCTCCCGGCGGCGGCAGTCCCTCCAGCGGACGGCGGACGGTTGCAGTGCCGAGATCGCCCGCAGGTACCGTGAGGGCGAAGCACAAGTCGACGACCTGCTGCGCTGAGGCAGCGGCGGCGGGTACGTCCCTGAGCCCCCTGGAAGGCCGGCCGTCCCATGACCCCCTCCGCCACCGCCGTCGCCACCCCGGCCGTCGTCCCGCCCGTCCTCGCCGAGGTCGTCCGCTCCGGTTTCACCGAGGGCCACCACCGGGGGGCGCTGGTCCTGCTGGCCGCCGACGGCAGCGTGCAGCGGGCTGTCGGAGACCCGGCCGCGCCCGTCTACCCGCGCTCCTCGAACAAGCCGATGCAGGCGGCCGCGCTGCTGCGGGCCGGGCTTGAGCTGTCCGGCGAGCGGCTGGCGCTGGCGGCGGCCAGCCACTCCGGGGAAACGTTTCACCTTGAGCTGGTGCGCACCATGCTGGCCGAGCACGGGCTCACCGAGGAGGACCTCCAGACGCCGCCCGACCTGCCGCTGGACCCGGTGGAGGCCGAGGCGTACCTGGCCGCCGGGCACCGCCGGGCGCGGCTGACCATGAACTGCTCGGGCAAGCACACCGCGATGCTGGCCGCCTGCGCGCTCAACGGCTGGGACCCGACCTCCTACCTGGACCCGGCCCATCCGCTGCAACGCCTGGTGCACGACGAGGTGGAGGCCGCGTCCGGCGAGCCGGTGGCGTCGGTCGGCACGGACGGCTGCGGGGCGCCGCTGATGGCGATCAGCCTGCTGGGCCTGGCCCGCGCGTTCCGCTCGTACGTGCTGGCGGAGCCCGGCACCCCGCAGCGCCGGGTGGCCGACGCGATGCGCGCGCACCCCGAGTACGTGGCGGGCACCCGCCGCCCGGACACCTGGCTGATGCGGGCCGTGCCGGGCGCGCTGTCGAAGATGGGCGCGGAGGCGGTGCAGGCGGTGGCGCTGCCGGACGGCCGGGCGCTCGCCTTCAAGATCGACGACGGCGCCGGCCGGGCGCTCGGCCCGGTGCTGGCCCGCGCCCTGGAGCTGCTGGGCGTGCACGACCCGGTGCTCGCCCGCATCGCCGAGGCCCCGCTGCTGGGCGGCGGTCGCCCGGTGGGCGAGGTCCGCGCGGCGTTCTGAGCCGCGGCGTTCCGAGACGCCGGGCGGACGGGGTCGCGGCGTTCTGAGTCGCCGGACGGACAGGGTGACAGGGTCGCGGCGTTCTGAGTCGCCGGCGGGCTCGCCGTCGGGCGGTCGGGGGCGGGGGCGCGGCCCCCGGGCGCGGAGCCTGCGGCCCGGCAAATGGTGTGCGCCGGGGGGCGGGCGCCGCCTAGCCTGCGCGCATGACGTCCGCCGCGCACGCCCCCGGGACAGCCACCGCCGGGAGGGGCACTCCCGGGAGGGGCACTCTCGACATACGCACCCTCACCGACTCCGACCTCGCCGACTGGCTGCGCGCCCTGCACGTCGGCTTCCTGCTCAGCCCCGCCGTGAGCGAGGAGGAGCTGGCGAACCGCCGGGCGGTCGTCGACCCGGCCCGCACCAGGGGGGCGTTCGACGGCGGGCGCTGTGTCGCCACCTTCCGGTCGTTCGCGCAGGACGTCTCGGTGCCCGGCGGCGGCCGCGTCACCTCCAGCGCGGTCACCAACGTCACCGTCTCGCCGACGCACCGGCGGCGCGGGCTGCTGAGCCGGATGATGGTCGAGGAGCTGGCCGAGGCCCGCGAACGCGGGGACGTGCTGTCGTCCCTGACCGCCGCGGAGTACCCGATCTACGGGCGGTACGGTTTCGGCCCCGCCGCCTGGACCGCCGTGTGGACGCTCGACGTGCGCCGCGCCGGCCTGGACCCCCGCTGGTCGGGCCCGGACGACGGCGGCCGGATCGACCTGGTCACGCCGCAGGACGTCCGCAAGCTGGGCCCCGAGCTGTTCGAGCGGACCCGCACCGTGCGGCACGGCATGGTCAGCCGGTCCCCGTCCTGGTGGGACGCGGCGACCGGCGCGGCGCCGCCCGACCCCGTCCACCCCTGGACCGAGCCGTTCTTCGCGGTGTACCGCTCGGCCGCCGGCGAGGTGGACGGTCTGCTCGCCTACACCGCCGACGACCGGTGGGACGACGCCAAGCAGCCGGTCAACACGGCGACCGTGCGCGACCTGATCGCCGCCACCCCGGCCGCCGAGCGCGCGCTGTGGCGCTTCCTCTGCTCGGTCGACTGGGTCACCCTGGTCAGGACCGGGCTCCGGGCCCCCGACGACCTGCTGCCGCTGCTGCTGCCCGACCCGCGCGCCGCCAGGATCACCACCCAGGCGGACCTGCTCTGGCTGCGGGTGCTGGACGTCGCGGCGGCCCTGGAGGCGCGGAGCTACGCCGGTGAGGGCGCGCTCGTCCTCCAGGTGCACGACGACTCCGGGCTGTCCGGCGGCCGTTTCGTGCTGGAGACCTCCGCGCGGGGCGCGAGCTGCGCCCCGACCACCGCGAGCGCCGACCTCACCCTGGACGTGCGTGAGTTGGGGGCGCTCTACCTGGGCGACGAGTCGGCGGTGCGGCTGGCCGCGCTCGGCCGGGTCGAGGAGACCGCCCCCGGCGCGGCCGCCCGCGCCGACGCCCTGCTGCGCACCGCGCGCCGCCCCTGGTGCCAGGACGTGTTCTGACGCCGGGGACCGCTCACCACATCACGGGCAGCCGCTCCGGGATACGCTTCATGAACCCCGTACGCCACACCAGTTGCTCGATCGGCACGGCGAGGTCCAGGCCCGGGGCCCGCTCCAGCAGCGCCTCCAGCGCGATCTCGGCGTGCCGGCGGCCCAGCGCGGTGGCCGGGCAGTAGTGCCGGCCGCCGCCGAAGGAGAGGTGGTCGGCGCTGTTGTCCCGGGTGAGGTCGACCGCGTACGGGTCGTCGAACACCGCCGGGTCGAAGTTGGCCCCCTCGACCAGGACCAGCGCCAACTCGCCCTTCCTGACCAGTACGTCGCCGAGCAGCACGTCCTCGGTGGCCAGCCGCGGCAGCCCGTCGCCGATGGAGAGGTTGATCCGCAGCAGCTCGTGCACGGCCGCCGGTATCAGGGACGGGTCGTCCAGCAGCTCGGCCTTCAACTCCGGGTGCTGGATCAGCGAGACCAGCGCCATGGTCAGGAAGCCGGCGGTGGAGATCACCCCCGCGCCGAACATGGTGACGCCGACCGTCGCCAGCATCTCGTCCGTCAGGTGCCCGTACTCCGGGTCCCCGCGCAGCGCGGCCAGCTCGGCCATCAGCCCGGTGGTCGCCGGGTCGTCCAGCTTCCCGGTCATGTAGGAGATGTCCCGGTCCCAGTTGAGCCGGGCCCCGGTGACCGGGCAGGCCGCGTTCATGAACGCGATGTCCAGGCTGCGCATCAGCCGGGGCGCGTCGGCGTACGGGATGCCGAGGATGTGGCAGTGCATGGCGGCCGAGTAGGGGTCGGCGAACTGCCCGCGCAGGTCGGCCGGGGCGCCCTCCGCCATGAAGCGGTCGACCAGCTCGGCGGCGTGCCCGCGCATCCAGTCGACCAGGCCCGGGGCCTTCGGGTTGAGCGCCTTGAGCACCGCCTTGCGCAGCCCGGCGCCGGTGATGTTGCCCATGTTGTTGACCACCTCGGGCGGGATGGTCAGCGCGTACTGCCGCGGCACGCCGGGCGCGGAGGTGTCCTTCAGGCTGAAGCGCGGGTCCTCCAGCACCTGCTTGCACAGGGCGTACGAGGAGACCAGCCACGCCTCGTCGCCGGCGATGGTGCGCACCCGTCTGACCGGCTCCTCGGCGCGCAGCCGCGCCACCTCCGGCGGGATGCGGTCGCCGCGCCAGGAGAACGGGAAGGGCAGCAGGTCCGGGCCCGCCGTGCCCGCGGGCGGGGCGTCGACCGTGCCGACGGTGTCAACGGACATCGAGGTCTCCTTGCGGGGTGGCGGCCGGGGTGACGATGGCGTGTCCCTGGTTGCGCGAGGCGCGCAGCCCGGACCCGCGGGCGTACAGCAGCTCGGCCATCGGCAGCAGTTGGTGGTAGCAGTTGAGTGAGGACGGCACGCCGAGGATGGCGGGGGTGTCCAGGAAGAGCGGCGCCTCGGCGCACACGTAGCGCAGGCACACCTCCCGCTGCCGTGCGGTGGCGGTCGCGCCGCCCAGCACCTTGGAGGAGAGGTAGGCGTCGATGAGCGCGTCGCAGGTGGCGCGGAACTCGGCGTCCACCTCCAGGCGGCGGTGCAGCGCGTCGTGGATCTCGCGGTACGCCGGGTTGTCGGCGAACGCGGACATGGGGTGCGCCCGCACCCGCGTCCCGGCCGGGTCGACGGCCTGGACGGCGTTGGTCACCTTGGCGCGAACCCCGCGCAGGTTCTTGACGGCCTTGCGGCGGGCGTCGTCGGCCGGGTAGCCGGACGCCTCGTACATTTCGGCCACGTACCGGTCGGTGTACACGAAGTCGACCCGGTCGAAGTGCTCGGTGCTCCACCGTGCCAGGTCGTGGACGCGCGCCGCGGAGAAGTAGCTGTTGCCGGGGGATATCCCGATCACCGCGTGGGCGCCCTCCGCGCAGATCACCTGGCAGTGGGAGGTGTAGGGCTGAAGGGTGAAAAGACCGGCCGCCGTGGACTGCGGACTGAAGGGCCGGGCTTCGAAGACGGTCTCAGTCGTCAACTGGAAAGCGTCCTTCGCACGTCGCTAGTCCCGGAAGAGCCTCGTGCTCCTGGTGTGGCGACGACGCCGTGAAGTTAGCTTCCGGCCACGGAGAGTGTCAATCAATGTATGCACAGTGAAAACATCGCCTGGTGTCGGCCAACGTTGTCAGAGCCGACGAGCCTTCACGCGCCGTTCGCACGAATTCAGTTGGGGCGAAACGACGAAGAAATCAAGCCAGCCGGGCGGACGCGGGCGAGGGGCGCGCGGGCACAGAAAAAGGCGGGGAGCGCATCCGCTCTCCTCGCCACTCTCAACCTATAGCGCACCCGGGGCCTTGCCGCAAGACCCCGTCACTCGCGCACAATGACCGGCCCGAAGCCCGAGAAGAGTGAAACGGCGGACCTCTGTGACGACTGACACCGACTTCGACACCGGCACCGACACCGACTTCGACACCGACGTGCTCGTGGTGGGCGGCGGACCGACCGGCCTCATGCTGGCCGCCGAGCTGAAGCTGGCCGGGGTGGGCGTGGTGGTGCTGGAGCGGCTGACCGCGCCGACCGGGCAGTCCCGCGGCCAGGGCCTGCACGCGCGCAGCGTGGAGATCATGGACATGCGCGGGCTGCTGGACCGGTTCCGCGCGGTCAGCAAGGAGTTCGCGGTCGGCGGCCTGTTCGGCGGCATCGTCAAGCCGTGGCCGGCGACGCTGGACACCGCGCACCCCTACGGCCTGGCCACTCCGCAGCCGGTGACCGAGAAGCTGCTGGAGGAGCGGGCCCGTGAGCTGGGCGTCGAGCTGCGGCGCGGCTGCGAGGTGACCGGGCTGAGCCAGGACGAGGACGGGGTGAGCGTCGAGACCGCGGACGGCGCCCGGCTGCGCGCCCGGTACGCCGTGGGTTGCGACGGCGGCCGCAGCGCCGTGCGCGCACTGCTCGGCGTCGGCTTTCCCGGCGAGCCCGCCGCGGTCGAGACGCTGCTCGGCGAGATGGCGGCGACCGAGGACCCGGAGGTGATCGCCGCCGTGGTGGCGGAGGTCCACAAGACCCAGTTGCGGTTCGGCCTGATGCCCATCGGCGAGGGCGTGTACCGGGTCGTCACGCCGGCCGACGGCGTGGCCGAGGACCGGGCCGCCGCGCCGGTGCTGGAGGACTTCCGCAAGCAGTTGCGGGCGGTCGCCGGCACCGACTTCGGTGTGCACTCGCCGCGCTGGCTCTCCCGGTTCGGCGACGCCACCCGGCAGGCCGAGCGCTACCGGACGGGCCGGGTGTTCCTGGCCGGCGACGCCGCGCACATCCATCCGCCGACCGGCGGCCAGGGCCTCAACCTCGGGGTGCAGGACGCCTTCAACCTCGGCTGGAAGCTGGCCGCCGCGGTCAACGGGTGGGCGCCGGACGGACTCCTGGACACCTACCACGCCGAACGGCACCCGGTCGGCGCCCGCGTGCTGGCCAACACCCGGGCCCAGATGACCCTGCTCGGCGCCGAGTCCGGCCCGACCGCCCTGCGCGAACTGCTCGCCACCCTGATGGACTTCGAGGAGGTCAACCGGTACGTCACCGGGCTCATCACGGCGGTCGACGTCCGCTACGACCTCGGCGAGGGCCACGCACTGCTCGGCCTGCGGATGCGCGACCTGAAGCTGAAGCAGGGCCGCCTGTACGAGCTGACGCGCGGCGCCCGCGGCCTGCTGCTCGACCGCACCGGCGCGCTGCCCCCCACCGGTTGGGAGGACCGTGTCGACCACGTCGTCGACCCCCTCGACCCCGCCGAGGACCTGGACGCGCCCGCCCTCCTCCTCCGCCCCGACGGCCATGTCGCCTGGGCCGGCGACGACCCCGCCGCCCTGCGTACCGCCCTGACCACCTGGTTCGGCGCCGCCGCCGGCTGAGGGCGAGCGCCGGCCCGGGCGCGTAGCCTTTTGCAAGCGGTTGCTTGCAAAAGTTAGCGAACGGGTGCACCATCGGAAGCATGGCATCGCTCAGCGTCGGCAACCTCGGTGACTACCTGCGCGAGCAGCGCCGCAGCGCGCAGCTCTCGCTGCGGCAGTTGGCCGACGCCGCCGGGGTGTCCAACCCGTACCTGAGCCAGATCGAGCGCGGGCTGCGCAAGCCGAGCGCGGAGGTCCTCCAGCAGGTCGCCAAGGCGCTGCGGATCTCCGCGGAGACGCTGTACGTACGGGCCGGAATCCTGGACGAGCGGGAGCGCGAGGATCTGGAGACGCGCGCCGTCATCCTCGCCGACCCGTCGATCAACGAGCGGCAGAAGCAGGTGCTGCTCCAGATCTACGACTCCTTCCGCAAGGAGAACGACGCCGACGCGCCCCCGAGGCCCGACGCCGCCGGCACCCCGGCCGACCCTGCCGACCCGGCCGGTGGCTGACCGAGCCTGACCGACTCTCCCGAACCCGCGAAGATCCGGAGGATCACGACCGTGGCCATCATCGAGGAACTGCGTACCCCCTTCTACTTCGCCGCCGGCACGGCGGACCTCGCCTTCCAGCAGGCGCGCAAGGTGCCCGGACTGATCGAGCAGATCGCCGCCGAGGCGCCGGCCCGGATCGACGCGGTGCGCCGGACCGACCCCAAGGAGGTGCAGCAGCGGGTCAGCACCCAGGCCAAGGAGGCCCAGGCGGGCGTGCAGGCCCGGGTCACCGAGGCGTTCGGCTCGATCGACACCGACTTCAAGAAGCTCGGCGAGAACGCCCAGGGCCTGGCCCTGCGCAGCCTGGGCATGGCGGCCGAGTACGCGGTCAAGGCCCGGGAAGCCTACGAGCGCGTGGCCGAGCACGGCGAGCAGGCGGTGCGCACCTGGCGCGGCGAGGCCGCCGACGAGCTGACCGAGATCGCCGTCGTGGTCGAGCCGGAGCCGGCTCCCAGGAAGCCGGAGCCGGCCGCCCCGGCGTCGGAGCCGGTGACCCCGCCGGCCGCCGCCGCCCCTGCGGCCCCGGCCCCCAAGCGGAGCGCCGCGAAGAAGACCCCGGCGGCGCGCAAGACGACGGTGAAGAAGCCGGCCGGCTCCGAGGAGTGAGCGGGGTCCGGGCGTGCCCGCCGCCTGCCGGGCGGCGGGCACGTTCGGCGGCGGCGCGGCGTTGTACGAGTACCTTGGCCGCGAGGGGATCCGACGACTGACTAGGCGGTGCTCACATGTTGCTCGAGGGCTTCGGCACGTTCATCTCGCTGCTGTATCTCGCCATGACCCTGCTGGCCGTGGCCGCCTTCCTCCTCGCGGCGACGGCCCGCGAGGACGCCTATCGGGCGGCCGGCAAGCAGACCAAGACCCTCTGGCTGATCCTGCTCGGTGTCACCGTCGCGGTGAACCTGCTGATCCCGATGCTGTTCCTGCAAATCGCCGGACTGGTCGCGTCGATCGTCTTCATGGTCGACGTACGGCCCGCGCTCCGGCAGGTCACCGGGGGCAAGCGCGGCGGCCGGCGGGGCGGCTCCAGCAGCGACGGGCCCTACGGCCCGTACAACGGCGGCCGGTGACCGCCGCCACGCCTCTCCGGTCCGGGCCGTCCGCCACGAGCGGGCGGCCCGGACCGCTCCGCAGGCCCCGGCGGCCCCCGGTCGTCCCGGCGGTCGGCGGTCCCGGCGGCCGACGGTCCAGTGGTCGACGGCGCCGGCTTCCGCCTGGTGGCTGCGGCTAGAGCGGCCGGTCCGCGCGGGCCCGCCGATCGCGGCGCGCTTCGCCGCCCCCGCGGCTTTCCCGGCCCCGGCGCCCTTCGCCGTCCCGGCGACTTTCACGATCCCGGCGGCTCTCAGCGCCCCGCCGGCTGTCCTGGTCGCGGGAGAGCAGCAGGACGGCGACGTCGTCGGTCAGCTCGCCTCCGTTGAGCCGGCGCACCTCCGCCACCGCTGACTCCAGCAGGTCCTCGCCGCCCAGACCCGCGTCGATCTGGCGGGAGACCATCGCGACCATGCCCTCCTGGCCCAGCCGCGGCGAACCCGGCCCGGCCGTGCGGCCCTCGATCAGCCCGTCGGTGTACATCATCAGACTCCAGGAGCCGCCCAGCTCCACCTGCTTGCGCGGCCAGCGGGCCCGGGGCAGCACCCCGAGCGCCGGGCCGGAGTCCTCGTACGGCAGCAGCCCGGTCGTCGTCCCGCGCCGGGCGATCAGCGGCGAGGGGTGCCCGGCCAGGCACAGCCCGGCGCGCCGCCCGTCGGGGGCGATGTCCACGGTGCACAGGGTCGCGAAGATCTCCTCGCTCTCCCGCTCGTGCTCCAGCACCTGCTGGAGGGTGGAGAGCAGCTCGTCCCCGCACAGCCCCGCGAAGGTCAGCGCCCGCCAGGCGATGCGCAGCTCCACGCCGAGCGCGGCCTCGTCCGGGCCGTGCCCGCAGACGTCGCCGATCATCGCGTGCACGGTCCCGTCCGGGGTGCGCACGGTGTCGTAGAAGTCGCCGCCGAGCAGCGCCCGGGACCTGCCCGGCCGGTAGCGGGCGGCGAACCGCAGGTCGGAGCCCTGAAGCAGCGGCGTGGGCAGCAGCCCGCGCTCCAGCCGGGCGTTCTCCTGGGCCCGCAGCCGCGACTCGGCCAGTTTGACCTGCACCGAGTCGGCCCGCTTGCGCTCGACCGCGTACCGGATCGCCCGGCTGAGCAGCGGCCCGTCCAGCTCCTCGCGCAGCAGGTGGTCCTGCGCCCCGGTGCGTACCGCCTCGGCGGCCAGCTCCGCGTCCCCGGCGGAGGCCAGGGCCAGCACCGCGTGCCGGGGGGCGAGCCGCAGCACATGCCGCAGGGCGGCCAGCTTGTCGCCGTCCACCGCGCCGGGCGGCGCGGACGACGGCAGCGCGAGGTCGACGAGCACGCAGTGCACGTCGTCGGTGAGCAGCCGCTCGGCCTCGGTGAGGTTGCGGGCGGTGCGGATACGGACCCGGTTGCCGGAGGCGTCGGTCAGCTCCGGTGCGGTGAGGGTGCCCGCCGGGTCGTCCTCGATCACCAGCAGGGTGAGGTCGGCGCCGCCGCCTGCGTGCTCCGCGCCGGCGGCGCGGTCCGACGGGTCCACTCTCTGCCGCGGTACGGGTACGGGCATGGCTCGGTTTCCTTCCCTCCCCCCGAGGGCGCGGCGGCGCGTCGGACGACACACCGCCGACGGGACCATAGCGGTACGCGGCGGTCCGACGGAATGGCGATCAAGCACCGGCCTTCGGCATATGCCGCGCAGTGGGAGGTAGTTGGCGCGGCCGGATGACGAACATCACGCGCCCGCTGTCGAACCGGTCACATAGTGGGACGCGTCCGCGCGCGTGCCCGCACCCCGAAGGGCCTCCGAGGCCCTCCGAACCCCCGGCCGCCGGCTACCGGCCGCCCGTGGCCGCGTCCGGGCGGACGACGCCCAGGATGCGCATGGAGCCCGCACCGGCGATCGTCACGTCCCGCCCGGGCCGGGGGGCGTGCACGATCTGGCCGCCGCCGATGTACATCCCGACATGGCTGGCGTCGTCGTGGTAGATGATCAGGTCGCCGGGGCGTATGTCGGCCATGCCGATCCTCGGGAGCAGCCGCCACTGCTCCTGGGAGGTGCGCGGTATCACCGTGCCGGCCGCCGCCCAGGCCTGCGAGGTGAGCCCCGAGCAGTCGTAGGAGTCCGGGCCCTCCGCGCCCCATACATACGGCTTGCCGATCTGGGCCGTGGCGAACGCCACCGCCTTGCCGCCCGCGGTGCCGGTGTCCGCGCCGGCCCCGGCGCCCTGGCCCGGGCCCTTCAACGCCCCCGGGTCCTTCAGCGCACCGGAGCCGAGCCACTCCTGCTGCGCCCGGGCCGCCTCCTGCCGCTCCAGCTCGCGCAGCCGATCCCGCTCGTCGGCCTCCAGCTTCGACTCCAGCTGCTCGGCGGCCTTGATCTTCCCCTCTATCTCCTTCTTCCGCTCCGCCTGCCGGGCCCGGGCGCTCTCCAGCTTCGTCCAGTGCGCACTGGCGTCCCGGGTGTACTGCTCCAGGTCGCCCTGCTTCTGCTTCAGCTCGGTCAGCAGGTCCCGGGTCGCCTTCTGGCCCTGGCGCAGCCGGCCGACGCCGCTGAGGAAGAGGTCCGGGTCGTCGGTGAGCACCAGCCGGGCCTGGTCCGGCATCCCGCCGTCGCGGTACTGCGCGCGGGCCGCCGCACCGGCGCGCCGCTGGAGGTCGTCGATGCGCAACTGCCCGTCCACGATGGCCCGGGAGAGGCGCACGATCTCGGTGGACTGCTTCTCCGCCTGCCCCTCCGCGAGGTTGTAGGCGTCGGTGGCGGAGGCGGCCTGCCGGTACAGCTCGTCCATCTCCTTGCGCACCTCCTCCAGACTCCGGCCGTCACCCGACGGGGTGGTGGACGGCGCGGGCGAAGGCGGCGCCGGGCGCAGGGGAGAGGGCGCCGAGGGGGCTATGGGCGCGGCGTGGGCCGCCTGGACCGGAAGCGCGAGCACGGCCAGCGCGCAGACGACGGTGAGCGCCGCGGCCGCGCCGCGCCGCCGTCCCATGCCGTCCTGCCGGTCAACGCCAAGGCGTCGGTCCACGACGTCCCCCTCCTGCCACGGCCGCTGCCACGGTCTGATTAACCGCCAGTAACTTACGCGGCTGACGAGATCGTGCCACGGGCCCCGGCAAATCGACACCCCTGTGGACGACCGCGCGAGACTCCCCACTCCCGGACGGCCGCGAGGATCGTACGACACCCCCGTGCCCGTACGATCCCCGGTCTTTGAGCGGCCTGACCAGCCGTCACTCAACAGCGGCAGCAGCAGCGGTAGCGGCAGCGGCAGCCGTCGCCGGTGCCGGCGCCACCCCCGCGCCCGGCGTGACCGGCTTCGCCTCCGCGCTCGGTGCGACGGGCTTCGCCTCCGCGCCGGGCGCGACCGGCACCGCCTCCGCGCTCGGAGGGACCGGCTTCGCCTCCGCCGGGAGGCCGCGCATCAGCAGCCAGTAGCCGGCGGCGGCCAGGGTGCCCAGCGCGGCGCAGCCCGCCCACAGCCAGTCGGCGCCGTGGCCGTCGATCACCCAGCCGGAGGCGGTCGGGGCGACCAGCGCCGCCACCGACCAGGACATGGTGTAGACCCCCTGGTAGCGGCCCCGGCCGCGCACCGGGGAGAGCCGGACGACCAGGCCCGACTGGACGGGGGCGTTGACGATCTCGGCCAGCGTCCACACGCACACGGTCAGCGCGTACACCGCCACCGATCCGGCGAACGCGGTGAGCCCGAAGCCGTACCCGGCCAGCAGCGCGGAGACGACCAGCAGCCGGCGCGGGTCGCGGTGCTCCAGCCACCGGGTCACCGGGATCTGGAGCACGACGATCAGCACGCCGTTGACCGCGAGGGCCAGCCCGAAGTCCGCCGCGCTGAAACCGGCGGCGCCCATCGCGACCGGCAGCGCCACGTACGCCTGCTGGAAGATCAGCGAGATCAGGAAGGACAGGCCGACCACGCCCATGAACCGCTGGTCGCGCAGCACGTCCGCCAACCGCACGTCCGGCCCCGTCCGGGCCCCCTTCCCGACGACCGCCGCCCCCGGTGCCGCCGCCCCCGGTCCCGACG
>NZ_PVLV01000346.1 GCF_002982015.1 Streptomyces solincola
CGGCCGCGCTGCGGGTACGGTCGGACCCGTACGCCCCCTTGTGAACAGGAGTAGGGCATGGCCTCTGACGACAACGGGCTCCGTGAGCGGATCCGGTCCGACATACCGCACTCCGCCCGGGTGTGGAACGCCTGGCTCGGCGGCAAGGACAACTACCCGGTGGACCGGGAGCTGGCCGACGCGGTGAGCGCCGCCTACCCCCAGATCGTCGAGATCGCCCAGGCGTCCCGGGCCTTCCAGGCCCGCGCGGTCCGCCACCTCACCTCGCTCGGGGTACGCCAGTTCCTGGACGTCGGCACCGGCTTGCCGGTGGCGAACAGCACCCATGAGGTCGCCCAGGCCGCCATTCCGGACGCCCGGATCGTCTACGTGGACAACGACCCGATCGTCCTGGTGCACGCCGCCGCCCTGCTGACCAGCTCCCCCGAGGGCCGCACCGCCTACGTGGACGCCGACCTGTCCGACGTGGACACCGTCGTCGACGAGGCGACCGAGACCCTGGACCTGTCCGAGCCGGTCGCCGTGCTCCTGCTGTCCACCCTGGGGCATCTGACCCCCGCCGAGGGGATCAAGGTCGTCCAGCGCTACATGGCCCGGATGCCCTCCGGGAGCCACCTGGTGCTCTGCGACACGGTGAAGACCCCCGAGACCCTGGCCGCCCAGGAGGCGTACGACTCCGGCGACAACCCGCCCTACCTCGTCCGGGAGCCCGACGAGATCACCGCCTGCGCGGAGGGTCTGGAGCTGCTCGACCCCGGCTTCGGCTCCATCGCCCACTGGCGCCCCACCGAGGACGCACCCACCCCCGTGGACCAGTGGGGCCTGGTGGCCCGCAAGCCCTGACCCCGAAGCCCGCCCCGCGCGGACGGCCCGGCATCCGTACCGACGGACGCCGGGCCGCCAGCGTTGCCGGCCCTGTACCGGCCTCGGTCCTGTCCCCCGGCTCTCAGCTCTCCGGCAGGACGTTGCCGTCCTCGTCCATCACCAGGTGCATCCGCTCCGGGTCGTGGCCGGCGACGTCGGAGGGGCGGGGGGGCTCCGGCCCGTCGGGGCCCCAGCGGACCAGGCGGCGGGTGCGGCCGATCTGGTAGACGGTGTCGTCGAGTCGCACCCGGTTGACCCGGGGCGCGGCGCGCAGTTCGTCGGCGGCCGCCACGTACGCGGCCAGCGCGGCCAGGTCGGCGGCCGAGACCTCCTTCTCGGTGGCGGTGCGCGCGGTGGTGTGCGGGTCGGCCTCGAACGGGATGAGGCCGTGCGTCCGGGGCCAGGTCCACAGGAGGCCGAACTGGAGCGAGCGGCGGGCGGCGTGCGCGGTGGCGTGCGGGGCGCCGACCGGCTGCCAGCCGCTGTCGGTGCGCTCCACGATGGCGAAGGTCGCGGGGAGCACCAGCACGTCCGGGTGGGTGACGAGGGCGTTCCGGGAGTCGGCCAGCACGTGTGCGGGGAAGCGGGACCCCGCGTACGCGAGGTCCCGCAGAGCGAGTTGCTCCATGGCCTGGGTGGGGGTGACCGGCGCGTCGGGGTCCATGACCAGGCCGTCGTCGATCTCCGGGTCACGGGCCTGGAGCGACCAGTCGGGGACGGGGGGTTCGGGGTCGGTGG
>NZ_PVLV01000347.1 GCF_002982015.1 Streptomyces solincola
TCGTACGACACGCCCGCACCCGGCGCCACCGCCCCCGCCCCGGACGCCCCGTACGACGGACACGCCACCGCGCGCTGGGCGGCCGAGCCGGACAAGCGGCCGGGCCGCACCGCCTTCCAGCGCGACCGGGCCCGGGTGCTGCACTCCTCCGCGCTGCGCCGCCTCGCCGGCAAGACCCAGGTCGTCACCCCCGGCTCGCAGAGCCACACCTGGGACCCCAGCCCGCGCACCCGGCTCACCCACTCCCTGGAGTGCGCCCAGGTCGGCCGCGAGCTGGGCGCCGCCCTGGGCTGCGACCCGGACCTGGTGGAGGCCGCCTGCCTCTCCCACGACATGGGCCACCCGCCGTTCGGGCACAACGGCGAACAGGCCCTGGACGAGGTCGCCAAGGACTGGGGCGGCTTCGAGGGCAACGCCCAGTCGCTGCGGCTGCTCACCCGGATCGAGCCCAAGCGGTTCGCCCCCGACCCGGCCACCGGCGAGTCGGTCAGCGTCGGACTCAACCTCACCCGGGCCGCGCTGGACGCCGCCACCAAGTACCCCTGGTCGCGCGGCGACCACCCCACCGACCCCGGCTCGCCCAAGTTCGGCGTCTACGAAGACGACCTGCCGGTCTTCCGCTGGGTCCGCCAGGGCGCCCCGCGCGACCGCACCTGCTTCGAGGCGCAGGTCATGGACTGGGCCGACGACGTCGCCTACTCGGTGCACGACTTCGAGGACGGGCTGCACGCCGGCCACATCGACCCCAACCTGCTGCACGCCGAACCCGAGCGCGCCGACATCTGGCAGGTCGCGATCGGCCGCTACGTACCGGCCGGCACCGACCCGCAGGAACTGGCCGACGCCCTCGACCGGCTGCTCGAACAGGACTGGTGGCCGCACGGCTACGACGGCACCGCGCTGGCCCAGGCCCGGCTCAAGGACGCCACCAGCCAGCTCATCGGCCGGTTCTGCCTGGCCGCGGAGAACGCCACCCGGGCCGTGCACGGCCCCGGCCGGCTCACCCGGTACGCCGCCGAACTCGTCGTCCCGCGGGAGGCGCGCCACGAGTGCGCGGTGCTCAAGGCCGTCGCCGACCGGTACGTCATACAGCGCGCCGAGCAGGAGACGCTCCGCGCCGACCAGCGGATCGTCGTCGCCGAACTGGCCGAGGCGCTCGCCGCCCGCGCCCCCGAGGGCCTGGACCCGCAGTTCCGCGCGCTGTTCGACGCCGCCCACGACGACCGGGCCCGCGGCCGGGTGGTCGTCGACCAGATCGCCTCGCTCACCGACGCCTCCGCCCGCGCCCTGCACGCCCGGCTCACCCAGCGAAGCTGAGCCCGGCGGTCCGCCAGCGGATGCGGACCGTCCCCTTCACGCCATCCCGTTCCGTACGGGACGCTGCCAGGCGGCGGCGGCGTAGCGTAAAGATCCCGTGCCGGAAGCCGGAAGCCGGAAGCCGGGAGCCGGAAGCCGGGAGCCGGAAGCCGGGAGCCGGAAGCCGGAAGCCGCGGGCCCCGGGCGCGGGGCCGGGCCGTCGCCGGTACGGATGAACCCGGCGGGTCCCACGCCCCCGCCGGGTAGCCGCCGGGAAACCGCAAGGACAACAGGAGGCACACGTGGTCGACGCAGATCAGACCTTCGTCATCGTCGGCGGAGGGCTGGCCGGGGCCAAGGCGGCGGAGACGCTCCGCGCCGAGGGCTTCACCGGCCGGGTCATCCTCATCGGCGACGAACGCGACCACCCCTACGAACGGCCCCCGCTGTCCAAGGGCTACCTCACCGGCAAGGACCCCCGCGAGGGCGCCTTCGTGCACGAGCAGGGCTGGTACGCGCAGGCCGACGTGGAACTGCACCTCGGCCAGCCCGTCACCACGCTCGACCGGCAGGCCAAGGTCGTCCGGCTCGGCGACGGCACCACGCTCGCGTACGACAAGCTGCTGCTGGCCACCGGCGCCGAACCGCGCCGCCTCGACGTCCCCGGCACCGACCTGGCCGGCGTGCACCACCTGCGCCGGCTCAGCCACGCCGACCGGCTCCAGGGCGTGCTGGCCGCGCTCGGCCGGGACAACGGCCACCTGGTCATCGCCGGCGGCGGCTGGATCGGCCTGGAGGTCGCCGCCGCCGCCCGCGGCTACGGCGCCGAGGTCACCGTCATTGAGTCCGCGCCCACCCCGCTGCACCAGGCCCTCGGCCCCGAACTGGGCCAGTTCTTCGCCGACCTGCACGCCGAGCACGGCGTCCGGTTCGCCTTCGGCGCGAAGCTCACCGAGATCACCGGCCAGGACGGCATGGTCCTGGCGGTGCGCACCGACGACGGCGAGGAGCACCCGGCGCACGCCGTGGTCGTCGCCATCGGCGCGGCCCCGCGCACCGCGCTCGCCGAGAACGCCGGGCTCGCCCTGGTCGACCGCGACCACGGCGGCGGCATCGCGGTGGACGCCGCCCTGCGCACCTCCGACCCGGACGTCCACGCCGCCGGCGACGTGGCCGCCGCCGAGCACCCGCTGCTCGGCGTCCGGCTGCGGGTCGAGCACTGGGCCAACGCGCTCAACGGCGGCCCGGCCGCCGCCCGCGCCATGCTCGGCCGGGACGTCTCCTACGACCGGGTCCCCTACTTCTTCTCCGACCAGTACGACCTGGGCATGGAGTACAGCGGCTGGGCCCCGCCCGGCTCCTACGACCAGGTGGTGGTGCGCGGCGACGCGGGCCGCCGCGAGTTCATCGCCTTCTGGCTGAAGGACCGGCGGGTGCTGGCCGGCATGAACGTCAACGTGTGGGACGTCACCGAGCACATCCAGGCCCTCGTCCGCTCCGGCGCCCCGGTGGATCCCGACGCCCTGGCCGACCCCGCCGTCCCGCTCGACCGGGTGCTGCCCGTGTCCTGAGGCCGCCCGCCGGAGGAGGGCCGCGGCGGCCGTAGGATTGCCGGGTGGCTGGCGGCAGGATCAACGACGACGACGTGAAGGCGGTACGGGACGCGGTCCCGATCGACGCCGTGGTCTCCGAGTACCTCCAGTTGCGCAACGCCGGCGGCGGCAACCTCAAGGGCCTGTGCCCCTTCCACGACGAGAAGTCCCCGTCCTTCCAGGTCAGCCCCAGCAAGGGTCTCTTCCACTGCTTCGGCTGCCAGGAGGGCGGGGACACCATCGCCTTCGTGATGAAGATCGACCACCTCTCCTTCTCGGAGACGGTCGAGCGCCTGGCCGCCAAGGCCGGCATCACGCTCCGCTACGAGCAGGGCGGCTACACCCCCGGCCACCAGCGCGGCGAGCGCATCCGGCTGGTCGAGGCGCACGAGCTGGCCGCCCGCTTCTACGCCGAGCAGCTCGACGCCCCGGAGGCCGAGGCCGGCCGGGTCTTCCTCGCCGAGCGCGGCTTCGACCAGGCCGCCGCCCAGCACTTCGGCGTCGGCTACAGCCCGGCGGGCTGGGACCACCTCACCCGCTTCCTGCGCGGCAAGGGTTTCACCGACAAGGAGCTGATCACCTCCGGGCTCGCCCAGGACAGCCGCAGCGGCAAGCCCATCGACCGCTTCCGCGGCCGGCTGATGTGGCCCATCCGGGACACCGGCGGCGACGTCGTCGGCTTCGGCGCCCGCAAGCTCCGCGAGGACGACAACGGGCCCAAGTACCTCAACACCCCCGAGACCCCGATCTACCGCAAGTCCCAGGTGCTGTACGGGATCGACCTGGCCAAGAAGGACATCGCCAAGTCCTCCCGGGCGGTCGTCGTCGAGGGCTACACCGACGTCATGGCCTGCCACCTGGCCGGCGTCACCACCGCCATCGCCACCTGCGGCACCGCCTTCGGCGGCGAGCACATCAAGATCCTCCGCCGCCTGCTCATGGACAACGGCTCGGCCCGCGTCATCTTCACCTTCGACGGGGACGCCGCCGGCCAGAAGGCCGCGCTGCGCGCCTTCGAGGACGACCAGAAGTTCGCCGCCGAGACCTACATCGCCATCGCCCCGGACGGCATGGACCCCTGCGACCTGCGGCTGGCCCGGGGCGACGAGGCCGTCACCGACCTGGTCGAGCCGCGCACCCCGCTGTTCGAGTTCGCGCTGCGCCAGATCGTCAGCCGCTACGACCTGGAGACCCCGGCCGGCCGCGCCGCCGCCCTGGACGAGGCCGCACCGGTGGTCGCCCGCATCAAGAACATCGCCTCCCAGCACGAGGTCGCCGTCCAGCTCGCCGGCATGGTCGGCATCCTGGACACCCAGTTCGTGGTCCGCCGGGTCGCCCAGCACGCCAAGTGGGCCCGCGAACGCGGCGGCCGCCCCGCCCCCGGGGCCCGTACCGCCGCCGGCCGCGCCGAACAGGCCCCCGCGCC
>NZ_PVLV01000348.1 GCF_002982015.1 Streptomyces solincola
CGCCCACACCCGCCCCAGCCCCGCCGTACCCCCGGCCGCGTACCAGGCGCCCAGCTCCGCGCCCGCCACCAGCGGCAGCACGAAGACATCCAGCACCGTCAGCACCAGCCCCACCGCCGCCAGCGCCTCCGCCGTCGCACCCAGACCGCGGCGCAGCAGCAGCGCGGGCGCCGCCAGCGCCGCCACCGTCACTAGGGTCAGCACCGCCGACAGGCCGCCCGCCCCCAGCCGGTCCCAGCCGACCACCGCGAACGCGATCGCCGCCACCGCCAGCAGCGTCCCGCCCAGCGTCAGCAGCACATCGCGCACCCCGCGCCGGGACGCCTCCCCGCCGGCCGGAGCGCCGGCGGCCGGCGCGGGCCGGCCCGCGGCCCCGTACGAGGTGCGCAGCACCCCGAGCAACCAGGCCCGCCGGGCCAGCAGTTGCGAGCGCCGGGTGTCCAGCCAGGCCAGCTCCCGGTCCAGCAGGTCCAGCTCCTCACGCGGAGGCAGCGAACGGTACGAGGGTGCGGAGTCCATGTCGGGCAGTCTCCGGCGGCCGCCCGCGCGGGGCCTGAGTACCGGTACTCAACCCCGTACCGGCACACTGCTCGTCCATGGACCGGCACCACTACCGCTTCGCCGCCCTGTGGCGGCTGCCCGCCCCGCCCGACACCGTCTACGCCGCCCTCGCCCGGGTCGAGGACTACCCCCTGTGGTGGCCCCAGGTCCGACGGGTCGTCCGGCTCGACGCCCGCACCGGCGCCGCCGACATCCGCTCGGCCCTGCCCTACACGCTCCGGATCACCCTCACCGAACGCCGCCGCGACCCGGCCGCCCGCGTGCTGGAGAGCGCCCTCGGCGGGGACATGGACGGACACGCCCGCTGGACCGTCGTCACCGACGGCGCCGGCGGCAGCCTCGCCCGCTACGAACAGGAGGTCACCGCCCGCCGCCCCCTGCTGCGCCGCCTCGCCCTGCCCGCCCGGCCCCTGCTGCGCGCCAACCACGCCTGGATGATGCGGGCCGGCCGGCACGGGCTGGCCGCCCGGCTGGAAGCGGTTTGAAGGAGGACCGCCGGGACCTGTATGGTTCAGTGCGTTCCCGGGCGATTAGCTCAGCGGGAGAGCGCTTCGTTCACACCGAAGAGGTCACTGGTTCGATCCCAGTATCGCCCACCGAAGAAGGCCGGTCCGTCATCACGAGGACCGGCCTTCGGCGTTCCCGCCGGCCGGGCCCGGCTCAGGCCGCCGCGGCCGGCAGCTCCGGGCGCAGCGGCCAGGACGGATCCACCGTCTCCGGCGCGCCGTTGCGCGTGAACCACGCTTGCAGGCCCCGGGCCTGGGCCGCGTGCCACGCCGCCTGAAGCGTGTGCAGCTCACCCGGCGACAGCCGCTCCAGCCGGGCCGCGAACCGCCGCCCCACCGCGCGCACCACCTCCATCGCCGCCAGCGCGTCGGCCGCCGCGTCATGCGCACCGGCCAGCTCCACCTCGTACAGCGCGCACAGGTCCGTCAGCGTCCGCCGCCCCTTGCGGTACCGGTCCAGATGGCGGTCCAGCACCCGCGGGTCCAGCACGCACAGCGGCGCCCCGTCCAGATAACGGGCCAGCGACGACGCCCGGTGCCGCCGCAACTCCCGGTCCAGCAGCGTCAGATCGAACGGCGCGTTCATCACCACCAGCGGACGCCCCACCGCGCACTGCGACGCCAGCGTCCGGGCTATCTCCTCCACCACCGGCGAGGGCCACCGCCCGTTGCGCTGGAGATGGTCCTCCGTCAGACCGTGCACGGCGGTGGCCTCCGCCGGCACCGGTATCCCCGGATTCACCAGCCAGCGCGTCGTGCGCACCCGCCCGCCCGCCGCGTCCTGCACCACCACCGCCGCCGACACGATCCGGTCGTGCTCGACGTCCACACCCGTGGTCTCCGTGTCGAATGCGGCCAGGGGGCCGTCAAACCAGAGCGTCATACCCCGAACTCCTCGCTCCCATCCGGCAGATGGCCTGATCCCCCTGCCCGGTTCGGTGATACCCGGGCTGTTTGCGGCATACGCCAGGCGGCGACAACACAGGTGAGAAACACGGCCCGGGACCTTGACAGCTCCCGGCCGGACACACCGTCACCCCCGGGAAGGCGCGCGAGCCATGGCGCTCATACGGCCCGAACAGGCCGAAACCCCCCTCGCCGGCGACCCGTCGGCACCTGTACGCGGCTCACTGGCCACCACCGCCTGCATGGAGACCCTCCAGGTCGGCTACCTCCACGCCGTCGCCGCCGCGGCCGGCTGCTCGCTGTCCCAGCCCTTCCCCGACAACGGCATCGACTGGCACGTCAGCCACGGCTCGCCCGCGCACACCGTCGACGACGAGGTCACCGTCAAGGTGCAGCTCAAGTGCACCTACCAGCTCCCGCCCCGACCCGGCGGCGACACCTTCCCGTTCACCCTGGACAACGACCACCTGGTGAAACTGGCCCGCACCCCCGTCGCCGTACCCAAGATCCTCGTCGTCATGATCGCGCCGCGCACCCGCGAGGACTGGCTGCGCGCCGGCCACGACGCCCTCGCCCTGCGGCACTGCTGCTACTGGACCGACCTCGCCGGCCACCCGGTCACCGGCCGGCGCCGCACCACCGTCCGCATCCCCACCCACCGGATCTTCGACGACCGGGCCCTGTGCGAGATCATGACCCGCGTCGGGGCAGGAGGAAGACCGTGACGCACCGCCCGCCCGGCGAACCCGCACCCGCGGACCGCGGCGACCTCGACCCCGCCGCCGTCGACCCCCGCGTCCTCGGCGCCCTCCTCGGCCGGCACGGGTGGCGCCGCCGCGGCGGCCCCGCCGGACAGTACGGCCGCTGGACGCCTCCCGCACCCGGCGCCGGACCCGCCAGCCTCCTCGTCCCCGAGAACCGCGCCTTCCCCGACTGCGCCGACCGCCTCGACGAGGCCCTCACCGCCCTCGCCCGCAGCGCCGCACCCGCCGCCCGCGAGGTGCTCGCCGCCCTCGCCGTCCCCAGCGACGAGATCCGCTGGTGGCGCGACACCCCCCAGGGCCCCCTCGGCGCCACCCCGTGGACCGAACAGGAACGCCTGCGCTCCGCCGCCCGCCAGGTGCTCTTCGCCGCCGCCCTCGCCACCCGGGCCCACGCCGGCTACCACGGCAGCCGTCACCGCCGGCACGCCCAGGCCGCCCTGACCGGCGTCCTCCTCGGCACCGGACCCGCCGGCAGCGGCGACCAGGGCGGACTCACCGCCTTCGTCCCCGCCGACACCGGCCGGGCCGTCACCGTCCGCCTCCACCACGCCCTGCACGCCGCCCGCGAGGCCGTCGACTACCGGCGCACCACCGGTTCGCCGGACGCCTTCGACACCGCGGTGCGCGCCGGGGTCAGCCGCGAACTCACCGAAGCGCTGGTCTCCCTGGTCCGCGGCACCGAGGGCGCCCGGATCGCCCTCCAGTGGGCGCCCGCCGCCGGCGTCCCCCAGGGCTGCGCCGCCCGGCCCGAACCGGTCGAGTTCTCACCCGGCGACCTGCCCGCGCTGCGCGAGGCGGCCGCCCGCTACCTCCAGGGCGAGCCCTCCGTGCCGGTGAGGATCACCGGCACGGTCGTGCGGATGCGGCGCTCCGGACCGCGCGGCGCCGGCACCGTACGCCTGCGGGTGCTGGCCGGCGCGGACGTGCCGCACATCCGGGTCGCGCTGGACGAGGAGGCCTACCGCACCGCCGGCCAGGCCCATCTGGCCGGACTCCCGGTCCGGGTCGCCGGCCGGCTGGAGAGCCGCGGCGGCTTCCGCCGGCTGACCGGCGCCACCGGCCTGGCCGCCGTCGAGGTGGACGACGCCG
This sequence comes from Streptomyces solincola, assembly GCF_002982015.1. Lineage (GTDB taxonomy): Bacteria > Actinomycetota > Actinomycetes > Streptomycetales > Streptomycetaceae > Streptomyces > Streptomyces solincola. The sequence goes on from NZ_PVLV01000348.1 coordinate 3,827, forward strand.
AACGCGACCGGCTGATGAAGGCCCCCGAGGAGGGCCCCGACTACCTGGCGGAGGGCGGCTGAGGTCGGGCTCCCTCGAGAAAAGGCGTTTCGCGGGGCCCCGGGGCGGCTGGCTAACATGGCCTACCGCGCGGCCATGGCCATGGCCGCCCCGTGTTCAGCAGTCAGGAGAGACCGGTGTCAGACGTCCGTGTGATCATCCAACGCGATTCCGAGCGGGAAGAGCGCGTGGTGACGACGGGCACTACCGCCGCCGACCTCTTCCCCGGCGAGCGCACCGTGGTCGCCGCCCGGATCGCGGGCGAGCTGAAGGACCTCGCGTACCAGGTCGCCGACGGCGAGACCGTCGAGCCGGTCGAGATCTCCTCCGAGGACGGCCTGAACATCCTGCGCCACTCCACCGCGCACGTCATGGCGCAGGCCGTGCAGGAGCTGTTCCCCGAGGCCAAGCTGGGCATCGGCCCGCCGGTGCGGGACGGCTTCTACTACGACTTCGACGTGGAGCGCCCCTTCACCCCCGACGACCTCAAGGCCGTCGAGAAGAAGATGCAGGAGATCCAGAAGCGCGGCCAGCGCTTCTCCCGCCGGGTCGTCAGCGACGAGGCCGCCCGCGAGGAGCTGGCCGACGAGCCCTACAAGCTGGAGCTGATCGGGCTCAAGGGCTCCGCCTCCAGCGAGGACGGCGCGGACGTCGAGGTGGGCGGCGGCGAGCTGACCATCTACGACAACCTCGACGCCAAGACCGGCGAGCTGTGCTGGAAGGACCTCTGCCGCGGCCCGCACCTGCCCACCACCCGCAACATCCCGGCGTTCAAGCTGATGCGCAACGCCGCCGCCTACTGGCGCGGCAGCGAGAAGAACCCGATGCTCCAGCGCATCTACGGGACCGCCTGGCCGTCCAAGGACGAGCTGAAGGCGCACCTGGACTTCCTCGCCGAGGCCGAGAAGCGCGACCACCGCAAGCTCGGCGCGGAGCTGGACCTGTTCTCCATCCCGGAGCAGATCGGCTCCGGCCTCGCCGTCTTCCACCCCAAGGGCGGCATCATCCGCCGGGTCATGGAGGACTACTCGCGCCGCCGGCACGAGGAGGAGGGGTACGAGTTCGTCTACACCCCGCACGCCACCAAGGGGAAGCTGTTCGAGACCTCCGGGCACCTGGACTGGTACGCCGACGGCATGTACCCGCCCATGCAGCTCGACGAGGGCGTCGACTACTACCTCAAGCCCATGAACTGCCCGATGCACAACCTCGTCTTCGACGCGCGCGGCCGCTCCTACCGCGAGCTGCCGCTGCGCCTGTTCGAGTTCGGGACGGTGTACCGGTACGAGAAGTCCGGCGTCGTGCACGGACTGACCCGGGCCCGCGGCTTCACCCAGGACGACGCGCACATCTACTGCACCAAGGAGCAGATGGCGGAGGAGCTGGACCGCACCCTCACCTTCGTGCTCAACCTGCTGCGCGACTACGGCCTGAACGACTTCTACCTGGAGCTGTCCACCAAGGACCCGGAGAAGTTCGTCGGCAGCGACGAGGTCTGGGAGGAGGCCACCGAGACCCTGCGGGCGGTGGCCGAGAAGCAGGGCCTGGAACTGGTCGCCGACCCGGGCGGCGCGGCCTTCTACGGGCCGAAGATCTCGGTGCAGGCGCGCGACGCCATCGGCCGGACCTGGCAGATGTCCACCGTGCAGCTCGACTTCAACCTCCCGGCCCGCTTCGACCTGGAGTACACCGCGGCCGACGGCTCCAAGCAGCAGCCGGTGATGATCCACCGCGCCCTGTTCGGCTCCATCGAGCGGTTCTTCGCCGTGCTCCTGGAGCACTACGCGGGTGCCATGCCGCCCTGGCTGGCCCCGGTCCAGGCGGTCGGCATCCCGGTCGGCGACGCGCACGTGGACTACCTGCGCGAGTTCGCCGCCGAGGCCCGGCGCAAGGGCCTGCGGGTCGAGGTGGACGCCTCCTCGGACCGGATGCAGAAGAAGATCCGCAACCAGCAGAAGCAGAAGGTCCCGTTCATGATCATCGTCGGCGACGACGACATGAGCGGCGGCACGGTGTCCTTCCGCTACCGCGACGGCTCGCAGGAGAACGGCGTCCCGCGCGACCAGGCGCTGCGGAAGCTGGTCGACGTGGTGGAGAGCCGCGCCCAGGTCTGACCGCGGCGCGTGCCGGCAGGCGAGGGGCGGCCCTGTCCGAGGGGCCGCCCCTCCGCCGCGTGCGCGCCGGACCGGCGCATATGCTGGCTCGCATGACGACTGAGCCGGAGCAGCAGATCGGAGTCGGGTCGCCCGACGCGTTCCAGCGACTGTGGACGCCGCACCGCATGGCGTACATCCAGGGCGAGAACAAGCCCAGCGGTCCCGGCGCGGACGACGGCTGCCCCTTCTGCTCGCTGCCCGCCAAGTCCGACGAGGACGGCCTGATCATCGCGCGCGGTGAGCGGGTGTACGCGGTGCTCAACCTCTACCCGTACAACGGCGGGCACCTGATGGTCGTCCCGTTCCGGCACGTGGCCGACTACACCGAGCTGGACGACGCCGAGACCGCCGAACTGGCGCTGTTCACCAAGCAGGCGATGACCGCGCTGCGGGCCGCGTCCGGGGCGCACGGCTTCAACATCGGCATGAACCAGGGCGGGGCGGCCGGCGCCGGGATCGCCGCGCACCTGCACCAGCACGTGGTGCCGCGCTGGGGCGGGGACACCAACTTCATGCCGGTGATCGGCCACACCAAGGTGCTGCCGCAGCTGCTCGGCGACACCCGGGCGATGCTGGCCGCCGTCTGGCCGGACGCGGCCGCCTCCTGAGCACCGCCGCGTCCGGGCCCCCCGTCGCGGCGGGGGGCCCGGACTCACGCGTCGTAGTTGTCGGCCTTCTTCGGGGCCGCGTCCTGCACCGCCCCGCTGAGCACCATGGAGCGGTTGGTGAAGCGCTGGGTGTCCACCTCGTGCTCCTCCAGGAACTTGATGGTCGCCGCGTGCACGGCGCGCATCACCGGGGTGGCCGCGCGGATCGCGTCGTCCGCCATGAACCGGTGCCGCCAGGGCTGCTCGGCCCAGGCGTGCCGCAGTCCGAACGGCTCGGGCAGCACCAGCCTGCCGCCCAGGTGGTCGAGCACCGGGGGGAACCAGGTCAACGGGGCCCGCACGGCCAGGCGCACCACCTCGTCGGTGTCCACCAGCGGCAGCGGGACGTCCTTGGTCTCCCAGAAGCGGACCGACTTGGACACCGTCTTGCTCTTGGGCGCGGGCGGGGTGGTGAACAGCGGGTGCACCGGGCCGAGGGCGTGTCCGGTGACCTCGATGCGCAGGGTGTGCAGCAGGGCGGTGACGGTCACCATCATGGTCAGCACCAGTTGCCCGTCCCAGAGCGTGAACTGCACGCCGAGGTAGTGGCGGTTGCCCTTGCCGAACTGGTTCTCGTTGCACACGCGCTGTATCTCGTGCGGCTTGACCTGGTAGGCGACGATGTCCTCGCCGTCCGGGCGGGCGACGGCGCCCGCGCCCTCGCCGACGGGGGAGACGATCCAGTGGTTGACCGACGGGGTCGGGAAGCCGGTCTTCAGGGTGCCGCGCTCCAGCAGCTTCAACTGGTCGTGGATCGGCCGGATCACGTCCCAGCTCCGGAAGGCGTGGATCTCCTTGCCCGCGTGCGGGACCAGCTCCTCGGCGAGGTGCCAGCTTCCCCAGCGGGTGCCCATGCCCAGTATCCCCTTGGGGCCGGCGTAGAAGACGACGTTGGAGCGCTGCTCGGCGGTCAGCTTCTCCAGCGACTGGCGCAGCTCCTCGGCCGCCGTCTGGTCAGGGGCGTGCGGCACGGCCTCGGGGATCTTCGCGGCCACCCCGCCGCCGGCCAGCAGCCCGGCCCAGCGGTCCTTCAGGTCGCGGGCGGTGGCCTCGCAGACCCGCTTGGCCAGGAACCAGCCGACCACCGGGGCGATCAGCATGACCCGCAGATAGAGCCCGGGCAGGCCGGTGAACGGCAGCTTCCACAGGAACAGCACGATCAGGATGCCGACGCCGGCCAGCAGCGCGGTGCCCATCGCGCCGGCCGTGCCGGTGCGGCCGGCCAGCCCGCGCCGCAGGTAGAAGACGGCCAGCCAGACCAGCATGCCGGGCAGGAACAGCACCCCGAAGAGCACGGTGATCCCGGTGAGCAGGGTGTCGCGCCGCTTGCGGATGTTGGTCGCGGCCAGGCAGTGCTCCACGATCGGCTGCGGCTCGGTGCCGAAGGACTGGATCAGCGGGGCCCGCGCCCCGCCCAGCATCCGCACCTGCACGGCCCGGGAGTACGCCTCGCCGAGGTTGGGCCGGAACAGCTTGGCGAAGCGGCCCGGCCTGACCTCCGACTTGTGCTGCTCGTTGTTCGCCTTGAGGATCTCCTCGACCGGCACGTCCCGGTACGCGGCCGAGGCCAGCGCGTTCATCGCCACGGTCTGCCCGCCGGCGCCCTGTAGGGGTACCTGCGCCCCGGGACCGTAACCGTCCATCGCCACCTGCCGCCCCCATCACCGCGTCCGCCTATGGCGCGCGTGCCGTCGCCGGCGTCCGCGCGGCCCGAGTCCCGCCAGGCGCCCGCCTCCCGCGGCGTCCTTCCGGCCGAGGAGCGGCGCGCACCTGCCGGGCAGGGCACTACAGCCTATCGGGGACACACCTGCCCGGGGGCGGGACGGCGTAAAGCCGCCGTCCCGCCCCGGTCCGGGTGAGCGGCCGTCAGGCTCCGGCCGCCTCGCGGAGTTTGCCGGCGATCTGCGGCGGCATCGGCTCGTGGCGGGCGTAGGCGCGGTCGAAGCGGCCGGTGCCGTGCGACAGGGAGCGCAGCTCGACCGCGTACCGGCCGATCTCGATCTCCGGTACGTCGGCCCGCACCAGGGTCCGGCCGCCGGCGGCCTGCTCGGTGCCGACCACCCGGCCGCGCCGGCCGGACAGGTCGCTCAGCACCGTGCCCACGTACTCGTCCGGCACCAGTACGGACACCGCGGCGACCGGTTCCAGCAGGTCGATGCGGGTGTCGGCGGCCGCCTCGCGCAGCGCCAGCGCGCCGGCGGTCTGGAACGCGGCGTCGGAGGAGTCCACCGAGTGCGCCTTGCCGTCCAGCAGGGTCACCCGGACGTCCACCAGCGGATAGCCGGACAGCAGCCCGCGGGCCGCCTGGGCGCGGACGCCCTTCTCCACCGACGGGATGAACTGGCGGGGCACCGCGCCGCCCACCACCTTGTCCACGAACTCGATGCCCGAGCCCGGCGGCAGCGGCTCCACCTCGATCTCGCAGATCGCGAACTGGCCGTGCCCGCCGGACTGCTTGACGTGCCGGCCGCGCCCGCCGGCCCGGTTGCCGAAGGTCTCCCGCAGCGACACCTTGTGCGGCACCACGTCCACTTGCACCCCGTAGCGGCTGCGCAGCCGCTCCAGCGCCACGTCCCGGTGCGCCTCGCCCAGGCACCACAGCACCACCTGGTGGGTGTCCTGGTTCTGCTCCAGCCTCATCGTGGGGTCCTCGGCGACCAGCCGGGACAGGCCCTGGGACAGCTTGTCCTCGTCGGCCTTGCCGTGCGCCCGGACGGCCAGCGGCAGCAGCGGGTCGGGCATGTGCCAGGGCTCCATCAGCAGCGGGTCGTCCTTGGCGGACAGGGTGTCACCGGTCTCGGCGCGGGACAGCTTCGCCACACAGGCGATGTCGCCGGCGACGCAGGCGTCGAGCTGCCGCTGCTGCCTGCCGAAGGGGGCCGACAGCGCCCCCACCCGCTCGTCCGCCTCGTGGAGGTCCTGGACCTCGTGGCCGCGGTCGGCCAGCCCGTGGCCGGAGACGTGCACCGTCTCGTCGGGCCGCAGGGTGCCGGAGAACACCCGTACGAGGGACATCCGGCCGACGTACGGGTCGGAGGAGGTCTTCACCACCTCGGCGACCAGCGGCCCGTCCGGGTCGCAGACGACGGCCGGGCGGGGCTGCCCCTCGGGGGTGGTGACCGCCGGCGTCCGACGTTCCAGCGGCGTCGGGAAACCCCGGGTGACCAGGTCGAGCAGCTCCACCGTGCCCAGCCCCTGCTTCCCGCCGGGCGCGGCCGGGGCGGCCGCCAGCACCGGGTGGAAACTCCCGCGGGCGACGGCCTTCTCCAGGTCCGCGACCAGGGTGGCGAGGTCGATCTCCTCGCCGCCCAGATAGCGGTCCATCAGCGTCTCGTCCTCGCTCTCGGCGATGATCCCCTCGATCAGCCGGTCCCGGGCGGCTGCGATCAGCGGGCGCTGGGCCTCGTCCGGCGGCAGCTCGACCCGCTCCCCGGACCCGTAGTCGAAGATCCGCTCGGTGAGCAGCCCGACCAGTCCGGTGGCCGGGGCGTGCCCGTCCGGCTGCTGGGCGCCGAGCACCGGCACGTACAGGGGCAGGACGGCGTCCGGGTCGTCGCCGCCGAAGATCCGGGCCAGTACGGCGGTCAGCCCGTCGAAGTCGACCCGGGCGGTGTCCAGGTGGGTGACCACGATCGCCCGGGGCATGCCGACGGCCGCGCACTCCTCCCACACCGCGCGGCAGGAGCCGGCGACCGCGTCGGCCTCCTGGGCGGCGGAGACGACGAAGAGGGCCGCGTCCGCGGCGCGCAGACCGGCCCGCAGCTCCCCGACGAAGTCGGCGTACCCCGGGGTGTCCAGCAGGTTGATCTTGCAGCCGTCCCACTCCAGCGGGACGAGCGAGAGCTGTACGGAACGCTGCCGGCGGTGCTCGATCTCGTCGTAGTCGGAGACCGTGCCGCCGTCCTCGACCCGGCCGGCCCGCTTGACCGCGCCGGCGGTCAGCGCCATGGCCTCCACCAGGGTCGTCTTGCCCGATCCGCTGTGGCCGACCAGCACCACGTTCCGTACCGAGGAGGGCTGGCCGGCCGTCATCGCCCTGCCGGCGGCCCCGGGATGTGCGTTCGCCTTGTCGCCCATGGTGTTCCTCCTGATCGCGGGTGCACCGGCTGCGGGGGCGGGCGCACGGGGGAGGTGTGAAGGGGCGCGGGCGCGGGGGAGCGCATCCGGG
>NZ_PVLV01000349.1 GCF_002982015.1 Streptomyces solincola
ACGCGCACACCGTACGGACATGGGTCGCCCGCCCGGAAACCCACCCCGGGCCGGGCGGGCGACCCATGTCCGTACGGTGTGCGCGTACGGCGCCGGGGCGTCAGCCCGCCGCCGCGTCGATCAGGGCGGGGATGCGGTCCGGGGCCACCGCGCGCGAGTAGAGCCAGCCCTGCCCGGTGTCGCAGCCGATCCGGCGCAGCCGCGCGGCCTGCCCGGAGGTCTCCACGCACTCGGCGGTGACGGTCAGCCCGAGCCGGTGCGCCAGTTGCACCAGCGTCTCCACGATGACCTCGTCGGCCGGGTTGGGGTGCTCCTCGTCCTGGAAGCCGCGCACGAACGACCCGTCCAGCTTCAGCACCGAGACCGGCAGCCGGCTGAGGTAGGCGAGGTTGGAGTAGCCGGTGCCGAAGTCGTCGATCGCGATGCGCACCCCCATGTCGCTGAGCGCCTGGAGCGCCTGGAGCGGCCGGCCGGCCGAGCCCATCACCGCCGACTCGGTCAGCTCCAGTTGCAGCAGCCCCGGCGCGAGTCCGGTCTCGGCCAGGATCTCCCGGACGTCCGCGACCAGGTCGGAGTCCCAGACCTGGCGTACGGCCACGTTGACGCTGACGAACAGCGGCCGCTCACGCGGGTGTTCGCGCTGCCACTGCACCGCCTGCCGGCAGGCGGTGCGCAGGATCCAGCGGCCGAGCTGGACGATCGAGCCGTCCTCCTCGGCGATCCCGATGAACCGATTCGGCGACAGCGAGCCGAACTGCGGGTGGTTCCAGCGCACCAGGGCCTCCACCCCGCGCACCGCCTCGTCCGCCATGTCCACCAGCGGCTGGTACTCCAGTGCGAACTCGCCGCGCTCGACGGCCGGCCGCAGCGTGGAGGAGAGCGCCTGCCGGGTCATCCGGTGCGCGTTGCGCTCGGGGTCGAACAGCGTCCAGCGGGCCTTGCCGTCGGCCTTCGCCCAGTACAGCGTGGTGTCGGCGGCCTGCATCAGGCCGTTGACGGTGGTGCCGGCGGCGGCCCGCTCCACCACCCCGATGGACGCGGACACCGACAGCCGCTGTCCGGCCAGGTCGAACGGCCGCTGCACGGCGGTCAGCAGCGTGCCGGCCAGCTCGGCCAACTGGTCGGTGCCGGTGGAGTCCTCCACCAGGACGGCGAACTCGTCCCCGCCGAGCCGGGCCACCAGGTGGCCGCTGCCGCTGCGGGCGTGACCGTCGCTGTCGGCGCAGTCGTTGAGGCGGGAGGCGACCGCCGCGAGCAGCCGGTCGCCGACCCCGTGGCCCAGTGTGTCGTTGATCGCCTTGAAGCCGTCCAGGTCCAGGTAGCACAGCCCGATCCGGCCGGTGCAGCCCTCGGTGTAGGTGTCGTGGGCGGAGCCCTCCAGAGCGGTGGTCAGCCGCTCGAAGAACAGCGTCCGGTTGGGCAGCCGGGTCACCGGATCGTGCATTTGCAGGTGGCGCAGGCGTGCCTGCAACTGGCGGCGCTCGCTGACGTCGGCGAGCGAGAGCAGCACGCCCCGGCTGCGCGGCACCGGGGAGACGGTGATCTCCACCCACAGGGTGCGCCCGTCGGGGTGCCCCAGCCGCCGGGTGCACCGGAACCGGGAGCGGTGGCCCTGGAGGACCTCCCGGTAGGCGCGCCAGGTGCGGTCGTCGGAGCCGAGGTCCACCAGGTCGGCGGCCGACTGGTCGCGCAGCGACGCCGGGTCCGCGCCCAGCAGCGCGGCGAACGCCTCGTTGGCGGTGACCACCAGGCCGTCCTGGGCGACCACCGCCATGGCGAGCTGGGCGGCGATGAACGCGTCCCGGTAGTCGTCCAGTTCGCGGGGCCCGTAGTCGGGTTCGCGGGGTCCGTAGGACGTGAACGGCGCCGCGGCGCCGGTGGTGGCGGGGGCGGCGTTCGGCCGGACGAGGCCGGGCGCGCCGACCCGGACGGTGGCGGCCGCGACCCGCGCCGCGGAGGCGTCGCGAACGTCGGGGGCGTCGGGGTGGCGGGCGGCCCGCGCGGCGTACCGTACCGGGTCGCCCGGGTGGTTACGTTCCGTCACCGACCGGGAGGTGCTGTCGGTCGGTGTGCCCGCCGCGGCTGCCGGTCCTTCGGGGGTTCCGTTCACCGCTCGCTCCCGCGGGGCAGTTGTGACGCACGGATGTGGTCCGGATGGGTCGGCCTGGAAAGTGTGCCGATCATAGAGGTTTTCGCGCCAGGCGTTCCAGCGCCGCCCGCGTCCACGACCCCTGTGGGCGATGTGGGTGACGTGGTTCGAACGCCGGGCCGACCGTTTCTGCACGGGTGTGCCATGCCGGGGCCGGCAGGTGAGCGAATGTGACTGTGGGTGAGAGGTGCGGGATCGTCCCTGCGGGCGACCGCTCACCCGTGTGGGGCACCGGAACAGGGCGTAAGGCGACAAACCGTCACAGGGTGGTGGGACGTCCTGTATCCCGCACCCGGAGGTCCACGTGGAGGGTCCCCAGACACCCGAGGGAGTGGACCGCGGCCGCGCGCGCTCCACGGCCGCCGGCCTCTTCGCGCTGCTGTCGTTCGCCGCCACCGGACTGGTCGCCGGCCCCTCGGCGGCGGCCTCCGAGGAGGGGCCCTGCGCGCTGCCCCGCACCGACGCCCACCACTCCCTGGGCCTGGACACCTGGAACGCCGACTACCCCCGGCCGGACCGCGACCTCGACGCCCTGATGGTCTTCCTGTCCTTCCCGGACGCCGCCCCCCGCACCACCCCCGGCCAACTGGCGGCCGACCACTTCCCGGCGACCAGCGAGTTCTTCCAGCGCGCCTCCTACGGGCGGTTCACCCTGAAGCCCCACCCCCGGCGCGAGTGGCTCAAGATGCCCCGCCCCTCCACCTCGTACGCCATAAAGCGCGACTGGTCCTCCGGCCGGCGCGCCGCCTACCTGCGCGACGCCCTCGCGGTGAGCGACCCGCTGGTGGACTTCTCCAAGTACGACATCGTCTACCTGGTCGCCGACCCGGACGCCCCCGGCGTCGACTCCGACGCCACCAAGGTCGTCAACTTCGACCGGCCGCTGCGGGCCGACGGCACGGAGATCAACCGCATGGTCACCGTCTTCGAGCGGCACCCGCCGGACCGCAACGTCCTGGCCCACGAGACCGGTCACGTCTTCGACCTGCCCGACCTCTACCGCCGCCCGATGGACGGCAAGGGCGACTGGGACACCCATGTGGGGGACTGGGACGTCATGGGCAGCCAGTTCGCGCTCGCCCCGGAGCCGTTCGCCTGGCACAAGTGGAAGCTCGGCTGGCTGGACCGGCGCCAGGTGCGCTGCGTGGACGGCACCGGGGACGACCGCTTCACCCTGGAGCCGCTGACCGCGCCGCCGCAGCCCGGCACCACCCCCGGCACCCGGCTGGCCGTGGTGCGCACCGGCCCGCGCACCGCGCTGGCCATCGAGGCCCGGGACGCCACCGGCAACGACCGCGACACCTGCACCGAGGGGGTGCTGGTCTACCGGGTGCGCACCGACGCGGTCTCCGGCGACGGCCCGGTGGAGGTGGTGGACGCCCACCCGGGGACCGCGGCCTGCCCGCACCGCTCGGTCTACCCGCCGCTCGCGGACGCGCCGCTGGCGGAGGGGGAGACCTTCACCGTGCAGGACGACGGCGTACGGGTGGAGGTGGCCGACCGCACCGCCACCGGCGGCTGGACGGTCCGCGTCACCCTGGTCTGAGTCCGCGCCCGCCGGACACGTGCGGGAACGCGCGCACGAGAAGAGGCCCCCGCTTTTGCGAGGGCCTCTTCTCCGTCGGTGCGCCGCCAGGGACTCGAACCCCGGACCCGCTGATTAAGAGTCAGCTGCTCTAACCAACTGAGCTAGCGGCGCCTGCTGACGTCGTAGACATTAGCACCCTGGTCGGCGGGGTGTGAAATCGGTGCCCAGCCCGCCGGGAAGGACGCCCGGGAAGCCGGGGAGGAGGCGCCCCGGGCCGCCCGGGTGGCGGCCCACAGCACGGTGTCCGGGCCCGGCAGCCAGGGCCGGCGGGTGTCCGGGGCGACCAGCCAGCGGGGACCGTCCGCCTCCCCGCCCGGCACCAGCGGCGGCACGGTCACGGCGTCCCCCGCGCCGTGGCACAGCATCGGCGGCACCCCCCGCCGCCCCTCGCCGACGTCCGGGGCGCCGCCGTCCGGCCGGGTGGGCGGGTCGCCCTGCCAGCGCAGCAGCGACGGCAGGCGCTGGGCCGTGCCGGGCGCGGCGAACAGCATCAGCCGGCCCCGGTGCACGGCTACCGGCCCGGAGCCGGGGCCCTCGGTCCACAGCCGGTCCAGCATCCGCCGGCCGAACACCGACTCCACGCTCACCACGTCGAAGACCCGGCCGCAGGACAGCACCGCCGGGGCGGTGGGGCGGGACTCCCACAGCGCGAGCATCGAGCGGGCGTGCGCGGACGCCGACGTCAGCCACACCGCCCCGGCCGCGGTCACCTGGGCGGCGCGGTGGCAGTCGTCGTCCCCCAGCAGGGCGAAGACGTCCGGACGGCCCGCGGGGTCGGCGCGGCCCACCCGGTCGGTGCACGGGGTGGGCTGCGGACGGGAGGGGAGTTCATCTGGCAGCCATGCGCTCATGACTCCACGTCTACCGTGAGTACGAGGTCGGTTTCGGAGAGTTTCCGGAAACCCGGACACGATCGGGCGTACCGGAGTATCGTGCGCCCGCCGCCGTCATATGCCCCCAGCAGTCCCGCCCGCCCCGCGCCGTCTCCGCGGAAGTTGTCAGTCCGCGGAGGGGTCAGTCCTCCGCCGGGGCGCTCGCCGCCCGCATCAGGTCCCGGCCGAACTCGATCATCTTGTGGGCGTAGTCCTCCGTCCACTGGGCCCGCTCGGCCACGGCGGCCGCCGTCAGCCGGTCGAACCGCCGCGGGTCGGCGAGCTGGGCGGCCGCGACGGCCTGGAACTCCACCGCCCGGTCGGTGGCGGCGCGGAAGGCGAGCGCCAGCTCGGTGGAGCGGGCCAGCAGCTCCCGGGGGTCGTCCATGGACTCCAGGCCGAAGAAGTGCTCCGGGTCGGAGGCGGCCTCCGCGGGCTCGAAGAGCAACGGCGCGGGCTTCAGCCGCCGCTCGCTCCGCTCGGTTTCCGCCATCGAGTCTCTCCCCTTCGCCCTGGGCCCCTCGGATGAGCCACCCTCCATTCTCCCGCCCCGCGCAAGAGGGCCCCCTCGCTCAGCGCTCGGCGCCCCCGCGGAGCGGTTCCGGCCATCCGCCGGCCCGGTCACGGGCTCCACTCCACTCGGTGCCCGGCCAGGTGGGAGAGGACCGCGTGGTTGGCCTCCCAGCCGTCGGGGAACTTGACGGTGACGCCGAGGCTGACCGGCTCGGTGGAGGGGTGCTCGTCCAGCAGGGCGGCGACGCCGGCGCGGCAGACCACGACGCAGGCATGCCGGTGCCGGGAGGCCAGCACGCACAGCCGGCCGGTCTCCAGGTGGAAGGCGGTGGCGTCGGGGCGGCCGGAGAGCGGGTGCAGCACGACCGTCACGTCGTACTCGCGGCCCTGGAGCCGGTTGGCGGTGTCGACCGTCACGCCGGCGACCCCGAGCGCGGCGAGGGCCGCGCGGACCGCCGCGGCCTGGTCGCGGTGCGCGGTGCCGACCGCGATCCGGTCCGCCGTCACCGGCGCCGGGTCCGGCGAGCGCTCCGAGACCGCCGCCGCGCCCCGGTCCAGCAGCCGCCGCACCACCAGCGCCACCGCGTGCACCGCCTCCGGGTCGGTGCGCGGGGTGTGCCGGGCCGGCAGCTCCAGCAGCCCCCAGCCGGAGGCCGCCGCCTCGTCCAGCACCCGGTCCGGGCCCGAGCCGTCCGAGGCCGTGCCGAACGACAGCCGCCGGTCGCCGGGGCCGGTGCCGCTGCGGAAGGCGGTGTACGGGTAGAAGGCCGCCGACACCAGCGGCGCCGCCGACGCGGGCAGCCGCCAGGACACCGGGAGCCGGTGCTGCGGCAGCTCCGGGTTGTGCGCCAGCAGGGTGGAGACCGCACTCGCCGACGGATCGTAGGCCAGCCCCGCCCACTGCTCGGCGCCCACCACCGAGAACGGGTCGAGCTGACCCGGGTCGCCTACGAACAGCGCCCGCTCGAACAGCCCGGCCACCGCCAGCAGCGCGTCCGAGCGCATCTGGTACGCCTCGTCCACGATGGCGTGCCGCCACGGCTCGACGTTCTTCACATGCGCCCACTTCGCCGCGGTGGACACCACCACGTCCAGACCGGCCAGGTCGGCCGCCTTCGCCGAGGTGCGCACCTGCTCCAGCTCGTCCAGCGCCTTGTCGTACGGGTCGGAGTCGTTGCTGTGCAGCCGGCCCACCGGCAGCCCCGGCTCCTTCTCGGCCAGCCGCAGCACCAGGTCGTCCACCTGCGCGTTGGTCTGGGCGACGACCATCAGCGGCCGTCCGGCCGCCGCCAGCTCCAGCGCGGCCCGCACCACCAGCGTCGACTTGCCCGCGCCCGGCGGGGAGTCCACCACCACCCCGCGGGCCGTGCCGTGCAGGGTGTCGCGCAGGATCGCCGCGGTCGCCTCGGCGGCCGCGGCCCCGGGGTCGAAGGCCGCAGCGGCGGGGGCCGGGGTCGTCGTCACAGCAGGTCCTCCGGGGTGACCGGGTCGGGGCGCTCCGCGCCGGGCTCGCCGGGCGGGCCGCCGTGCGTCCAGGGGGTGTCCTCCGGGTCGGGCAGCTTCGGCCCGCCCCGCTGCTCGTGCTCGAACAGCGTCCAGGCGATCCGGTCGCCCTTCACCGGCACCGTGCCCTCCGCCGGCTCCCTGGACCGGCCCATCCGGTCCAGCAGCCGCAGCACCAGCACGCCCGGCTCCCGCGGGACGTACCCGACGAACTGCGCGCTCTGCGGCTTGCCGTCCAGCGAGCGGTACACCTTCACGCCCTCGCCCAGGTGCGGGAGGTCGGCCGTGCGCACGGTCAGCAGCGGGCGCGGCGAGGGCCGCTTGGACTCCGTCCAGGCCGGTTCCACGTCCAGCACCTCGGCGGTGAACGCCTCGCCCGTCAGCCGCCGGCCGGCCAGCACCAGCGGATCGTCCAGCGCCTCGTGCGCCTCCAACTGCGCCTGCGCGGTCTCCCGGGCGGCGAGCTTCTGCGCCGCCGTCACCGCGTCGTCCCGGCGCGGCTGCGGCGGCTCACCGGAGCGCACCCGGTCCCGGTGGCCGGTGAACGACCAGCGGTCGCGCGTCCACCGGTCGGCGACCCGCGCGCCGGCCGGCAGCGCCCGCAGCAGCTCGACGGCCCGCCACACCGCGTCCCAGGTGGGCCTGAGCTGCGAGGCGACCAGCCGGCGCACCTCCTGCTCGGCCCGGTGCAGCTCGCCCAGGTGTGCGTCGGCCGCCTCGCCGGACTCCGCCCCGCCCAGCGCCTGCCGGGCCCGGTCGTACCGCTCGATCGCGGGCGCCAGCAGCCGGTTGTCGAACGCCGGGTCGGTGGCCGGCCCGGCCGGCGGGCACAGCAGCTGCCCGGCCGCGTCCCGGCCCAGCTCGGCCCGGAGTGCCGCCTCCGCCCCCGACCCGCCGCCGGCGGCCCCCGCCTCGAT
>NZ_PVLV01000034.1 GCF_002982015.1 Streptomyces solincola
CTCCGCGTGGCCCCTTCCAGCGTTTCACCTCTTCGGGGACGAGGCCTTGGTGTCGGCGCGGGCCAGCTCGGCGCGGACGGTGGCCAAGGCCGCGACCCCGGACGCTGGCGGCAGCACGCACAGCTGCATGCCGCCGCCCGACGCCCGACAGGACTGCAACCCCTCCTGCCAGTTCGGGTCCCTGCGTCTCCCTGGCGGCGCCCAAGGTGACCTCGGGCACGGCCGTCCTCGACGACGCCTCACGGCCCCGCAGCTGCCTGGGGCAGTTCGGCAGCAGCTCGCGTGTGCCGAGGTGGCCGCCGGTGGCCTAGATGTCGACGCGGCGCGGGGTGCGGCCGGTCGGCTCGGTCAGGTCCCGGACGCTGAAGCGGCGCTCAGGATCGATGGCCTTCACGTGATCGGCCAGTGGCGCGAGTTCTTCTTGCGCTCGTGTGCAGGGACGACGTCGAGCCCGGGATGAGGTTGGCGAACCTCGGCCGTGAGGCCGGGGCCCGCCGGCCGGTCAGAGGCGCGGCGCCGTTCCGTCTCCGGCGACCGCGCGCCGCCGGAGACGGAACGACCGGGCGAGGACATGGCGCGCGGGTGCGGCGGGTCGCTGGTCGAAGGCGGCTGCGACACCTGCCGATGCCGATCGAAGTGAGTGGGTCGTGTCGGCCAGATGCGCGCGTGTTGGCCTGACCAGGCGGCGAGAACGGTGGCGACGTGGTGAACCTCTTGCTCGCCATGGTGGCGCTCGGCTGCTGCCAACAGTCCGTTCACGACGGTGAGGTCATCCGCTCCAGGGGACTCTGGCGAGAACGAGTCCCCGGACGTCGGCTGCGCCGGTTGCTCGGAGCCGGCGTGCGACGTGCTGGAGCTGTGACCCGCTGGTGAAGACGTCGTCGACCAGCAGGACGGTCGCCCCTTTGATGTCGCTGGTGTCTCCGGTCCAGATCAGTGCGGCGGCGTGCGCGGCCGCGGCCGCGCCTTTGTTGTCCAGGTTCTGGTTCGCGGAGCGAGGGGTCTCGGTGTGCTTCACCAGCCGGTGGCCGCCTGGCGGGCTGAGCGGGAAGGCTCGGGCCACATCCTCCGTGTAGGCGGCGTCCATGATCGCCTCGATGTGCTGCAGGGGCTGTCAGCCCGTGTGCGTGGGGTTTCCGACGATGTAGTCGACGCCGCGCATCGCCTCGGGGTGGCTGTCCATCCAGCCGACGAGGAGCCGCCCGAAGATCATCGCCCAGCCCGCTCTCCCCTCGTATTTCAGCTTGTGGATCTTGTCGCGTAGGGCTCCGGAGTACATGGCCACCGCGTCGACGCGGGAGAACCCCCGCTCGGCTTCCGGCAGCCCGCACACCCGGTTGCTGCACGCTCTGCCTGGTGCGCCCGCCTGGGAGCAGACCGGGCAGTGGGGCTCGGCTACGGGCCACAGGGTGCGGCCGGCACACTGGGAGCACAGGCGAGCGGTGCCAGTGATGCGGTAGGCGCACACCGGGCAGTCGGGGAAACCTGCCGGGTCCGGGAGGCTTGCCGTCACAGGCCGGCCAGGGCGAGCTGCTGGCGCTGCCGGCCGGCGGCCTGGATGTCCGCAGCGCGTCCGAGGCGGTCGGTGATGTCGCCGGAGGCGGTGACCAGGATCGCCCGGTCCTCGTCCAGCATCTTCTTGGCCCAGGGCTGGGTGTCGGCCAGGGAGCGGATCAGGAAGACGAGCTTTCCGTGCTCGGCGGCCAGGCGGGCCTGCATCTTGGCGCCCGAGGTGTTGGAGGCCTCGATGACGACGCTGCCCAAGGTGGCGCCGGAAGTGACGATGTTGCGGCGGGGGAAGGTGTACTTCGCGGGCGGGCTGGTGGGCCAGAACTGGCTCAACAGGGCTCCGCCGGAGGCGAGGATCGTTTTGGCGAGCGGGCGGTTTTCGGCTGGGTAGATCGGGGCGGCGATGCCGGTTCCCATGACGGCGAATGTCCGGCCGTCGGCGTTGAGCGTGGCCTCGTGGGCGGCGGCGTCGATGCCCTTGGCAAGACCGCTGGCGATCACGACGTCATGGTCGACGAGCTCGCGGGCCATCCGCGCTGCTCGGCGCAGTCCGTCCTTCGATGCCTGGCGTGTACCGACGACGGCGATGGAGCGGGCGTCACGCGGGTCGAGCTCTCCGCGGTAGAAGAGGAACGGTGGCAGGTTGCCGATCACCCTCAGGTTCGCCGGATAGTCGGCGTCCAAGACCGTGACCAGACGCGCGCCGGCCTTGTCGGCGGCGGCGATCTCGTCGTCGATGCGGGCCCGGGCGTCATCGAGGCCGGCGGCCAGAGCCTGCTGCAGCAGGGGGCGGTTCTTCGTCGCCGCACGCGAGTCCTCGAGGATCTGTCCGTCCATGAGCGCGGCCAGACTCTCAGGGCTGTGGGCGCTGCGGGCGAGCAAGCTCCAGTCGAGGCTGGCATCGCCAGCGCGCAGCGCGCACAAAGTCAGCAGGTCGTGCTGCTCAGCGGTGATATCGAGGTCCATCAAGGGGTCCTTCTACTCGTGGCCCCGCAATGTTCGAAGGATGAAGCGGTTCTCGGGCCACCACCCATCATGGCGCACGCAGCCCCAACACGGGCAAGAAGGGGGCCATGGGCCGGGTCCTCAAGCCTGCCCGTCGTTTTCCCCACCGGGTGATGGCTTCGGGCGGGCTGGCGGCCTCACCAGGAACAGCGGCGGTGGGCGCTTGAGGCCAGCGGGCGGGCGGGGGCGCAGCGGGCGAGGTGCGGCGGCGGGCGCGACCGTGGGCGGCCCAGCCGGCGGAGAGTGCGGTGTCGATGCGGCGGCCAGGGGCACGACGGCGGCCAGGCGGCGGACGGGCCGAGGGGTACGGAGTGCGGCGGCGGGCGGCTGGACGCCGGAGCGCGCCGGAGCGCGCTACCGGGGGCGCGACGGCCACGGCCGGACGCGACAGCAGCAGGCGTGGCGGCCAGGCGGGAATTGCCCGGTACGGCATCGCACCGGTGCAGAGACCGAGCAGCCGGAGCCCCGAAGTGCAGCGCGGTGGCCAGGCGGCGAGAGGCGGCGGCGCCAGGCCGCAGGCGCGCGGCCGGGTCCGTCGACGGTGACCAGGCGGGGCTCAGTGCGGACGCGGGCCGCTAGACCGCGACCGACGCGCGTACGGCCAGGTGTGCGGGCGTTGTGGTCACGGGCGCCTGCGGGTGGGACGGTCGAGCGTTGGGGGGGCGGGCGTGACTCCGGCCGCGCACGACGGCGGTGGCCGTCGGAGCAGCGGCGCGGGTCGGGGTGCGGTGGACAGTTGATCGGCCGAAGCCGCCTCGGCCACCCCTCGACATGGCGCGCCCGGCGCCCCTCCCTGCGACTGGGCGGCCACGCCCGCCGCCAGCCTGGCCGGGAGGGAGGACGACCAGGCAGGCGACCAAGGCGCGGCCGTGGGAGGACCCGCGCACCGGCCGCTTCCGGGCCGGCCTCCGCGAAACGTGCGGGTTCGTGGATTCCGGCACCCGAGGAACGACGAACCCGCCCTGCGGGCACCTGTGGAATTGGTGTCGCGGGCAGGTTCGGTGTCTGTTCAGCGCAGCCCAGCGCGGTGGTGTGGGTGTTATGGCCGGCGAGCGCCGACGCGACGGATGCCGTAGGCCGCGGCGCCGACCAGCAGGACAGCAGTGCCAGTGATCACGGAGGGCAGCGGAAGGGCGAAGGCCAGGACGAGGCAGCCGGCCAGACCGACGGCAGGGATGATCGGGGCCGGGCTGCCTTCGGCCGGGGTCAGGGTCCAGGCGGAAGCGTTGGCGATGGCGTAGTAGGCCAGAACGCCGAAGGAGGAGAACCCGATCGCTCCGCGAATGTCCGTGGTGGCGGCCGCGATGGCGACGGTGGCGCCGACGAGGAGCTCGGCGCGGTGGGGGACCTTGAACTTCGGGTGCACGGCGGCCAGGGCGTGGGGCAGGTGGTGGTCGCGGGCCATGGCCAGGATGGTGCGGGAGACGCCGAGGATGAGGGCGAGCAGGGAGCCGAGGGCGGCGACGGCTGCGCCGACGTGTACGACGGGGAGGAGCCAGTCGGCGCCGGCGGCGCGCGCGGCCTCCGTCAGCGGAGCCCCGGCGATGGCCAGGCCGTGCGGGCCCAGAACGAGCAGGACGGAGATCGCGACGAGGGCGTAGACGGCGAGGGTGATGCCCAGGGCGATCGGGATGGCGCGTGGGATGGTGCGGGCCGGGTCGCGGACCTCTTCGCCGAGGGTGGCGATGCGGGCGTAGCCGGCGAACGCGAAGAACAGCAGTGCGGCCGCCTGGAGCACCCCGCCCGCCGTCGCGTCCGTTCCGACGTCCAGGTGAGCCGTGTCCACGGCGTCCGAGGCTAGGGAGGCGATGACGATGGCGGTGAGGATCGCGAGGACGACGGCCACGATGACGCGGGTGAGCAGGGCGGACTTCTGGACGCCCATGTAGTTGACCGCGGTCAGGGCCACCACGGCGGCGACCGCCACCGCATGGGCCTGGCCGGGCCAGAGGTAGGTGCCGACGGTCAGGGCCATGGCCGCGCAGGAGGCGGTCTTTCCCACCATGAAGGCCCAGCCGGCCAGGTAGCCCCAGAAGTCGCCCAGGCGTTGACGCCCGTAGACGTAGGTTCCGCCGGAGGCCGGATAGAGGGCGGCGAGCCGGGCGGAGGAGGTGGCGTTGCAGTAGGCGACCACTGCGGCCAGGGCCAGTCCGAGCAGCAGACCGGAGCCGGCCGCGCGGGCGGCCGGGGCCAGGGCGGCGAAGATCCCGGCGCCGATCATCGACCCCAGACCGATGACCACCGCGTCCGGCACCCCCAGACGCCGCTGGAGTTCGTCCGGCAGCCCGGCTGCGGGTGGGGGCGTGCTGCTCACGGTGTTCTCTCCTTGCCCGATGCGCCGGCGGACAGGTTCCGCGGTGCGCGGGCAAGATAAGGAATCGAGCTGAACAACCGCGGTTCGCCCGGCCTGTGGGACGGGGTCCTGGCGTGGGTGGGCGGTGTCTACTCGTCGTGGAGCTCGGCACGCACACGGCGGGAGGGCTGGAAGGCGTACAGGTCGAGGATCCCTGGAGGGGCGGCCAGGCCGGGGCCGCCGTCGCGGACCCAGGCGGTGATGTCGGCGGCGGCGCCGGGGTCATTGACCTGGCCGAGCCAGACCGGCCGGCCTCCGGCCACGCGCCCTTCGGTGGAGGGCTGGACCACGATGACGTTCGCTCGCTCACACACGTCGAGGCAGTCGGTGCGCCGGATGGCTGCGATGCCGACCAAGGCAGCGCGCAGGTCGGTGAGCTGGGCTTCGTGGTCGAGGCGGGGCACCTTGGCCGTGGTACCGCAGCAGCATCCCCGGCAGACGGTGACGGTGCAGCGGGCGGTACCGGACGCCTCGAAAGGGGCGGACGTGCGCTCGCGCCGTGTACGGCGGCTCACCTGGGTTCCTTGAAGGGCGAGTTCGTCCAGGCGCGCTCGCTCAGCAGGCGCAGGCCGTTGAGACCGACGATGACGGTGGAGCCTTCGTGGCCGGCGACACCGAGCGGCAGCGGGAGCGTGCCGATCAAGTCCCAGGCCACGAGCACGGTGATGAAGACCGCGGCGATGACCAAGTTCTGAATGACCAGGCGCCGGGCGGTTCGCGAGAGGGCGACGACGGCGGGGATGGTGGCGAGTTCGTCGCGGACGACGACGGCGTCGGCGGTTTCCAGGGCGAGGTCGGAGCCGGCCTTGCCCATTGCGATGCCGGTGTGGGCGGCGGCCAGAGCGGGGGCGTCGTTGACGCCGTCCCCGACGACCAGCACCTTGCAGCCTTCGACCTCCCAGCCGCGGACGGCGGCGACCTTGTCCTCGGGGAGTAGCCCGGCGCGGATGTCGCTGATGCCGATCTGGGCGGCCAGGTGCCGTGCGGCGCGTTCGTTGTCGCCGGTCAGCAGGACCGGAGTGCGGCCGGTCAGAGATGCCAGGGCGGCGACGGTTGCCTTGGTGTCCGGGCGGAGCCGGTCGGAGATGCCCAGCACCCCGGCCGGCGCGCCGTCGTACAGGACGAGGACAGCGGTGCAGCCCTGGTCTTCCAGGGCCTGCGCCAAGTCGCTGGTCTCCACGTCGAGGGAGGCGGCGATGCGGGTGGGCGAGCCGACCTGGACGGTGTGACCGTCGACGGTGGCGGTGACACCAGCGCCGGGCTTCGAGGTGAAGTCGGCGGCGCCGGCCAAGGTGAGGCCGCGTTCGCGGGCAGCCTGGACGACGGCGCGGGCCAGGGGATGCTCGCTGGGGTGCTCGGCCGCCGCAGCCAGCGCCAGCAGCTTGTCGTCGTCGAGACCTGAGGCAGGCACGGGGTGGATGTCGATGACGCGGGGAGTGCCCTCGGTCAGGGTGCCGGTCTTGTCCAGGGCGACCGTGTCGACCTGGCCCAGGCGCTCCATTACGACGGCGGACTTCACCAGGACGCCGTGACGGCCGGCGTTGGCGATCGCGGACAGCAGCGGAGGCATCGTGGACAGCACCACCGCGCACGGTGAAGCGACGATCATGAACGTCATCGCCCGCAGAAGAGCGGACTGGAGCTCGTCTCCGAAGGCCAGAGGGACAGCGAAGACGGCCAGAGTGGCGATGACCATGCCGATCGAGTACCGCTGCTCGATCTTCTCGATAAACAGCTGGGTGGGCGCCTTGGTCTGGGAGGCACCCTCGACCATCTTCACGATCCGGGCGATCACCGAGTCCGACGGGTCCCGCTCGACCCGCACCCGCAGGGCGCCGGTGCCGTTGACGGTTCCGGCGAACACCTCGTCCCCGGCCTGCTTGGCGACCGGCATCGGCTCGCCTGTGATGGTGGCCTGATCGACATCCGAGGACCCCTCGATCACCTGCCCGTCGGCGCCGATCCGCTCACCGGGCCGGACCAAGATCGTGTCGCCGACGCTGAGCGAGTCGGCGGGCACGCTCTCCTCATCGCCACCGAACAGCAGCCGGGTCGCGGTGGTGGGCGCGAGGTCGAGCAGTCCGCGCACAGAGTCCGCCGTGCGGGCAGTCGCGACTGCCTCCAGGGCGCCGGAGGTCGCGAAGATGACGATCAGCAGAGCCCCGTCGAGGACCTGACCGACAGCCGCCGCGCCGAGCGCGGCGACGATCATCAACAGATCCACGTCCAAGGTCTTGTCCTTCAGGGCCTTCAGACCCTCCCACCCCGGCTCCCAACCGCCTGTGATGTAGGTGGCGGCGAGCAGCAACCCCCATAGCCACACCGGGCCGCCGGCCAGGTAGACGGGCAACGCGAGGAGGAACAGGACCAGCGAGGCCAGCGCCCAGCGGGCCTCCGGCAGCGCCAGCACCCGCGTACGGCGCCGGGCAGCCGCCGGCCGCGGACCGGCGGCGGGCGGCCCGGGCCGCTGGTCGAGGACAGAAGACAAGACAACACAACCCTTCACGGGAGGACTGGGGCAGCACCCTGACCATACAGGAACAACTGAATAGGTCTTCAGGTGTTATCGGTATGATGTCCCCATGGGCCACGGAACGGGCAGTGCCAGGAACGCCACCACGCGCGAGCGCCTCGATGCGGTCGGTACCGCCGACGTCGCCGCCACCCTCCAGGCCCTCGCGACTCCCTCCCGCCTGCATATCCTGGCTCGCCTCCAGGAAGGCCCCTGCGCGGTCAGCGACCTCGCCGAAGCCGTCGGCATGGAAGCCTCCGCCTGCTCCCACCAGCTGCGCCTGCTGCGCAACCTCGGCCTGGTCACCGGCGAACGCCACGGCCGCTCGATCGTCTACGCCCTCTACGACAGCCACGTCGCCGAGCTCCTCGACCAGGCCCTGTTCCACGTTGAGCACCTGCGCCTGGGGATCCGTGATTCCGCCGCTCCCGCGGCCGTCGTCACCGACTGACCGAGGCGCCGGCTACCTGGGCAGGCTTGCGGGTCCTCGTTCGGCGAGGAGGGTCTCGGCGGCGGCCGCGCCCCGCGAAATTGCGCCTGTTCGCCTCCCACTGCCTCGCCCGGGCGCCTGCTGCCGGCTGACGGATGCGGCAGCCCGGCGCCCAAGCGGCCCCGCCGCCCCCACTCTCTCGCCTGCTACGGAAGCGGCGGCCCCGGAACGTCCTGGGCCCCGCTGAGCGGGGTCACGGTCGGCTGAATGCGGGGAGCCGTCGCAACCGGGGCGAAGTTGCCCGGGTGGGGTGGCCGGCGTGGGCCGCCGGTTGGTTCACCCTTGCAGGGTCATCTGGGCGCGTAGGCGTTGGGCGCCGGTGGGCAGGCGGGTGACGGTGACGGCGTCGGTCAGACGCAGGATGATCGCCCAGCAGACAGCCGCGCCGGCGGCGGTGACGTCGTCCAGATCCGGCGCGTCATGGGTGCAGTCCAGGTGGACGGTGACGTCGAGGGTGGTGGCGTCGGCCTGGAGGGCGACCGTCATCGCCCCTCCCCCGTCGGTGGTGATGAGCAGCAGGTGATAGAGCTCGTGGGCCAGCAGGACGGCGTCGTAGACGGTGGTGGAGGGCCGCCGGCCGGCCTGGCGGACGACGGCATCGGTCATCCGGCGTACCTCCTTGGCGTCGGTGGGGATTCCGCTCACGGAGCCGGGGTGGAACGCCATGCTCATATGCTGCCTGCCTCGGATTGCGCAAACGGGTCGGGGACGCCGGGTTGCCGCGCCGCCCACTCGTCACTCGACCGGAGCAACAAAGCAGTTCGTATGAGTGAAAACCAAGATCACTAGGTGATTCTCCGGATGCTCGGGACAGCGAGTTCGCAGCCCGAGTCGGTGCGCCGCAGCTCACACCCCGCTCAGACCCTGGCCCAGACCGCAGAGGGCGCCCACGTGAGAGTGTTGCCTTGGTGCGACATTTAGAACCTGTATTCGGTTGTCGATGGGGAGTCTGTGTGAGTAGCGGTGATCCGGACGTGCACGTTCGCGAGCAGTCCGGAGTACGTGTGGTCGCGCTGGCCGGGGAGCTGGACTTGGACTACGAGCAGGAGATGTCCCTCGCCCTGGCCGACGCACTGGCGTCGGCGACCCGAGGCACCGTGGTCGATCTGTCCGGGGTCGCCTTCGCTGACTCCACCCTGCTGAACCTGCTGCTCCAGACCACAGGCCGCCACCGCACCGCACACCGGCCGCTGGCGATCTGCGGACCCTTCACCCCGGCGGTGCACAACCTCTTCGACATCACCCAGACCGCCGGCCACCTCCCCCTGGCCGTCGACCTCGACCAGGCACTCACCGACATCGACAAAACCGCACCAGGCCCTTGAAGGCCCGAGTCGCCCGACCTCCCTCTACTAGTCCGGGGTGAACAGCAGGACGAGGGCGGCCGCGCAGGGCGCGTCCTTGGCCTTGACTCCGCCGCGGTGTCGGCCAGAGTGGTGCGCACCGGAATGTCGAAGCGGCCCGCCACGTGGATCCGGTATCGGTTGCGCTGCGAGCTGGGGCAGTCGGTCGGGCAGCCGAGGACGGCGCGGCCGCTGGGAGCGTCCAGGCCGAATTCGACGTTGATCGTCATCCCAGGCAGCCGCTTCACGTCACGGGGGATCCAGAACAGGATCGCGCCGGCGACCGCGCGGGCCTCGGTCTCCCAGTCGACCTGGTGCTCGTAGCACTCAGCTCGGATCCCGTCGCGGGGCTCGGGACACAGGACGGTCAGCGGCTCCGACCGGTCCACTGCTTGGCCAGGAGTCGGGCGGCTTCGGTTCGCCAGGACGGGACCGGGGTCCGTTTGTGAGGGGCGGCCCGGCCAGGAACAGAGGCCGGCGGGGATGGGTTCGAGGGCCATGACCAGGCGGACAGTGCTCATCGACTCTCTCCTGACTGCGCGATGGCGCGGGCGGTGTGCTGCGGGGTCCAGGGCAGCGGCAGGCCGTCGCCTTCCACGCGGGGAACAACGTGACGTGGAGGTGGAAGACCGTCTGGGTCACTGCGGCGCCCTTGCTGGTGACGACGTTCGCGGCGGGGCCCTCGGCCAGCAGCTCAGCGGCCCTGCGCAGCACCGCGGCGGTCAACTTCCGGGTCGGTGCCGGCGTCCTCGAGGTGGGCGCGCGGCATAACGCTACGCGCCGTCGTCGACAGAGCCAACGTCGCCTGACGTCGCGTGGAAGCAACAAAGACGGCCACGCGCCCTCTCAGACGACAGCCTCCTCGGCAGTGAACACGCAGAACTCATTGCCCTCAGGGTCGGCCAAAACGTGCCAGTCGATCTCGTGATCACGCTTGCGGATCACGGTCGCTCCCAGCGTCACGAGCTGGGCGGGGTCACCCCACACGTCAAGGTGCATGCGGTTCTTGCCCGTCTTGCCCTCGGGAACCGGATTGAACCAGATCAACGGCCCGGCCCCGGACGGATCAACGATGGGGACCGGCCACTCACGTGGCCGCTCCGTTCCGTCACTCGGTCCCTTCCGCACATAGCCGAGCGCTGTGCACCACCAGTCGGCCAGAGCGTGGTGATCCCGGGCATCAAGGGCGATGTCCTTGAAACGGGCGGGAGCCCTGTCTTTGTCAGTCACGCGTCCCATGGAAGCACGGCGTCAAAGCATGTCATGCCACAGGGCGAACATCGCCTGATGCAGCGGACTTTAGAGCTCTGCGAGATGCCGTAGGCGACCTCGCCGAGTGCCTCGGCCAGCCACTGCCCGAACGCCGTCGGAGCCAGCAGGGCACCCAGGACCAGGACCACCGTCAGCTTCTCGTCCAGCCGGCTGCGGGCCTCGGTACGGCGACGCAGGCGCAGGACGACGATGACCGCGAGCAGCACCGCCACGTTGATGGTCAACACTGAACCGGCTCCTTCGTCGTCCGTGCAACCTGACGTACGGAGAACGGGCCCGAAGACCGTTGTAGCGATCGGCGAAGCACGGGAAGAGCGGACGAGGACCGGATACCGGGGCGGAGATGGTTTCTCAATCGGCCGGGCTGCCGTCCTGCCCGGCCGGTCGATACGAGTGGGATCTACCGCTCGCCCTCAGTGCGGCGAGCAGTGAGCGGCGGCGCTTGTCGACGGGGCGCAGCGCAGGCCGGTCGGCCTGAGGACGAGCCGCGGGCAGGTTGTCGACGTCGGTCTGCCGGTAGAGCGGCACGCTGACCGCCCCGGCCTGGCTGAGCCCGGACTCCACCTCGTGCCACTCGGCCGACGCATCCTGCGGGCTCCGGGTCTGTGGACGGCGGCCGGTTCTCAGACGGTGGCCGGCGCCTCCGCCTCCGCCTCGGAAGCTAGACGCTCTTCCAGCGCACGGCGGTACGGCGCGAGCCGGCCCGTCCGTCCGATGGTCAGCGCCCCTACCAGCCGACCCGCACGGTGGTAGCTGACCTCCAGTCGCCGGCCGGCCAGGTTGTACTCCACGATCCGCGCGTCGTCCGAGGCGGAGGCAGGCCCACCGAGCGGATCCTCGCGCTGTGCAGGTCTGACCAGAAGGACGGCACGGCCGTGAACGGCGCGGGTGGCCCCCCGTGTCCTTGCTCGGCGAGCAGGGTCTCGGCGGCGGCCGCGCCCTGCTCGACGGCGTTGGCCCAGTGACCGAGCGCCAAGGGCTCGCCGTCGGCAAGCGGCTGGGGCACGCGCGCCACGTCGCCGGCCGCCACCACGCCCGGCACGACGGAACCGTCGGCACGCAGGACGCGCAGACAGGGATCGCAGTGGACGCCGCCGTCATGAGCGACGCCGGAGCCGGCCAGCCAACCGGTCGCGGGTACCCCGCCGAGCGCCAGGACGGCCAGATCGGCCTGGACCGTGGTGCCGTCGGAGAGGCGGACGCCGGCGAGGTGTCCGTTGGACCCGGCGAGGAAGTCCTCGACTGCGGTGCCGGTGCGCACCGTGATACCGGCTTCACGGTGGAGGGCGGCGACGTAGGCGCCCGCGATGGCGCCGATGGCCCGTTCGAGGGGCTGGGCCGCCGTCTCGACGAGCACGACGTCCAGTCCGCGCTCCCGCGCGGATGCGGCGATCTCACCCCCGAGGAAGCCGGCGCCGATGACGACGAGCCGCTCCGCCGAGGCCAGGCCGGCTCGCAGGGCCAGCGCGTCGTCCCGGCTGCGCAGGGTGACAACGCCGGCAGGCAGGAGCCGGGTGGCGGGCCAGGGGCGGGCGACCGATCCGGTGGCGATGAGCAGTCCGTCGTAGGACAGCCGCGTGTTGCCCGAAAGGGTGACGGTCCTCGCGGCGGTGTTCAGCCCCACCGCCGCCTGACCGAGCAGCCAGCGGGCCTCCAGCCCCTGCGGTACGGGCAGTTCGACGCCGGGTGGCCAGTCGGCGTCGATCAGGACACGCTTCGACAGCGGCGGCCGGTCGTACGGCATGTGCGGTTCGTCGCCCACGACAGTAACGGGGCCGGTGAAACCCCGCTCGCGCAGAGCCTGCGCGGCCCGCAGTCCGGCGAGCGAGGCACCGACGATGAGCAGTCCGTGCTGGTCGCCGGTGGTCACGAGGCGGCCGGCAGGACGGTGATGGCGCGTACGGGGCAGACGGTCGCGGCCTTCTCCGCCTTGTCGAGCAGAGCGTCGGACGGGGCCGCCTCGTACACGAGGTAGTCGTCGCCGTCGAAGGAGAAGATCTCCGGTGCCGCGAAGACGCACTGTCCGTGGCTCTCGCACAGGTTCATGTCGACGGTGATCTGCATGGTCGCTCCATAGGGGTGCCGTGATGTTCGTCGGTGCGTGCGGTGCGCTCGCGCGTCAGGCGACAGCGGGGTTGAAGCGCGAGTAGTCGGGGCTGCTCCACCGCAGTGGCGAGGCGGCGGTGATCTCCCGTACGGCTTCGACGGAGAACTCGACCAGGCGCTGCGCGCCGGCCACCTTGGCGATCTCCTCGGCGTCCCACACGGTGCGCGCGGTGCCGGACAGATGGAGGGTGGCGCCCGTTTCCCAGTCCGGGAGGAGGATGCCCGCCGACGCGTTGAGCTGCAGGTTGCCCAGGGTCAGGAACATGGCGTTGCCGACGTAGTCGGGCCAGCGCAGCAGGGTGGGAGAGAGTACCTGGACGAAGCCGGGATTGCCGCCGCGATGGGAGGCGTCCGCGTCGCCGCGGTCGGAGGCGGTGGCGACGAAGAAGGTGTCGGCCGCGCGCACCGCCTGCCGCTGGGCCCGGCTCAGCGCGGTGCCGTTGGTGACGACGGGTGCTGCGGCCTCACCCTCGCCCGGTCCGATTCTGCTGTGGTTCCTCTTCTGGAGGTACTTGGGGCAGTTGGCGATCACCTGGTCGAGGTCGACTCTCAGGCCGTCGCCCTGCCGGCGGGCCCGGCCGTTGATGCGCATCCGGCGACGAGTGGCCGGCTCGATGGCGATCATCCCGATCCGGGCAGTCGATCCACCGGTCAGGACCTCGGCCAGTGGATCGGCCGGCAGGGGCAGGGCGTCGACCACCAGGGTGCGGGGGGTGGGGACCTTGAGAAATCCCGGCTCGCCCGTCAACTGAGTCGCCCAGAGGCGGCCTTCGGGGTCGGTGGCGCCCAGCACGATCAGCGGCTGCTCGGCGAGGAAGTCCTTCGCCACGGGCGGGATGCTCTCCCCGATGCCGCCAAGGGAGAAGTCCGCCTGCAGGGCGAGGCCGGCGCGCTCCTGAACCGCGATCTCGCCGCTGTGATACGTGGCCACGACATGTCCTTTCCGAGCGTGGAGTGTCATTCGAGGGCCTGTCCGAGTGCCGGGTGCCGGGTCCGTCCCGGTTCCCGGCGCCCGGACAGGTGAGGAGGTTTCTTAGAAGAAGCCGCAGGTGGGGGCGCCGGGGGTCGGGGCGTCGGCCGGGTCGGCCCCGGTGGGCGCGTAGATCTCGAGCCGGATGCCGTCGGGGTCGGTGAAGAAGATGCCGCCGGACGTGCCGTTCTCGCCGTGGGGGACGACGCCGTCGTAGTCGAACTCGGCACCCAGCTGGCGCAGCACCTGCTCGGTGGCCCTCACCTCGTCGATGGTTTCCACCTGGAACGACAGGTGGTGCAGGCCCGGCCGGTCGGTCGGGAACGAGCCCGCGCTCTGCTGCCACAGCGCCACCAGCATCCGGTTGTCCCGGCCGAGGAACGCCCAGCGGCGGTCGTCCTCCTTACCCTCCGCCACCACCTCGAAGTCGAAGACGGCGCGGTAGAAGGCGAGGGAACGGTCGAGGTCGGTGACGTTCACTCCCACGTGACCGGTCTGCAGGGTCTTCGCTTTAGCCATGGCGCATCACATGCCTTCACGGATCGTCGCAAGCCCATCTTGCAACCGTTGAAAGCGAATTTAAGGGTTAGAGGGAGGAGAGTCAACTGTTGATCAACGAGTAAGCGGTTATAGTGAGTAGGTGAACCCGCCCGCATCGCGGAAGGAAGGACGTCGCACCGTGCCACCGACTCCCGGGGCCGACCCCCGTCCTCTGACCGACGAGCCGCTCGGCATCGACCTGCTCAACACGCGTTGGATCGACACCGCCGGCCACCACGACCTGCTGGACTCGCTCGACGGCCTGGCGACCTGGCTCGCCGCCCCCCTGGTGCGCCAGGCGCTCGGCGACCTGTCGGCCACGGCGGACCACGACACCCTGGAGCGGTTGCTCCAGGCGCGCACGGCCCTCGACAAGGCGGTCGTGAACCCCCGCAATCCCGAACCCGACGCGGTCGAGGCGCTCAACGCCGTGCTCGCGCACGGCCGCAGGGGACACGTGCTGCGCTTCGACGGACCCGACACCTTCGTCGACGTGCGGGCCCCCTCCTGGCTGCCCGCGTGGCGAGCGGCCGAGGACTACCTGCGGCTGCTCGCGGAACGGCCCGAGCGGATCCGGCCGTGCGGCAACCCCGAGTGCGTCCTGCACTTCTACGACGTGTCCAAGAACGGCACCCGTCGCTGGTGCTCGATGGCCGGCTGCGGGAACCGGGTGAAGGCACAGCGCCACTACGCACGCCGAAAGAAGGCCTGACCACCAGGGCCAGGCCTCCCTCCGTTCGGAACGGAGCACCACCGCCCTGGCCAGTACCGCGCCCGCACCGAAACGGTCACCTTCCCCCGGCAGCACGTCGAGCGCCTGGAGGACGGGACGGAGGTCCGCTTGGGGATGTGGCTGACCAACACCAAGACCCGACGCGCCAGACTGAGCGCGGAGCGTCTCGCCGCGCTCGCCGTCCTCGGACTCGCATGGGCCGCCGGCTGAGTGGGGTGGTGGCCGGGATGCATTTCGTCGTTGGGGCTGGTCCTGGCAGGTGAGGGGCGCGTTGTCATCCAGGGACTCTCCGTCGGGCCGGCTCAGGGGCGGGGGTGGAGACGGAGGAGCATCAGAGCGGTGTCGTCGACGGCGTGGTGGCCGGTGTGGTCGGTCATCTCGCGGTGGAGGCGGTCGAGGGTGTCGGCAGCGGGGAGGTTCCCGGTGGCGGTCAGGGTGGCGGCGAGGCGTTCGTCGCCGAAGAGGACAACACTCCGGCACCACCGCACCGACGAGGGGCTCGGACGGCCCCGGAGCGGCCTGACCGGCAAGATCGACCTCGCGGGCGAGGGTGGCTGCCGCCCCATGGCCCTTCTGCTCACGCCCGACCAGTGGGGCGACGCCCCACAGATGGTCAAGGTCTTGTATCGGCTCCGGGTCCTCAGGCCGCTGGGCGGACGGCCCCGAACCCGGCCCGACCACGTCAGTGGCTACAAGGCATACAGCTCCCGCCGCTACCGCCGCTACCGCCGCTACCGCCGCTACCTGCGAAGACGCCACATCCGGCACAGAATTCCGGAACCGAAGGACCAACGGGCCAACCGCCGCCGCAAAGAAGGCCATCAACTGGCTCAAGAACTCCCGCGCGGTCGCCAGTCGTTACGACAGGAGGCCTACGTCTTCCACGGCACCGTCACCGCCGCAGCGATCCGGCTCTGGCTTCTGCCGTGATCCGCCGGACAGGACCTAGCCGCTGGGAGCTACCCCCGCGGGGGGGGTGATGCCCGAGCCCGGCGGCGACGGGATCGGTCCGGGTCCGGCGGGGGCGACGAGGAGGTCACCGGGCTGAGCGAACGGGCCGTCCGCAACTACGGCCCCTGCATCTCGTGCGCCGCCCACTTCCTGGATCTCACGGTGGTACGCCGGTGAACCGCCGGGTCGTGGTGCTCGGCGCGGGCAACCCGCTGCGCGGCGATGACGGGGCGGGCCCGGCGGCCGTGCGGGACCTGCGGGGCGAGGTGCTCGCCGCCACCGTCCTGGCGGTCTGCGACGGGGACCCGGCGCGCATGCTGGAGCTGTGGCGGGGCGCGGACGCGCTGGTCGTGGTGGAGGCGGTGCTGCTGCGTCCGGCACGACCAGGGCACCTGCACACTTTCTCAGCGGCGGAGGCGATGTGCGGGGCGGCGGGGGCGGCATGTACGTATGCCCTTGGGCTCGGGGCGTGCCTCGCCTCGGCGGAGGCCCTGGGCAAGCTGCCTCCGGACGTGGTGGTGAACGCCGTGGAGGTGGAGGGCGCCGGCCTGGGGCGGAGCTCGGCCCGGCGGTGTGGTCGGCGCTGCCGGAGCTGACCGGCCGGGTCGCCGCCTCGGTACGGCGGGCGCGGGCAAGGCGGACGGTGAGCGACCGGAGGTAGACGCCGAGGCGGGCGCGTCCGACTTCGTACGGTCAGCCGAACCCTCCGCTGCCGTAGGGGGCGTAGAGGTCGAGGAGGCGGATGCGCGAGGCGTGCAGCCGCTGGGCGACCACCCGCCCCACCCAGACGGCGACGGCCCGGCCGAACGCGGGGTCCGCGGCACAGGCCGCGAGCACCGGCTTGGCCGCCAGCTCCCAGGCTCGCACCGGGCTCATCGCCTCGGCCCCCAGGTGCCAGACATATGGCGGGAAGTGCCAGGACCAGCCGACGAGTTCACCGTACCTGAGGGTCTCCACGGCGAGAGGCCGACGGCCGGGAACGTGCAGGTCAAGGGCGACGGTACCGGTACGCACGACCCAGAAGCGGTCGGCGTGGCGCCCCTCCTCGAATAGGCGCTGACCGGCGTCGAAGGACACCTCCCGGGCGAAGTCCATGAGCCGTTCGCGGTATCCGGGCTCCAGGGCGGCCCTCAAGGTGGTGGAGGTAGTCATCGCACCGGCTCCCTTCGTGGTATGGCGCGTGCGGCGTACGGTGGCCGGCACCAGCGCCGCACGGCGTCTCGGCAGGGACGTCGTGCCCGTTCCCGCTCTGCCGGAACGGCGCCGGCTCGTGCGGGGAGGGCCGTCATCCGCCTTCTCCCGGCGGATCTGCTGATCGTGCGGTACGCCGGCCGCCTCTCCGCGCTCCCGGCGGTCCTCCCGCCACCGTCAGCACACCACCAGCGTCACCGGCCTCGGTAGGGCCGCTCGGTACCCGGCGGCGAGCCGGTCGGGGCGGTTCGCATGCCCCGGTGCGGTAACGGGATCGCGGTACGGCGCCGGGTTCCGGCCTTGCCGGCTCCGGAGAATCGTCCGGCGGTCGCCGCACCAGTCAGCGGACGCTGGAGGGGTTCCGCGGCGTCGGCGAGAGGTGTCTGACGAAGACGTCAGGGCCGGGGAAGTACAACGTGATCCGTCCGTCGTCGGCCCGCCGCACGTCATAGGGCGGAGTGCCGTCGGGGTGGTGGAGCCCGACAATCTCAGCGTCCCGCACGACGGTTCCGGCCGTGGATCCCCCTACCACGATCTCGTCATCGAGGTGCGCGCACACAGAGCCGCCCGTCGCCTCCGGACGAGTGGCCGGTGGGCTCTGGCCCGTGTCGTCCGCGGAACTGTCCGGCGGCTCCCACGCCGATCCGGTAGCGGGCATGACTGCCGCCCCCTCGCTTCCTGGGGCGCGCCCGATGCGGGGCATCCGTCCGGTCGGGTGGACGCCGGGACTCGTTCCCTCAGGCACCGGCGGATGCGACGCGGGTGTCGTCCGTCCGGTAGGCGAGGTCGTCGGAGACAGAGACGACCCCATCGACCCCACGGCACAACTGCTGGACGACGGCGACGAGACTGCGGTGTCCGACGGTCCCGGTGAGGGTGACCCTGCCGTCGCGCACCTCCGCTCGTACGTCTCGCGGGCCCAGTCCCAGGGTGCGGAGCAGCACGTCTCCGGTGATCTCCTCCTGAATCGCCTCGTCGCGGCGCAGGAAGACCCGCAGTAGGTCGCCGCGGCTGACGATACCGACAAGCCGATCCGCCTCGTCCACTACGGGAAGCCGCTTGACCTGTTGGGTCTCCATGAGACGGGCCGCCTCGACCACGGTCCACTCCGGTCGCGCGCAGATCGCGGGCGCGGACATCAGCTCCTCGGCCCGACTCCCCTCAGCCTTGGCCCGCTCCCACGCCTCCAGATGCGGCATCAGCGTCCGGCCCGAGGGGTCGGCCTGGTCCGTGCTTTTGCGCAGCAGGTCGGCCTCGGACACCACGCCGAGCGGGCGGTCCAGGTCGTCCACCACCGGCACGGCGGTGACGTCGTTCTCCTCCAGCAGCCTGACCAGTTCTTTGAACGGCGTGTCGGGCCTCGCCCGCGCGACCTTCCTGGTCATCAGCTCGTCGACCGTTCGGTGGTGCATGTCGCCTCCCGAGGGGATGGCCCGCCGCTCCTGGCGGCGGCCAGCAGGTGAGGGCCGTCCCGGACGGGCTCCGGACCTCGCCACCAGCCTGGTTCGCACAGCCGCAGGGCCAAAAGGGCCACCCGGGTCCGAGCCGGGGACGACCGGTCCTCTCTCTCCGCCCCGGGGCGGCAGCGCGGGTGCACGATCAGGGCCCGAGAGGGCCGGAGCGCCACCGGGTCCCGTTCGGCCACGCGGACCCGTGCACCGTGGTCGTGGGCGTGGAGCCCGACGGCAAGTACGGGCACTCCCGCGCGAACCACCACGTCGTCGGGCCCGGCGCTCACACCGTGTCCTCGGCGCTCCACCACACCGCGGCCTCAGCGGGGCGGCGCACGGCGAGGAGATCGTCGCGGCGCAGCCCGGGCGTCACGTTGTAGCGGGCCCGGCGCGCTGACCGGCGCAAGCCCTCGCCAGCGGGCCCGCGCGCAGTGTTCGGTGCCCGCCCCGGCGCGCCGCCTTGCGGGGGCAGTGGGGCGTCCGGCGGACGAGATCACCGGTCGCCCGGCACGATGGCCACCGGGCAGCGCACGTGGTGCAGGAGCGCGTGGTTGACGCGGCCGAGGTAGAGGCCCGTCCGGGACGGCCTCGCCTCCGCGCCGACCACCAGCAGGTCGGCGGTCTCGGATGCCTTGAGGAGGACGTCGCGGGCCGGTCCTTCCGCAACCCTCGTGTGCACCTCGACGGCGGCATGCCGGGTCCGCTCTTCGGCGAGGGCGGCGCGCAGGTCCTCTTCGGCATGCTGTGCGGCCAGTTCGGGGTGGCGGGGAAGGTCGAGCACGGCGCTGATCTTCGTCCGGGGGGTGCGGTGCCAGGCCGAGACGGCGTCGATGACGCCGCCGCACGCCCCGGCGAGGGCGAAGGCGAAGCGGACCGCGCCGCCGCCCGCGGAGGTGTCCTCGACGCCCAGCAGAAGTCGGGCGCCGCGGATCGCGGTGGCCATGCTCGTGTCCCGGACCACGACCACGGGGCAGGGTGCCCGGGCGGCGACGGCCAGTCCGACGGAGCCGACGAGGAGTTCCTTCATATCTCCGTTCCCGCGCGCGCCCACGACCAGCGTGAAGGCGTCGCCCGCGGCGTTCAGCAGGGCGGTGTCGGGGTCGCTGTAGACGGTGGCGGTGGTCACCTCGTCCGCGGTCCGACCGGCCCGGGCGCGCGCCTCGGCCACGCGCAGCAGCCGATCGGCCTCGTCAGCTTCGCGGTAGGCATGTGGGGAATGCCCCGAGACGGCGTGCACGACGTGGAGCGGGCGGCCCAGGCAGCCGGCCGTCTCCGCGGCCCAGTCGACCGCTCGGAGGCTGTCGGCGGATCCGTCCACTCCCACCACCACGGCTCGCGCCATGAAGACCACTCCTTCCGCTGCCCCACGCCTTCAGCGTGGCTGCCGTCTGCCGCCCCCGTGAGAGCCGAATGGGGTAGCCGAACCCTGACGATCGGCCCGTTCGGTGATCCGGTCAGACCCGCGCCGGTCAGCCGGGGCTGGCCGGATCGTGGGCGAGGCCCCTATGGCCCCCTGTCCTCCGCTCTTCGGGGCATCGCTCCAGACCCGCACCGCTCGGCCGATGTGAGCAGGGCCGGACGGCTGCCCGCTGGGGCCGGACGGCCCCAGCGGTTGCGGTGCTGCGGGGTCCACGCTGGCGGGGGAGCACAAGCAGGAAGGACGACGTCATGAAGGCAATGGTGTTCCAGGGCCCGGGCCGGGCCTCCTGGCAGGACGTCCCGGACCCCGGGGTCAAGGATCCCGCCGACGCGGTGGTGAGGGTGGGCGCCGTCACCATCTGCGGAACCGATCTGCACATCCTCAAGGGCGACGTGCCCGAGGTGAGTGCGGGTACGGTGCTGGGCCACGAGGCCGTCGGAGAGGTCGTGGACGTCGGCAGCGACGTGCGGACCGTGAGGCCGGGAGACCGGGTGCTGGTGTCCTGCATCTGCTCGTGCGGGCGTTGCCGCTTTTGCCGGGAAGGCCGCTACGGGCAGTGCCGCGCAGGCGGAGGCTGGGTTCTCGGCCATCTGATCGACGGCACCCAGGCCGAGTACGTGCGCGTTCCGTTCGCCGATCTGTCCGTGCATCCATTGCCCAGCGCGGTACCGGACGAGGACGCTGTGCTGCTGGCGGACATCTTCCCCACCGCGTACGAGGTGGGGGTGCTCAACGGGCAGATCCGGCCGGGCGACACCGTCGTGGTGGTCGGCACCGGGCCCATCGGGCTGGCGACCATCGCCGCCGCCCGGCTGTACACGCCGGCGCGGATCATCGCGGTGGACCTGGCCCAGACCCGGTTGGAAGCGGCGCGCGGGATGGGCGCGGACGCCGTGGTCGGCGCGAACGACGCGCCGGAGGCGCTGGTCCGGGACCTGACCGACGGGCTGGGAGCCGATGTCGCGGTCGAGGCCGTCGGCGTGCCCGAGTCGTTCGAGGCGTGCACGCGGATGGTGCGGCCCGGCGGACGCGTCGCGAATGTCGGAGTGCACGGCAAGCCCGCCGCACTCCACCTGGAGGATCTGTGGGTGAAGGACGTGACGATCACTACGGGACTGGTCGACACCTACTCCACCCCGCTGCTGCTGCGGATGATGGCGGCGGGCAGCCTGCCGGCGGCGGCCGCCCTGGTCACCCACCGCTTCGACCTCGGCGAGATGGAGGAGGCATACGACGTCTTTTCCCGGGCCGACCGCACCGGAGCGCTCAAGGTCGTCCTCGGCGGCGCGCGCGACGACCGGCTGGAGCGGGCCGTGGCTCAGGATTCGTAGTCGCCGTAGAGGGTGAGTCGTGCGCTCTCAAGAGCGCAGGCCCACATCGGCGCCCGATGCCGCTATCTCCTCTGGAGCGTTGAGATGGGGTCGGCACCACCGGCACGCCAGGTCGACAGCGACCGCGTCCTTGTTCGAGGAGCGTTCCACCGTCATCTGCGCCTCCCTGCCGCACGCCGGACAGCCCGCACCGCCAGTCACGGAAACGACGTCTCTGTCAGCATCGGGAACCACCGGTGGCCTTCTGCTCCCGGCTGCTGGGCGCGTCGCCGGCCAAGCGCCGTCCCGGCTACGCCGACTTCGCCGTCGCGGAGCCCCCGCTGAAGCTCGTCCTCATCGAGGGCGAGCCCGGACAGGACACCCGCCTGGACCACCTCGGGATCGAGGTGGCCACCACCGAGGGGTCGCCGCCGGCACCGATCGCCTCAGGGAGGCGGGCCTGGCCGCCGTCGAGGAGCGGGGCACGTCCTGCTGCTACGCCCGTCCAGGACAAGGTCTGGGCGACCGGTCCCGGCCGCGAGCCCTAGGGGGTCTACACCGTCAAGGCCGACGCGGGCGCCCCGCGGAAGCAGGTCGCTGACGACGACTGTTGCGCCGGCTCCGCGCGGGACGCGCAAGCCGCCGGAGCCGGCTGCTCGTGTCCGGGCTGACCGGCCGCTCACCGCGCCGGGCGAGCGGCCTGCGACCGGCGCCCGTATCCGCTGGCTCGACCCAGGCGCCGGCGCCCTCACACGCGGGAGACTCGGCGCCTCCCTGGTCGAGGCGGAAGGGCGGGTATTCGTCCGTGCGCGGCCCTGGTGAAGAAGCCGACCACACATGGGTGGGGAGAGGCCGGCGGCCACCACTTGATCAGCACCAAGTCGCGCGAAATGGCGTTCCGGATACGCGATGTGCAGGGTGGCCGGGTAGTCCGGCACTTCGGCGCGCGTGGATGCCAGCGGGATGGTGCGTCCGACACGTGAGCGGGACGTCGTCGTCACCGGTTCTTCCGCAGTCGCACCAGGGTTGCGCCGCCTCCAGCGTCGGGCCGCCGCAGGTGCGGCCGGCAGGACTGGGTGGCACCGGTTCGCGGGGCCGGGTGCCGGACGGACCGGGACCGGAGGGTCTTTCGAGGCCTCTGTCCCAGACCCGGCTGCACCGGACAGCCCCCGGCGTCGGCCCGAAGGGCCCTGCCAAGGGTCCGAGGCGCGATGGCAGCGTGGTCCTTGAGACCGGTTCGGCCGGTGGCCCGCCCGTACGCGGGGGCCACGCGTCGCACCGGCCGCCGGACCGGTGCGGAGGGCGGACCACGAGCGTCCGGCCGGGCCGCCATCGCGGTGCCGGACCAGGAGGTATCCGTGTCAGCCAAGAGCAGCGCCCCCCGGACACGTCAGGACGGAGGGGGGTTCCCCGGCCTCGACGACCGGCAGGCCGCACGCCGCCTGGCCGAGTACGGGCCGAATCAGGTAGCCGCACCAGCGGGCGCCCCCTTGTACACCCGCGTCCTGACCCAGCTTCGCGATCCGCTGGTGACGGTGCTCCTGGCGGCCGTCGCCCTCACCGTGGCGATCGGGGACCACGCGGACGCGACCGTCATCGCGGTGGTGATCGTCGTCAACACCACCGTGGGAGTGGTCCAGGAGGTCCGGGCCGACCATGCGATCGCCGCCCTGTCCGCCCTGTCCGCGCCGACGGCACGGGTACGGCGGGGCGGGGAACTGAGGGAGGTCGCCGCCGCCTCCGTGGTGCCGGGTGACGTGTGCGTCCTGGCCGAGGGCGATGTCGTCCCAGCCGACGGCCGGCTGGTGGAGGGCGCCGGGCTGCTGGTGGACGAGTCCATGGTGACCGGGGAGTCCGTGCCCGTCGCCAAGTCGACGTGCGCCGCATCGCCCGAGGAGCAGCGGTTGCTGGCCGGAACCACGGTGGTCCGAGGGCGGGGAGTCACCGTCGTCACCGGCACGGGGGCGGCGAGTGCGCTGGGCCGCGTCGCCGGGCTGCTGGACACCAGGCCGCCGCCCACTCCGCTCCAACGCCACCTGACGGCCCTCGGCCGGACGCTCGCCCTGGTGACGCTGGTCCTGTGCTTGCTGGTGTTCGTGCTCGGCGTGGTGGGCGGTACGCCGCCGGCCACCATGTCGGTGACGGCGATAAGCCTCGCGGTGGCCGCGGTGCCAGAGTCCCTCCCCGCGGTCGTCACCCTGGCCCTCGCGCTTGGCGCCCGCCGGATGGCAGCCCGTCACGCGCTGGTCCGCAGGCTGCCCGCGGTGGAGACGCTCGGTTCCGTCACCGTTCTGGCCACGGACAAGACCGGAACGATCACCGAAGGCCGGATGGCCGTCGAGCGGGTGTGGACCCCGGACGGCTCCCACCAGCACGTCGGGACGGGGCCCTCGCGCCCACCGGACCAGGCGTTCGGCTCGGGGACCGGTTCCGCGGCCGTCCGGCAGCTGCTGACCACGACCGCGCTGTGCAACGACGCGGTGGCGCCATCGCCGGAGCCGGGTACACCTGCCGGCCGGGAGTCCGGGCAGGACGGCACTGCCGCCCTGGGCGACCCGACCGAGACGGCCCTGCTCGCCGCCGCGGCCGCGGCCGGCTGCCCCTCGCGGGCGGAGCTCACGTCGCTGTACCCGCGGCGGGCCGAGGAGCCCTTCGACAGCCTGCGCAAGCGGATGACCACGGTGCACTCGACACCGGACGGATCGCTCCTGGTCTGTCTGAAGGGAGCCCCGGAGGTGGTGCTCGACCCGGCGGTGCTCGACGAGCCGGCCCCGCTGGTGGCCCACGTACGCGAGGAGGCTGCCGCGTTCGCGGCTCGGGGTCTGCGGGTCCTCGCGGCGGCCTCGGGCACGGTGGGCGAAGTTCCCGATCCCGTGGCCGGAGCCGAGCGGCGTCTGCGTCTGCTGGGGCTGGTAGCGCTCGCCGACCCGCCGAAGCCGGCGGCGGCCGGCACGCTGGCCGCCTGCCGGGCCGCCGGCATCACCCCGGTGCTGATCACGGGGGACCATCCGGCGACTGCCGCGGCGATGGCACAGCGGGTCGGCCTGGTGGCCGACGGCGCGGCGGACTCGGTCGTGACCGGGGCCGACCTGGCCGCCGGCCGGGTCGGCGACCCGACCCGGGTGCGGGTCTTCGCCCGCACGGACCCGGAGCAGAAGCTGGACATCGTCCGGTCCTGGCAGTCCCGCGGGCAGGTGACGGCCATGACCGGCGACGGGGTCAACGACGGGCCCGCGCTGCGGCAGGCCGACATCGGGGTCGCCATGGGCGGCCGCGGCACCGAGGTCGCCCGGCAGGCCGCCGACCTGGTGCTGACCGACGACGAGCTGTCCACCGTGGTGAGCGCCGTGGAGGAGGGCCGCAGGGTCTTCGACAACGTGCGGCGCTTCCTGCTGTACGGCCTGGCCGGGGGCACCGCCGAGATCCTGGTCATGCTGGT
This sequence comes from Streptomyces solincola, assembly GCF_002982015.1. Taxonomy (GTDB): domain Bacteria; phylum Actinomycetota; class Actinomycetes; order Streptomycetales; family Streptomycetaceae; genus Streptomyces; species Streptomyces solincola. The sequence continues at coordinate 24,596 of NZ_PVLV01000034.1, forward strand.
CGGACCGCTGCTGGGCCTGCCGCTGCCGCTGGGCGCCGGGCAGATTCTCTGGATCAATCTGCTGACGCACGGGCTGACCGGGGTGGCCATGGGGGCGGAACCGGTGTCGCCGAATGCCATGCGGCGGCCTCCCCGTCCACCGGACCGGCACGTGCTGGCTGACGGACTGTGGCAGCGCCTGCTGGCGCTGGCCGCAGTGGTCACCGCCGGATCGCTCACGGCGGCACTGCTCGCACGGGAGTCGGGCGCGCCCTGGCAGAGCGTGCTGTTCGCCTCCCTGCTGATGGCGCAACTGGGCGTCGTCCTCGGGCTGCGCGACCGGCTGCTCAGCCGTGCGAACCCGTTCCTGCCGGTGGCCGTCGCGGTCTCGGCCGGTCTCGGCGCCGCGGCGGTCCACCTTCCGCTGCTGCGCGGGCTGCTGGGCATGACGGCGCTCGGGGGACGGGAATGGGCCTGGGCTCTCGCCGTGGGCGCGGTGGCCTTCGCCGCCGCCCGCCTAGCGCGCCGGCATGGCGGTGCGGGCAGCGGCGGTACCGGCCCGGTGGGCATCCCGGCCGGATCCCGTCCGACGGGCGGGCGGCGCGCCGTGCACAGCGGCCCGGCTCCCGAAGGGCGAGGACGATGAAGGACTGGAAGAACGCCCGGGAACGCGAGGACGCCGGTGGGCGCCGCCTGCGCCGGCTCGGACGGGACGAGGCGCTGCTCCTGCTGGGGGGTGCGTCCTCGGGGCGTCTCGTCTTCACCGAGCACGCGCTGCCCGCCGTCCGGCCGGCCCGGCATGAGCTGGACAGTGGTGACCTCGTCGTACGGCTGTGGGGCGGCCAGGACGTACTGCCCGCGCCCGCGCTCTCCGTGCCGCTCGTGGTGGCCTACGAGGCGGACGCCGTCGACCCGGCCACCTCGCGCGGGTGGAGCGTCGTCGTGACGGGGTATGCCCGGACGATGGCCGACGGGACCGGGGCGGAGCCCGCGTGCACGTCCCCGGAGGCGCGTCTCAGGATCCGCCCGGAGCTGGTGGTGGGCTACCGGCTGAACTGACCGGCCGCACGTCCGGTGCGCCGGGGCGATCCGCCGGCCCAGTCCGGGCGGTGTGCTGCAGCGGCGCGTGCCAGACGAAGCGGGCGCCGCCCTCGGGGCCCGGGCCGCTGCGGAAGCCGCCGCCCGCCTTGTCGGCGCGCTCCGCCAGATTGTGCAGTCCGCTGCGCTCGCATCCCGCGGGCAGTCCCCGACCGTCGTCGGAAACGATGAGCTCGACATCGTCCGCTGAGGCGCGCAAGCGCACGTCCACGCGAGTGGCGTGCGCGTGCCGGGCCGCGTTGCTGAGCAGTTCGGTGAGAGCGGCCATGATGTCGTCGGCCGTCCGCGCGGGCACGTCCGTGTCCAGCAGGCCCTCCATGCTCAGGCGCGGGGGGAACCCCAGCGCGGCGGCCGCCTCGCCGACCGCCGCGGTGGCGCGGGAGCGCAGTCCCGCGCCGCTGTGCTCGTCGTGGACCCTCAGGCCGAAGATGGTGGACCGGATGATGCGGATCGTCTCGTCCAAATCGGTGACGGCTCGTTCCAGGCGTTCCACGGCCCCGGGATGCTCGACCAGCCGGGCGGCGCTCTGCAGGGTCATACCGGTGGCGAAGAGCCGCTGGATGGCCAGGTCGTGCAGGTCGCGGGCGATGCGGTCGCGGTCCTCCAGCAGGATGAGGTGCTCGGCGTCCCGTCGGCGGTCAGCGAGCTCCAGGGCGAGGGCGGCCTGTCCGGCGTACGTGAGGAGCGCCTCCGTCTCCTCCGGCGTGAAGGGGGTTCCGCCCTCCGGGCGGGTCAGGAGCAGCACTCCGCCGCGCTGCGACCGGCCGTCGCCGAGAGGGACGGCGATCGAGGGCCCCGGTCCCGGAGCGGCGGGATCCTCGGTCTGCGGGCCCGCCACGGGTGTCCCGGTGCGCAGGGCGCTCGCGGCCGGAGTCCCGTCGGCGATCACCGTGCCGCGCCGCGCCCGCGCGTCTCCGCCGGTCGCCAGTTCCACCACGAGGTCGCCGCCTTCGCCGGCCGGGCACACGGCCACGTCGGCCAGCGCGGCGCCGGCGATGTCCCCGGCCCGGCGGGCGATGAGGTCCAGCACCTCGCCGCGCGGGCTGCCCGAGAGAAGACTACTGGTCACCTCCGCGTTGGCGCGCAGCCACTGCTGCCGGCGCCGGGCGCTGGCATAGAGGCGGGCGTTGTCGACGGCCACTCCGGCGGCTACGGCGAGCGTGGAGATGACCGCCTCGTCCTCCGCGTCGAACTCCCGTCCCCCGCGCTTGTCGGTGAGGTAGAGGTTGCCGTAGACCTTGTCCCGCACCCGGACGGGCACTCCCAGGAAGGACCTCATCGGCGGATGGTGCGCGGGGAAGCCATAGGAAGCGGGGTGCTGTTTGATGTCGCTCAGGCGCAGCGGTTCGGGATTGCGGATGAGCTCGCCGAGCAGCCCGTGGCCGGACGGGAGATGGCCGATCCGCTCGACCTCCTCGTGGGACAGGCCGACGGTGAGGAACTGCGACAGGGTGCGCCCGTCGGGACCGATCACGCCCAGCGCCGCGTACTCCGCGTCGACCAGGAAGGCGGCTGCCTCCGCGATGCGGTGCAGGACCTGGTGGAGGTCGAGTCCGCTGCCTACCGAGACCACCGCCTGGAGCAGGCTGTGGACCCGGTCACGGGTGCCGCGCGCGGAGTTGATGCGGACCTGCAGCTCGTCCAGCAGCTCGTCCAGACGCAGTTGCGGCACCGGGGGCAGGGGCTCCTGAGCACTCACGGCTTTCCTTCGGGCGGCCGGCTCGTCTCCGGTGCCAGCGTAGCCCGGGTGGTCGGCGGGCGGCATCCGCTCGACGGCCGACCGGGTCAGCCGCTGCCCGCCCTCGAGTGGTGGTCCGCCGAGGGGGTGTGGTGCGAGGCGATCACGGCGGCCTGGACGCGCCGTTCGACACCCAGTTTCGCCAGCAGGCGCGAGATGTTGTTTTTTACCGTCTTCTCCGAGATGTAGAGGCGCCGGCTGATCTCCCGGTTGGTCAGCCCCTCCCCCACCAGCTCCAGCACGGAGCGCTCCCGCTCGGTGAGGGAGGCGTAGCCGTCGTCGTCCTCGTCGGCTGGACCGGCGCGCAACCGGGCCATGACCCGGCCGGTCGCTCCGGGGTCGAGCAGGGACTGACCTGAGGCGACGGTGCGGACGGCGGACACCAGGTCGGTACCGGTGATCTGCTTGAGGACGTAACCCGACGCCCCGGCCATGATGGCGTCCAGCAGCGCTTCCTCGTCGTCGAAGGAGGTGAGCATCAGGCAGGCGAGGTCCGGCTGACGGGAGCGGAGTTCCCGGCAGACGGCGACGCCGTCTCCATCGGGGAGGCGTACGTCCAGCACGGCGACGTCGGGGCGCAGTGCGGGGACACGGGCCAGGGCCTGTTCCGCGGTGGCGGCCTCGCCCACGATCGACAGGTCGGGTTCGCCGTCGAGTAGGTCGTGAATGCCCCGCCGAACCACCTCGTGGTCGTCCAGCAGGAAGACGGTGGTCGGTCGGTCCGCGTCGGCTGTGGCGTGTTCCTGGCTCATCGGTCCTCCCCGCTTCTCCGTTCCGGGGCCCGCCCTGCCGGGGCGGTCGTCCCTTCAGGCTGGCCCATGCGGGGGCCGGCCGCCAGGGCCACATGGGTCCCACCGGCGTCAGGACCGGGGGCCGGGCGGCGCCGGCGCACGGCCCGGCGCACCTCGTCGGTGCCCCACACCAGCACCGGGAAGACCAGCACGAGCAGCACCACGTCGAGCGGCAGGGGCGCGGTGCCGAAGACGCCCTGGAAGGGCGGCAGATAGATCAGGGCCGCGGTGAAGGCGAGCTCGAAGGCGATGCCGGCCAGCAGCAGCGGATTGGTCCACAGGCCCACGGCGCGCAGTGAGGCGCGGTCGGTGCGGGCGGCGAAGGCGGTGCCGATCTGGCAGCTCACGATGGCGGCGAAGGTGGCGGTAGTCGCGGTGACGTAGGCGTCGTGCAGCGGCTGCCCCTCTCCGGTGGGGGCGCCGGGGTGCCAGCCGGCCCGCCACAGCACGTAGAAGAAGGCCAGCATGGCCAGCGCGGCCGAGACGGCGCCGAGGTAGCCCCAGCTCCGGACCAGCATGTCGCGGGAGATCACGCCCTGGGAGCGGGGCCGGGGGCGGCGGCGCATGAGGCCGGGCTCGGCGCGTTCCCGTCCCAGCGCCAGGGCGGGCAGGGTCTCGGTGCCCAGGTCGATGGCGAGGATCTGCAGCACGGTGAGCGGCAGCGGAACGGCGCCTGCGGTGAGGGCGAAGACGAGGAAGGGTACGACCTCCGGTGTGAGGTGGGCGAAGATGTAGACGATGAACTTGCGGACGTTGTCGTAGACCCGGCGGCCCGACTCGACGGCGGTCACGATGGTGGCGAAGTGGTCGTCGGTGAGGACCATGGTGGCGGCCTCCCGGGCGACGTCGGTGCCGGAGCGTCCCATGGCGATGCCGATGTGCGCCCGGTGCAAGGCCGGGGCGTCGTTGACGCCGTCGCCGGTCATGGCGACGATCCGGCCGTGGGCCCGCAGCGTGTCGGCCACTTTCAGCTTCGTTTCCGGGGCAGAGCGGGCGAACACGATCTCCGGTCCGTCGTCCGGGCCCAGCAGGGCGTCCAGCTCCTCGTCGGTGACCGACTCCGACTCGTCGACGACGTACAGGTCGGGCCTGCCGATGCCCACCTCGCGGGCGACGGCCGCCGCGGTGGCCCCGTTGTCGCCGGTGACGACGTGCACCCGGATGCCCGCCTCGTGGCATCGGCGCACCGCCTCGGCCACCCCCGGGCGCGGCGGATCGTGCAGGCCGACCAGGCCGGCGAGGTCCAGGTCCCGCTCCACGTCCTCCCGGCGGGCGGGGTCCGCCGTACCGGGCAGCTCCCTGGTGGCGACGGCCAGGACCCGCATGCCGGCCCGGGCCATCGACCGCGCCGCCTCCCGTGCGGCGGCCTGCTCCGAGCCGTCCTGCAACCGGTCGAGCACCGCTTCCGGGGCGCCCTTGGTCACCACCAGCGGCGGTCCCGGCGGATTCCGGGCCGTGACGACGGACATCAGGCGCAGTCGTGGGTCGAACCGGTGCAGCACCAGCCGTTCGGCGTCACGGGCCGTCGGGTCGGCGGCGGCACCGTGCCGGGCGGCGCCGAGGACGAGGGCGACCTCGGTGGGGTCTCCGTGCCAGGCGCCGTCCTCGTCGCGGGTGACGGTGGTGCACCGGACCACGGCCGCCGCCAGCGGGGTCGTCCAGGGGCCTGTCCGGTCCCCGTGCCGGGGCGTCCAGACACTCTGGAGCCGCATGGAGTTACGGGTCAGGGTGCCGGTCTTGTCGGTGCAGATGACGCTGGTGGAGCCGAGGGTCTCCACGGCGCTGAGGCGTTTGACCACCGCGCCCTGTCGGGCCAGTGCGCGGACGCCGACGGCCAGGGCGAGGGTGATGATCGGCAGCAGTCCTTCGGGGACATTGGCGACCAGCAGACCGATGGCGAAGACCAGGGCGTCGGCCGGCGGCAGCCCGACCAGCACGCCCACGACGACGAACAGGGCGCCCATGGCGAGCGCCGCGGCGGCGATCAGCCAGGCCACCTTCTTGACCTGCTCCTCCAGCGGGCTGCGGTCGCGCTCGGTGCGCTGGCTGAGCGCGGCGATGCGTCCCAGTTCGGTCCGGCGACCGGTGGCGAAGACGATGCCGCGGGCCAGGCCGCCGGTGCAGGTGGTGCCGCTGAAGACGAGGTCGGGTTCCCGGGACAGCGGCAGGCCGGGCAGCGGAGGCCCGGCCAGGCGTTCCGCGGGCTGGGACTCCCCCGTCAGCATGGACAGGTCGACCTGGACGCCGCCCTCGGTCAGCCGGGCGTCGGCCGGGACGCGGTCGCCTTCCTCGATGACGACGAGGTCGCCGGGGACCAGGGTGCGGGCTTCGACGGTGGCGGGCCGTCCGTCGCGGACCACCCGGGCCTGCTCGGGCAGGAAGCGCGCCAGGGTCTCCACCGCCCGTTCCGCCTGCCGCTCCTGGAGGAGGGCGAAGGCGGCGTTCACCAGGATCACCGCGATGACGGCCCACCCCAGCACAGGGGTGCCGGCCACGAAGGCCAGTGCGGCGGCCGCCCACAGCAGCAGGGCCAGCGGATGGGCGAGCTGGGCGGTCAGTTCGCGGTGGAAGGGGATGCGCGCCCCGGCCGGGACCTCGTTGGGTCCGTGCACCGCCAGGCGCCGTGCGGCCTCCCGGGCGGACAGCCCGTCCGGGCCGGTGCCGAGGTCCCGCCGCAGCGCGGGGAGAGGTTCCAGCGGGTCCGGGCCCTGGGGTGGCGGAGCGACGGGTGCGTGGCTCATGGCGCCGTCCTCCTCGTGGCGGTCTGCCTCGACCGTCGCGCCGGGCCGCGAAGACCCGCAAGGGTCACTCGGGCCGGGCCCGAGGGCTGTCCGGCCCCCCGCTCCGGAAAGGGCCGAGCGGCCCGGCCGTACGGGTCCCAACGGCTCTGCGTCCACCGTGCCGGGGCCGGAAGACTCGTCGTCAGGGAGGTGGACGCCATGACGCACCGCGTACTGGTCGCCTACGGCACGAAGAACGGGTCCACGGCCGAGATCGCCGAGATGATCGCTGGCACGCTGCGCCGGCGGGGACTGGAGGCCGACGTCCGGCCGCCGGGCGAGGTGGCCGAGCTCGCCGGGTACGACGCCGTGGTGGTGGGCGGGGCCCTGTACATGGGCCGCTGGCACCGCGATGCCCGCCGCTTCTGCCGGCGGCACCGGCACGAGCTCCGGGAGCGTCCCGTGTGGCTGTTCAGCAGCGGGCCACTCGACCCGTCCGCGGGTGAGCGCGACATCCCGCCTGTGTCGGGCGCCCACCGCGCCGAACTCTCCCTCGGCGCCCGGAGCCACATCACCTTCGGCGGGAGTCTGCGCGCCGGGGCGAGAGGGCGCATGGCCAAGGCCATCCTGGACGAGGGACGCGGCGGCGACTTCCGGGACAGGGAACGGATCTCTGCCTGGGCCGAGTCCGTCGCGGACGACTTGGCGGTCGCCGGGGCGAGGTGAGCGCGCCGTGTCCTTGACGCTGCTGCGCGCCCGGTGGCGGCCGGGCCCGCTTCGCCGGCGAGTCGACGTCGTCGAGGCGCGGCTGGCCGTAGTGCTGGGCTGCGGTGTCTGCGTGTGCGCTCCCCTGGCGGGCGTCTTGGCCGGCTGGTCCTCGGCCGACCACGAGCGCGCGCTCGCCGCCGTCCGGCGCGAACAGCTCCATGGGGTCGTGGCCGAGGTCGTGGTCGCCCCCGCGCGGGACGCGGTGCGCGTCGACGAGACGGGCCGCACGACCACCGTGCCGGTGACGGTCCGGTGGACCGACGGCGACGGACGGCGGATCACGGCGTCGACGCGGCTGCCGGCCGACGTCGAACGAGGCGACCGCACCCGGCTGTGGCTCGACGACCGCGAGCGACTGTCGGCGGCGCCCCCGGACGCGCACGACATCACCGTCGGCGCGTGGACGACCGGGGTGTGGGCGGCGAGCTGGACCGCGGGCGCCGGCGTCGTGACGGGCGTGGTGGTGCATCGGGTCTGCGAGCGATGCCGGGCGGCCTCGTGGGAGCACGAGTGGGCCAGGACCGAGCCCGTTTGGAGCCGACGTACGCCGTAGTGCCGTGTGTCCTCCCGCCGCCACCGGCGGGACGGCCGATCGAGGAGGTGTCCGTATGAACACGGCGAACACGTCGTTCCACACGGTCGGCGAGGTGATGAGCCACGCCGCGGTGGCGGTGGGCCAGGACGCGCCGTTCCGGAAGCTGGTCGGGCTCATGGCCGAGTGGAAGGTCAGCGCAGTACCGGTACTCGCGGGCGACGGCCGCGTGGTGGGGGTGGTCTCCGAGGCCGATCTGCTGGGCCTGGGCCGGCCAAGCGGTGGCCGGACCGCGGAACGCCGAAGAGTCTCCTCGAAGGACGGGGACGGTGCGTGCGCGGCCGACCTGATGTCGGCGCCGGCCGTGACGGTGCACCCGGACGCCCCCCTCGCCGAAGCGGCCCGGATCATGGCCCGTCGCAGGGTGAAGAGGCTGCCGGTGGTGGACGACGAGGGCGTCCTGCGAGGTGTGGTGAGCCGGGGTGACCTGCTGAAGGTCTTCCTGCGCCCCGACGAGGACCTGCGCAGCGAGATCCGGGAGGAGGTGCTCGCGCGGCTGCCGGGCTGCGAATCGCTGGATGTCGAGGTGGTCGAGGGCGTGGCCACCGTGACGGGTCCGCTCGGGGACCGCACGCTGGTGCCGCTTCTCGCCCGCGCGGTCTGCACGGTGGAGGGCGTAGTGGATGTCCGCTTCGCCCTGAGCGCCCTCACGGCGGCCTGACGGCCGGACGTTTCCCAGGTCGGCGGCGATCCGGCCACCGCGCGTGCGGTGACCGCCACGGCTGTGCGTAGCATGTCCCGCGCCACCGGCGAAGGGGAGGACGATGGGCGGGTCCCGGACCGACGCGCGGACACCGGGGGAACTGCACCGGCGTCTGGGCCTTGGGGACGCCGTGGTGATCGGGCTGGGGTCGATGCTGGGCGCGGGGATCTTCGCGGCGCTCGGGCCCGCCGCCCGCGCGGCCGGGCAGGGATTGCTGTGGGGCTTGGCGCTGGCCGCCGTGGTGGCCTATTGCAACGCCCTCTCCACCGCGCGGCTGGCCGCCCGCCATCCCGTCTCCGGAGGCGCCTACGTCTACGGGCGTGAGCGCCTCGGCGAGTTCTGGGGCTTCCTGGCCGGCTGGGCGTTCGTGGTCGGCAAGACCGCCTCGTGCGCGGCGATGGCGCTGACCGCGGGGGTGTACCTGTGGCCGGAGCACGCGCATGCGGTGGCGGTCGCCGCGGTGGTGGCGCTGACCGCGCTGAACTGCGCCGGGGTGGGCAGGTCCGCGCTGGTCACCCGGTTCATCGTGGCCGGTGTCCTCGCGGTCCTCGCGGCGCTGGTGGCGACCGCCCTCTCCTCGGCGGCGGCCTCCGCGGACCGCCTGGCGACCGGCGCCGAAGGAACGGCCTGGGGCATCGTTCAAGCGGCCGGGCTGCTGTTCTTCGCCTTCGCCGGCTACGCGCGCATCGCGACCCTCGGCGAGGAGGTCCGCGACCCGGTCCGCACCGTCCCCCGGGCCGTCCCCCTCGCGCTGGGCATCACGCTGCTCGTGTACGCCGCCGTGGCGGTGACCGCGCTCGCCGTCCTCGGACCGGAGCGGCTGGCGCGGGCGGCGGCCCCGCTGGCGGAGGTGTCCCGGGCCGCGGGCGCCGACCGGTTCGTGCCGGTAGTCGGCGCGGTGGCGGCGGTCGCGGCCCTCGGCTCCCTGCTGGTGCTGATCCTCGGCGTCTCGCGCACGACGCTGGCCATGGCGCGCGACCGCCATCTGCCCTGGGGGCTCGCCGTGGTGCACCCCGCTTCGGGTGTGCCCCGGAACGCCGAGATCGCCGTCGGCACGGTGGTCGCGGTCGTCGCGGCCACTGCCGACGTACGCGGGGCCATCGGCTTCTCCTCGTTCGGCGTGCTTCTCTACTACGCCGTCGCCAACGCCTCCGCCTTGAGGCTGGGGCCGTCGGAGGGCCGTCCGCCCTGGCTGGTCCCGCTCACCGGACTGGCGGGCTGCCTGCTGCTCGCTGGCGCACTGCCGGTCGGCTCCGTCATCGGCGGAGCGGCGGTGCTGGGCTGCGGCGCCGCCCTGCACGGTGTGCGCCGGTCGCTGCGGCGGCCCGGTCGTCGGCGCTGACCGCGCGCCAACCGGCCCGCACCCGCCGTGCGCGTGTGGTCAGCGGACACGCTCCGGTACGACGATCACCGTGCTCTCGGCTCGGTGCAGCAGCCCGTGGGCCACCGACCCGATCCGCATCCCGGTCCAGCCGCCGCGGCCGCGGCGGCCCACCACCACGGCTCGCGCGGCGGCCGAGAGGCGCCCCAGCTCCTCTACCGGATGACCTCTGACCACTTTGGTGCTCAGGGGCACATCCGGGTACGCCTCCCGGTGCCCGGCCACCGCCTCGGCCAGGAAGCGCTGGCGCTCGGCGAGTCCCTCGGTGTCGTCGCCGAGTCGCACGAGCGGCTGCCGCCACGCCCAGACGGCCAGCACTTCGGCCTGGCGGAGGCCGGCCTCCTGGAAGGCGAACGCCAGGGCGGACCGCGCACCGTCGCTGCCGTCGACGCCCACCACGAACCGCGCCGCGTCGGTCGCGGGTCCGGTGTCCGGGACCACGACGACCGGGCAGCCGGCCCGGGCGCTGACCGGTAGTGCGACGGAGCTCGCGCTGAAGAGCTCCGCCGCGCGGCCCAGCCGGCGTGAGCCGACGACGACCAGGCCGCCGTGTTGCTCGGCCCGGCGGCACAGGACGGCGGCGGGGACGCCGTCGGCGAGTTCGGTGACCGTGGTGAGACCCGGGTGCAGGGCCCCGGCCGTGGCGGCGGCCTGCACCAGCGCTTTGTCACCCTGTGCCTGGAGGGACATGTAGTGCGGAACGGTGTCCACGTGCTGGGTGTCGTGCAGCGGTGGGACGGACACCACCAGGCGCAGCGGCAGACACCGGCGGGCCGCCTCGTCGGCCGCCCAGGTGAGTGCCGGCAGCTGGGGGGCCGCGGGATCGACCCCCACGACGACCTGCGGGTGGGCGGCCGGGCGGGGAGGGGTGGACGTCATGGCGCTCTCCCTCAGGTCCGGTCGGCCGACGGCGCGACCTTGACGGGGCACTGCGCGTGGTGCAGCACGGCGTGGGTGACGTGGCCGAGGCCGCCCGGGCGGTGACGGCGGGTGTCAGGGCCGCCGACGACCAGCAGGTCTGCGGCACCGCTGGCCTCCACCAGGGCGCCGGCCGCCGACCCGCTCGAACGCACGTCGGCCTCGACGACGAGGCCGGGGTGATCCCGGGCCAGGGTGTCGGCGAAGGCGTCCAGCTCCTCCACGCGGCGCCGGGCCAGCGCGTCCAGCCCGTCCAGCATGCTCACCACGCCGCCGGCCTGACCGAGCGGGTTCCAGATCCCGACCAGCCGCAACGCGGCCTTGCGTGCCTGCGCCTCGCGGACGGCGGCCCCGATCCACCCGGTGTCCCCCTCGGCGTTCACCGCGGCCAGCACCACTCCCGTCTCCGGACGGCCGGGCTGGTCGCGCACCACGATCACGGGCACCGGACATCGGGCGGCCACAGTCAGAGCCACCGAGCCCAGCAGCAGCGACCGAAAGCCGCCGTGCCCGCGGTGCCCGACGACCAGCGTGTCGTCCGGTTCCACGGCGGCCAGCAGCGCCGGCGCCGCCGCCTTACGGCTGAACGTCTTCTTCACCGCGAGCCCTGGATGGCGCGCGGCCACCGCGTCCGCGACCGTCTCGAGCAGCGCCCGGCCGGCCTCCCGGGTCGCGTCCTGGGATTCGTACGGGGTCAGTTGGAGGAGGCGGTCGAGATCTGCGCCGTAGACCAGGTGCAGCGGACGGTGCGCCCGCTCGGCCGACTCGGCGGCCCATAGCGCGGCCGCCAAGGCGACGGCAGAGCCGTCGGCGCCCACGACGACGGTGCCGCTCTCGGCTCCGTGGGGAGAGTCGTTGCTCATGGTCCCTCCTCGGTCGGGTCCTGTGTCCTCCAGGATCGGCCGCCGTCCGGCAGGCGGGGCAGGGCCGTGGAGGCACCGGCCGGGACCAAAGGTCCCGCCCACCGCGCGCCCCGCCGGACGTCGAGGGTCTCGGCCCTGCACAGGGCCGGTCGGCATCCGCCGCGTCCCACATGGCCCTATACGCGCTGGGCGGGGAGCGGGACGGTGGCAGCGGGTGATCTCCCGGAAGGAGGCACGTCATGACCGGGGATGTGATCGTGGGTCTCGACGGCTCGCCCGAAAGCAGGGCGGCCGCACGGTGGGCGGCGGAGGAGGCGCGGCTGAGCGGCTCCGCGCTGCGGCTCGTCCACGTCGTGGAGTGGCCCGGCGTACCGGAGGTGCCGCTGTACGTCTTGGAGGCGGACGAGGAACGGGCCGGCGAGCTCCTGCGACGCACCGCCGCCCGACTGGCCACCGCCCGGCCCGACGTGGGCATCTCCATGTCGGTGCTGCGCGGGCGGCCCCCCGCGGAGCTGTCCAGGATCCTGAACGAGACCGACGGCGTACGGCTGGGGGTGCTCGGCTCGCGTGGTCTGGGCAGGCTCACGGGTTTCCTGACGGGGTCGGTCAGCGCCGCGGTGGCGGCGCGGGCGGCCCCTCCCGTGGTCCTGGTCCGCGGCCCCGGCCCCGGGGCGCGGCCCGAGGATGCGGACGCCGGCCCTCAGACGGAGGCCGGGGCCGTGGTCGTGGGAGTTGACGTGCGCTCGGAGACCGGGGAGGTGCTCGGTTTCGCCTTCCGGGAGGCCGCCCTGCACGACTGGGCGCTGCACGCCGTGCACGTCTGGCGGACGCCCGTCGGCTACGGGCAGGCCGAGGCGCTGGACCTGGGTCTCCCCGCTGAACTCGAGGCCCGTCTGGCGAAGGAGCTGGACGAGGCCGTCGCTCCGTGGACGCGCGCGTTTCCGCGTGTTCCGGTGACAGCGGACTGCGTGACGGGCCCGACGGCTCCGCGACTTCTCGCGGCGTCCGACGGGGCCGCACTGGTGGTCGTGGGGCGCAGGCACCGCGGCCCGCTGGCAGGCGCACGGCTCGGCCCTGTGGCGCAGGCCGTGGTGCATCACGCGACATCGCCTGTCGCTCTGGTGGCACACGACTGACCCGATCCCGCACACCCCTGGGAGGCGACGGTGAAGACGGCACATGTGGACGTAGCGGAGGTGGTGTCCTGGGTGGGGGACGCGGTGGCCGCTCCCTCCATGCACAACGCCCAGCCGTGGCTGTTCGGTTACCGGCGGAGCAGCGGCGAGCTGACCCTGCGGGCCGATCTCGCGCGGACCATGCCCCGTGCCGACCCGGCCATGCGGGGGCTTCATCTTGGCTGCGGCGCGGCCTTGTTCAACCTGCGCGTCGCCGCGGCGCACGGAGGCCGGTCGGCCGCGCTCCGGCTGCTGCCCGATCCCGCCGACCCGCTGCTCCTGGCGGTCTGCACGTTCTCCGTGCCGGTCCGCGACGACACGCCCACCGACCTGTTTCCGGCGATCCGCCGGCGCCGCACCAACCGGCAGCCCTTCTCCGGCGAGCCGGTGGCGCCGGAACTGCGGGACGCGCTGAGCGCCGCGGCCCGGCTCGAAGGGGCCAGGCTCGCCTTCGCCGGTTCCTGGCATGCCGAGACCCTTGTCGACCTGGTGCGCACCGCGGAAGCGGAGGAGGCCACGGTGCCGGCGGTACGGCGGGAGCTGGCCCAGTGGGTCGCGACGACGGCGGAGCGGGGGCGGGCGGACGGCATCCCGCCTGCCGCCTTCGGCCCACGCCGCTACGGCGGCAAGGCGCCGGTACGCGATTTCGCGACCGCCACCGCCGAGCCGACGGGCCGTCCGGCGGCGGTGTTCGAGGAGACACCCTGCCTGGCGGTGCTGGAGACCGCCGACGACTCCGCGCCGGACTGGCTGCGGGCCGGGCAGGCCTTGGAACGCGTCTGGCTCCAGGCGACCGCGGACGGCCTCGCCGTCTCCGTCAACTCCCAGGCGTTCGAGTGGCCGGAACTGCGGTGGGCGGCACGCGACCCGCGGTCCGGCCGCGGCCGGCCGCAACTGATGCTGCGGTTCGGGTACGGGCCCGAGGTGCCGGCGACACCTCGGCGGGACCTTTCGGAGGTCCTGGAGATCCGCTGAATTCCCTGGCTGAGGTCCGTGGCAGATCCACCGAGCAGAAGGATCCACCGAGTGCCGTACCGCCCGGCGACGGGGCGGTACGGCACTCGGATGCCGTCCGGCCGGGCGGCTCGCCCGCGGCCGGGTCAGCCGTCGGGGGTCACGATCCTGCGTCCGGTGACGCGTTGCGGCGTCAGCACGATCCACAGCTCACGTCCGCCTCCGGCCCACGGCGCGCTGTACGCCCGGTCGCCGAGGGCCCTGGCTTCACCGGGTTCGGTGACCGAGCGGGCCGTGCCGGTCATCAGCACGCTCCAGCCGCGGCTGAACGCCTCGTCGATCCGGTCGACCTCGAAGCCGGCCGCGCGGCCCGCGGCAGCGGCCGGGGCGGCGTCCGAGGCGGTCCGGTAGGCCACTTCTCCCTGCACCACCGTGTAGTTGACCGGCAGGATCTCCGGCGCGTACGACGCCCCCGCGGCCAGGGCGACACGGCCCACCCCGTGGTGGCCGACCAACGCCCAGCACTCCTGCTCGTCCAGCACGACCAGCTCCGACCGGCCCGCGGCCCGCCCGACGCCGGCGGGCAGGTCGCTGTGCAGCCCGGTCAGCTCGTCGAGGTCGGTTTCCAGGGCTCCGGCCAGCCGGAGCAGGAACCCGGCTCCGGGGGTGGACGGCCCCTCCTCCACGTAGCGGATGTACCCGGGCGCCGACCCGGTGCGCAGGGCGACGTCCTCGGGGGTGAGGCCCAGGGCCGCGCGGCGGGCCGCCGCGCGCCTGCCGATATCGCTCCGGTGGACGCCCGGTTCGTCGGCGGAGACCACGCGCGGCTGTCGTCGGCTCGTCATCACTGCTCCTCGATTCGCGTCGGAGGAAAAGGCGGAGGAAGGGGGGAGATCACCGGGCGCGGGTCCCGCTAGGTCGGCACCGCGTCCTCGCGCACCGTTCCGTCATGGGGTACGACGGCCACCGGAGCCGTCGAGTGGTGCAGGACGGCGTGCACCACCGGACCGACCCGGAGGCCCAGTGCCGAGTGCCGGGACCTGAGTCCCACCACGACCAGACGGCTCTCCCGAGCGGCCTCCACCACGTCCAGCGCCGCGCTGCCCTGCCGGCACTGCCCGGAGATCTCGATGTCCGGATACGCCGTGGCCCACTTCTCCACCAGCGCGCCCAACTTCTTGCGCCGCTGGGCGGCGATCTCCGAGGCGAGCATCGGCACCGCGCTGGCGCTGTAGGGGCTGTACGCCATGGGCGGGGCCCAACTGTGCACCAGGCGCAGCCCGCTGCCGTGGCGGCGGGCGGCTTCGCAGGCGTAGCGCAGGACGGCGTCCTCGTCTTCCCGGATGTCCACCCCGGCGACGACGTCCCCGTCGGGGACCGTGGCGCCGCCGTCCAGCGGCGCGCGGACCAGCGTGACCGGTCCTCTCGCGCGGGCGAGCACCGCGAGGGAGACGGAGCCGGCGAGGAAGCCCATCGCCGCGCCCAGGCCGCGTGAGCCGAGTACCAGCAGGTCCGACGTACCGCTGAGTTCCGCGAGTCCCGCGACCGGGTCTCCCGGATACTGGTGGGTCTCCAGGCGCACCCCTGGATGGGCGCCCCGGACGTGGGCGGCGGCCGCGTCGAGCAGCTCGGCGGCCCAGCGCCGGCGTGTCTCGGGGTCGACATACCGCACCACCGGGTCGGCGGGGTCGAAGTCCACATGTGCCAGAACCAGCTCGCGGTCCCGCAGCAGGGCCTCCTCCGCCGCCCAGTCCGCTGCCGCCGCGCTCTCCTGTGAACCGTCCGTGCCGACGGTGACGGGGCGCGTCATGAGGCTCTCCTTCCGTGCGGAAGTCAGGCTTCCACCGTGCCGGTCGGGCGGCTGCCACCGGTAGGGCCGACCAGACCCCCCACCGGTGCCGGGCGGGCCCTTCCCCGCACCGCACCGGGTGGCCCGGCCCGGATCAGGCGGCCCTGCCGGTCGGGCGTCGAACCCGGCTGCGGACGGCCACCACGCCCTCCACCGCCCGGGCGGCCCGGCACGCCGCGGCGGCTTGGGCGGCGTCGGGCAGGCTGCCGGAAAGCGTCACCACGCCGTCGTGCACCTCCGCCCTGATCTCGCTCCCGCCCGGCAGCCGCCCGAGCACGGCGGTGCGGACCTCGGCGGCGAGCTCGGCGTCGGTGCGCAGATAGACCTTCAGCAGATCGGAGCGGCTCACGATGCCCTCCAGCCTGCCGTGCGCGTCCACCACTGG
Source organism: Streptomyces solincola (assembly GCF_002982015.1). Taxonomy (GTDB): domain Bacteria; phylum Actinomycetota; class Actinomycetes; order Streptomycetales; family Streptomycetaceae; genus Streptomyces; species Streptomyces solincola. Next base: position 40,510 of record NZ_PVLV01000034.1, read on the forward strand.
GAGCCGTTTCACTCCGTGCCGTGCCATCGACCGCGCGGCCCGGGCCAGCGAAGTGCCGGCGGACACGGTGAACGCGGGTGCCGTCATGACCTCGCCGACGACGCTCGCTCCGGCCTTGGCGTACTCCGCCAGCCGCGCGCGCTGCCCGACGAGCGTCGGTTCCTCGCTCCGCAGCTCTTCCTTGGCCAGCAGATCCGCCTCGGAGACCACGCCGACGACGCGCGCCTGCGGATCGACGACCGGAAGCGCGGTGATCCGGTGGCGTCGCATCAACTCGGCTGCCCGCCGAAAGCCGGTGTCCGGTGTCACGGACACGACGTCCGCCGTCATGACGTCGCCCACGGTGTACGGGGATGAGTGGTCCATGGCGTCTCCGCGTCTTCCGCGGTCCTTCCTACCGTCATGCGCGTCGCGGCACGAGAGCTACTGGGCAGTCGGCGTGGTGCAGCAACGCGTGTCCCACCAGCCCCAGTTGCATTCCGAGCCGGCCGTGCCGCCGGTGCCCGCCGATGACCAGCAGATCGGAGCGGGTGGCCCGCCGCAGCAGCGTTTTCCTCGCGGAGCCCTCCTCCACCTCGCAGCGCGCCTCCAGGTCCGGATGGTCCGCCAACGGGCCCTTGATGACCGTCTCCAGCAGGGCTTCGGCATCGGACGCGCGCCGGTTGAGACCGCCGCCGGTCAGGAGCGGGTGCTCGGCGGGGCGAGGGCCGGCGTCCCGCCAGGCGTGCACCACCTCCAGCGGGCAGCCCCGCGCCTCGGCCTCCTCGCACGCGAAGCCCACCGCCTCGCCGTCCTCCGCCGCCCCGACCCCGGCCGCCACCCTGCGGCGCCCGCCGGCCACGGCGTCGGGGCTGCCGCGCACCACGACGACCGGGCAGTGCGCGGTCGCGGCGACCGTCAGGCTCACCGACCCCAGGAGCAGTCCTGCGATGTCCCCACGGCCGCGGCAGCCTGTGACCACGGCGAAGGCGTGCTCGCTCTCCCGCACCAGCGCACCCGCCGGGTCCTCGGCCCGCACGGCCGTGCGCACGGTGACACCGGGCGCCCGCCGTACGGCTCGCTGGGCGGCGGCGCCGACGATGTTCTCCGCCAGCACCCGCCCACCGGTCCGCTCCAGGCCGGCGGCCAGATGCGGGCCCTCGTACCGCTCCCACGAAGAGGCGTGGACGATGCGCAGCGGTACGTCGCGCCGGAGCGCCTCGTCCACGGCCCAGTCCGCGGCCGTGTAGCTGCTCGGAGAGCCGTCCACCCCGACGACCAGTGGCGATGCGGTCATGACCTGCCACCTCCCGGTGTCCGTCGCTCCCTGCCCACCTTGGCGGCACGGGCGCCGGTCCTGTAGGGCCGATCGGGCCACACCGGCTCGATGCCGCCGGCGCCGGGCAGGCCCGGCCCGGCCCGGCCTGGCCGAGGAGGGGGACATCCGGCGTCACCCAGGGGCGAAGGACCGATCGTCAGCAATTGGTGTCGATCCCTCGTCCGCCAGCGGCTCCGAGGAGGTGCCCGAGCGGCACGCCGCGCTTGCCAGTGCTCCCCTTGGGCTTGTTGGACTCCCTCAGCCTGGCGGCGCGCTGCCCGCTCAGCCGCGCGGTCGGCGGCCTCACTCCCGCGGGCCCCCGCACAGCCCGTCTCGCTGGCACGCCTGGCCACGGCCATCCACCTCGCTGCCGACGCCCAGGCCCTCCAGCGGCGCCTACGACGCGATGCCCTCGCCGACCGGAAGGGCTGACGCCCACCGTGAGCTACCAGCTCGGCGAGGCGTCCGCCTCGATCCGGTCGGCCGTGCAGAGCTTGCAAGCAGCGGCCCGCGAGGTCGCCTCGGCCTGAAGCGCGCCGGACACCTTGAGCAGCCCGCCCTGGGCGGTCAGGCTCGAAGCGGCGCGTTGGACCGCCGGGAGAGGAGCGCAAGGGTCTTCGTCACGGTGTCGGCCAGGGTTTCGCACACGGGGACGCTGTACCGGCCGGCCACGTAGACCAGGTAGCGGTTCCGCTCCGGATTCGGGCAGTCGGCCGGCGCTCCGAGGACGGCGCGGCCGCTGGGTGTGTCCAGGCCGAACTCCACGTTTGTGGTGAAGCCCGGGAGCGCCCTCACGTCGCGGGGGATCCAGAACAGGATCGCGTCGGCGGCCGCTCTGGCCTCGGTCTCCCAGTCGACCTGGTGCTCGTAGCGCTCGGCCCGGACGCCGCAACGGGACTCGGGGCTCAGGACGGTCAGTGGTTCCGGGCCGGTCCACTGGGCGGTGATGAGGTCGAGGGCCGTCGGCCGCCAGGACGGAGCCGGCGCGCTCTTGTCGGGGGTCGGTCCGGCCAGGAACACCTTGGGGCCGGCGGGGATGGGTTCGCGGGCCATGACCAGGCGGACGGCGCTCATCGGGTTGCTCCGTTCTGCGCGGTGGTGCGGTCGGTGTGCTGCGGGGTCCAGGGCAGAGGCAGGCCGTCACCCACCTGGCGGGGCATGTCGTGGGCGTGGAGGTGGAAAACCGTCTGGGTCGCTGCGGCGCTCTTGCTGGTGACGATGTTCGCGGCGGGGTGCTCGGCCATCAGCTCGGCGGCCCGGCGCATCACCGTGGCGGTCACCTCCGGGTCGGTGCCGGCGTCCTGGACGTGGACGCGCGGCAGGACCAGGAGGTGGCCGGTGTTGACGCCTGCGGAGCGGGGGCGGATCGCGAGGGCATCGGGCCACGCGCGGACGACGGCCGCCGGCGTGTGCCCAACGGCGATGGCGCAGAAGGCGCAGCCGGGTACGGCCCGAGGGCGGGGTGTGGTCTGCATGCCCACCACGATCCCGGCCCCGTACGGGGTCCGGTAGGAGTTGCCCATTGCGTCTTCGGCCGACGGCTCAGGTCGGGCGGTTGGCATACAGCCGAGGGTGCGCCCGCAGCCAGCTCCAACGGCTGCGGGCGCACCCTCGTGTGCGGGGGTGGTCAGGCGCGGGGCGGGGCGATGAACCGCCTCCCGGCGGCTGTGAGGCCGTAGGCGGCTGTGAGGCCGTAGGCGGCTGTGAGGCCGGCGAGCGGCGACCCGGCGAGCAGCGCGGCGCAGGCCCTGCCGGTCAGACCGTAGTGGTGGACGAGGGCTTGGCCGGTGGCGTAGCTGACGGCCCAGCAGGCCAGCATGACGGCGACCAGGACGGCGGCTCGCAGGCCGAGCCGGGGTGGTCCGAGGCGGGTGGCGGCGTGTTCGGCGTGGGCGGTCAGGGCTTGGTCGGGGGTGCCGGCCGGGGTGCGGGCCAGGCGGCCGCAGGATCACTCCGCGCGGTGGCGGGCCGTCCCGGCCGCGCGGGAGGCGTCATCCTCGATCACCAGGCGGGGGTGGTGGCGGCCGTCATCGAGGTGAACCGCTCGAACATGGCGCGTCCTTCCGGGAGTCAGTGCAGGGCGGTGGTGAGGAGGGCGGCGGCCAGGACGACCAGGGCGGCGGCGGTCAGGTCCACCGAGGCCCGCAGGCCGCCGAACTTCGTCTTGGCCATGCGGGAGAGGTGGGCCAGGTCCTCGGCACGGTCGGCCTGCACCTGAGAGCCGGCGGGCGCGGTCAGGTCGGCCAGCAGCTCGGCGTCGCTGCACTGCGCCCAGTGCAGGAACGTCCCCGGCCGACGGCCGCTCAGGCGAGGCCGGACGACCAGGAGCACGGCCAGCATCGCGGGCGGCCAGGAGCAGCGCCCCGGCGCCCACCAGGACGGCCGGCAGCAGCGGGAGTTCCCGGCCGGGAACGGTCGCCACCAGGACGGCCAACGGCAGGGAGCAGCTGGTGAGCAGCCCGCCGGCCTTGGAGTCGGCGCGGGCCAGCTCGGCGCGGACGGTGGCCAGGGCCGCGTCCAGGCGGGCAAGGCCGCCGGGACGGTGGTGGCGGTGCACGGTTACCGAGCCGGCGCGGCAATCCCATATCCCCGGTCCCTGGCCCGCTGACGGCACCCGGCGTCCGCGGTTTCAGGCCGGGGTGGACGGGCGCCCTGTGGTGCAGGGAGATGGGGCGGGGGGAGCCGACGGGCCTCGTGCCGGCCGGGTGGTCCCGACCGCAATCCGGTCGTGCACGACGCGGTGGTGTGCACCCGGGTGAACCGTGGGGGTGGCCCCAGGCGTGTCCACCGGGCCCTGCGAGTACGCCGGGCACGGCGGGAGAGGCTGGTCCTCCTGCCGGTCTCTGACCCGGTAGGGGGAAGGGTGTCCCGTTCTACGATGGGAAAGACAATCGCCTCGATCACACCCCGCTGGTGGGTGGTCGTCGTCGCGTCCGGGGCGTTGGCGCTCGGCTACGTCGACCAGGAGGCGGTCGCGGTAGCGCTGCCGAGCATCCAGCGCGATCTGCACATGTCATCGACGGAGCTGCAGCTCATCGTCAACGCCTATCTGATCGCTCTCGCGTCATGTATCGCCCTCGCCGGGCGTGCCGGTGACGTGTTCGGCCATCTGCGGATTTTTCGGTGGGGCATCGTTCTCTTCCTGCTCGCCTCGGTCGTCTGCGGCATGAGCGGCTCCATTCTCGTCATCGTCCTCGGCCGCCTGGTCCAGGGTGTGGGTGCGGCCATGATGGTGCCCAACGCCACCGCGGCGGTCATCGGTGCCTTTGAACCGAAGCAGCGAGGCCGGGCGCTGGCGATCAGCGTGAGCATCGCCATGATCTTCCTCCTGCTGGGACCGCTCATCGGTGGCCTCCTCACCTCCTTGATCTCCTGGCGAGCGGTGTTCCTCGTCAACCCTTTCCTGGGTCTTGGACTCTTGGTGCTGATGAGATGGGCAGTGCCCGCGGAGAGCTGGCCGCCCCCGACCGCGCCCCGGGGAAGGATCGACTGGGTCGCGATGCCGCTGATCGTGGTGGGGCTGGGTTCGCTGACGCTGGGCGTGATGCAGACTCGGCAGTGGGGCTGGCTCTCCCCGGGTGTCCTCGGCCTGCTCGCTACTGCGGTGGTATGCCTGGCCGGCACCGTCGCCTGGGAGCGTCGACAGACCGTGCCCCTGCTCGAACTGGGCTTGCTGTCCTTGCCGCTGTTCAGCACCGAGGTCCTGGTGGTCTCCGCGATCCGCTTCGGGGTCAGCGGATTCACTATTCTCAGCGCGATCTGGGTCCAGGACGTCCTGGGGTTCAGTGCCATCGCCACCGGCCTGGCACAGCTCCCGTTCGTGCTCACCGTGCTCCCCGTCACGCTCTATGCAGGTGTTCTCTTCGACCGCGTCGGCGCGCGCCTGCCGGTCGTGGTCGGCACCGCAGCGGTCGCGACGTCCATGCTGTGGATGGCGGCGGTGCTGGACCGACTGTCCTATCCGCAGCTCATCGCGCCTTACGCGCTGTTGGGGTTCGGTCTGGGACTGGCCGTCAGCCCCGCGATCACGGATCTGCTCAACGCCGCACCCGAGACCGCACGGGGTCAGGCCTCGGGTCTGGTGCAGACCAGTCGTGAAGTCGGCGCCGCCCTGGGTATCACCGTGATGGGCACGATCGTCTCGCATGGGCAGGCGCATGGGATCCGGCAGCTGGTGGGCGCGGACGCCTCCCCCGACCGGGTGGTCGAGGTGGAACGGAACATCGGCGCCGCTGTCGCCGATCCGGCCTCGGGGCGTATCCCGTCCGACCTCCTCCCAGCCCTCCAGCACACGGTCACTGACGCGATCGCGACGGCCTACGCGGTGGGAGGTGCCCTCGCCAGTCTCGGCGCGTTGCTCTTCCTCTGGCGGTCGTGGGCCCTCGCGCGCGCCGACACCTCCAGCATCGGACACCCAGGCAGCAAAAAGAAATGATTCCTCCCCTTCTGTACCTATGGTGGAACAATGGAGAAGTCACCAAGCATCGATATGCAGGCAGGCATCAACGCGGCGCGCGACTTCCTGCTGGCCATGGGCCTCTCCCTGGACTCCCCCAATCTCCAGGACACGCCCCGGCGTATGACCGAGGCCTACCGTGAACTGCTCAGCCCGCGCCGGTTCCAGCTCACCACCTTCCCCAACGACGAGGGCTATGAGGAACTGGTGGTAGCACGCTCCATTCCGGTACGCACCGTGTGCGAGCACCACATGCTGCCCTTCGTGGGAACCGCCCACGTCGCGTACCTGCCGCGCGAACGCATCGTGGGCCTGTCCAAGCTCGCCCGGCTGGTCGAGTTCTACGCGCACCGCCCCCAGGTCCAGGAGCGACTCACCCGCCAGGTAGCCGACTGGCTCGACGACAAACTGCACCCCAAGGCGGTCGGCGTGGTGATCGAGGCCACGCACTCCTGCATGACCTTGCGAGGGGTGACCGCAGTGGGCTCCACGACCGTCACCTCGACCCTGCTCGGCACCCTCCGTGAGGACCCGGGCCTCCGCACTGAGTTTCTTTCCCTGATCGGTCTGCCCCAGCACAGATAGGACTACCGGAGATGGAGCGCTTCACTGTCACCAAGGCCCTGGACTTCTCCTACGGCCACCGCCTGGTCCGCTACACCGGCAAGTGCCGACATCTGCACGGGCACAACGGCCTGCTGGAAGTCGTCCTCGAAACGGACCGGCTTGACGAACGAGGCATGGCAATCGACTTCTCCGAGATCAAGGACACCCTGGGGAAATGGGTCCGGGAGCACTTGGACCACCGGATGATCCTGTGCCGGGAAGACCCCCTGGTCCCGCTCCTCGAAAAGATCGGCGAACCCCTCTACGTCATGGAGGACAATCCCACCGCGGAGAACATCGCCAAGGAAGTGTGGAACAAGGCGGCCGACCAGGGCCTGCCCGTCCGCGAGACGCGCCTGTGGGAGACGTCGACGAGTCTGGCCTCCTACCGCGGGTCACGATGACGCAACCGGTGGCCGTACTGGCCAGCGGAGGCATCGACAGTTGCGCCCTGGTCGGCGATCTCGCCCGCCGGCACACCGTCCATCCGCTGTACATCGCGTGCGGCCTCGCCTGGGAACAGGAGGAACAATCGGCCCTCGACCGCTTCCTCACCGTCCTGGATGCGCCGGCCGTCCGGCCTGTCACCGTCCTGCCCGCACCTGTCGCGGCGCTCTACGGGCGACGTTGGAGCGTGACCGGGCTCGGTGTGCCCGCCGCAGGGACGTCCGACGCCGCCGTGCAGCTGCCCGGCCGCAACCTCCTGCTGCTGACGGTGGCGGCCGTGTGGTGCTCGCTCAACGGAGTCGAGGACATCGCGATCGGGACACTCGCGGACAACCCGATGCCGGACGGGTCTCCCGCGTTCATCCAGGAATACGCACGCTGCCTCAGCACCGGCTTGGCGCCCCACAGGATCTCCCTCAGCGCTCCCCTGGCAGACATGGCGAAGGAGGAGGTGATCGCGCAGTTCCAGGAGCTTCCCCTGAACGAGGCCCTCACATGCATGGCGCCGACGCACAACGCGGCGGGCATGCTGCTGCACTGCGGCGCCTGCAACAAGTGCAGCGAACGGCGCGACGCGTTCCAGCGCGCGGGCATCGCCGATGCCACACGCTACGCGACGGATCCGGAAGCGCGCGCTTGACAGGAAGCGGCGAGCCAGCAGGGTTCGATCCTAGATGTCCCGCCACCTCGCGGTGGCAGACGGGCCGCTGGCGACCGCCGCACAGAGTCGATCAGGGAGGGATTGCCGGGATGACACCGCTTACACCGCCGCTACGAACGCAAAGCCGCACACTTCCTCACGTTCGCAGGCATCGCCGCAGCCCTCATCTGCTACCGCCGGCTCGCCAAATGAGATGACTCCCAAGAGGCAAGTGGTTGGTGCAGATCTCGCGGTCGCTGGAGTGGCCGCCGCCCGCCGCCCTGGGGCGATGGTCCGCAATCGAGGATCCCACAATTCATGCTCCACCCCCCCAGCCCGCGCCTCACCCTCTCACGGGGAGAAGGTGGCTCGCCGCTCCCACCACCGGAGTAATCGGGCGGTGGAATTGCCGCATGCCACGATCATCTGCCCGACAGAAGTTCAGCGGCAACACCCAGAGAGAAGCGACGTGGGCACTAGGATTCAGTCGGCAGCGGTGTGTCTGATGCTGTCCGTGGCGGCGGCCGGCAGCATCACCATCAGCACCGCCCATGCCGACACCCATGGCGATCAGGACTACCCCCAAACCGTGATCAATATGGGAAACGACAACAACATCGCCGGCCGGGACAACACCGTCGGGTCCGGCCACACGGTAGGCATCGGACACACAGTCACCTCCGGCGTAGGCGGCCAGACACCGCCCGCCATCCCCACGGCCACGACCGTCACGGTCCGCAACGAGCTCGCCACGGCTCTGACGAACACCGGCTCGGTCATCCTGCCGGGCGTCAGCGTCACACCTCGAAACCCCATCCCGCCCCAGGGCAGCAGCAGCTACACGATCACCTGGAACCAGAGCGACACCGCCGCGAACCGGGTCACGCTGGCCTACCAGATCGGCGGTGACCCGACGCGCAGAGTCAGCATCAGCACCTACATCGAGGATGACGGGACCCCCGAGACCCTGTGCACGGCCCCCAGCGGCATCCAGTGCACGGTCGCAGGCCCCCAGAGCGGCCCTGAAATCACCATCAGTTAGGTCGCGTCCAAGCAAGGGGCAGGCACGTACTCCCTGCCGGCCGCCGCCGCCGCGCCGCGCAAGTCACCCAACAGGCGGCAGCCACCACTCCCCCTCGCCGGCTTCCATCGACGAGGGGGAGTTTCGCCACACTCACCACTGGACTAATGGCCCTGTGAGGCCCTGCGGTGCTCTACAAGCTCAGCTTGGCGTGGGCGGTCTCTCGGGGCTTGCTGGCGCGGTTTCAGGTGATCGTGTTGGAGCTGGTGGATCCGGTGGTGACGCCAGAGCGGCTGCGGGTGAGGAGCGGCACAGTGAGAAGGTGCGCGGGGAGCGGCTGGGGTCGCTTCAGGCGGCGTTGCTGCTCACCATGGCGAATCATGGGCTTCAGACGTGTATCACTTTCCATCGTCGGACGATGGAGGCGCAGGAGTTCGCGGCCGGCCTGGAGGCGGTGGCCGCGAAGCAGCATGCCGACCAGCCCGGGACCTATCCGTGGCGGGTGTGGGCGGACTGGCTGTGCGGGGAGCATCCGGCCGAGCAGCGGCGCGAGGTGCTGCGGCAGTTCGGGGTGACGGCGCGACGGGGCGGTGCTGTCATGCGGACCGGATCGGCCCCCTCACGCCGCGGCCACCAGCAGCATCCGCAGGGCGGTGATCAGCTTGTTGAACTGCCGAGTGCTCAGCCCGGTGAACGGGCCTATCCACGAGGGCTCCGACGCCGCGATCACACCGGCCATGGCAAGGTCCTTCAGCACTGGCCGACAGTTACGGGACAACCTCTACGGGTCAAAGCCAGACAAGAGCCGTTACCTTCGCCACCTTCCTGTTGTTTAGCCTCACGGACCCAGGCACCTGGGTTTGTCGATGAATGAAGGGTGCACTGTGATCAAGAAGGTTCTGGCCACCGCCGGTATCGCTGCGGCCGTGCTGGGCGCTGCCGCTCCGATGGCCTCCGCCGTGGGCAACGACGGAATCGACACGCAGAACGGCAACTTCGCCACCCAGTCCTACGGCAACACCGTCACCGGTGGCTACATGAGCCCGCAGATCGGGCTCATCCAGGGCTCGCTGAACAAGCCCTGTGTCGGACTGCCGGCCCAGATCGACGTGCAGAACCTCGCGCTGGCCAACATCGGGGTGCAGGACATCCTCAACGACACCCAGAACCAGCAGTGCGCCGAGAACTCCACCGCGGTCAAGGGCGACAGCGCCCTGTCGCACATCCTGGAGAACGTCCTCTCGGAGAACCTCTCCGCCGCCGTCGAGGACTAACTACGGGCTCACCGCCGAGCGACTTTCATCGTTCCGTGTTACAGCCGCCGCAACTCCATCGATGGGAAGCAGCGGCTACACCGAGACAGAAGTGCAGGTACTGCCCCCTCTGTGCATCTGCGGAGGTTTGCTGTCGCACGAGCAGCGGGCTTCCCGTGCAGAGTCGGTGAGACATGAGGACGAGTCCGAGTTTTCGGCGTGATTTCCATGGCGAACTCGGCGTCAAAACAAAATTGTTCGGCACCTGCGCAACAAATCGGTACCACCCGGTTCGCCCATAAGTGCCGGCTGCGCCCTCGCCTGGGATCGAAGCCGAATGCTCCGCCAGTCAAAGGCTGGTGGGGCATTCGGTCATTCGGTCACTATGCCCTAGCGATTTTCGCCGGGCAGGAGATTCCCAAACTGTCATGGCCTTCCGGCCTGCAGCTCGGACACTTGCAGAACGAGAGCAATATGCACGTTCTATCGTGCCGTATGGGTGCACAAAATTGCCCAACGTTCCCGTTGGGCAATTTTGTGCACCAACGCTACCGATGATTCACCTGTAGCGTCTTCTCGACGCCTGCAAGCATACCTGACATGGGACAGAAGCAGTCGCAGTCCATGGCAAGAATAACTGAATATTCAGGCTGGTCCGCCCACTCCCTGACCTCACGTTACTTGCAAGCTTCGAATATGCCACCATGCTGCCTTCCGCCCTCGGGCAACCGACGCCCCGGCTGGGCATCCCGGACCTGGCCCGGAGCAGGGGCCGGTTCTGCGGCCGCCGCGGACCGCAGTGTGAGGCCGAGTTCTTCCCGGAGCGCGTACTGCCAGCCGGCCAGGCCCGCCCAGACCCAGGCGGCTCTCAACAGCAATGAGTCCACGCTGTCCACCACGATCCGCAAATACCTCACACACCACGGGACGGAGCCACCGGGTCGAGTCCCTCCGCCACTTCGCAAAGGATCACCCACGAGACGGTCATGGCCGCGGCGGCCGCCCGGCGGAGCGTTCCGCGAGGGCGGGTGCCGGTCATCGTGCCGACGCTGGACCTGCTGACGCAGACGGTCCAGGCGTGGCGGGAGGCCGGGCACCAGGGGCCGGCGGTGGCGGTGTGCACCCTGGATGACGATCCCGACCTGTGGAACTTGCGGGTGCGGGCGATGACGAATCCGGTGCGGTTGGCGATGTGGCATGGGTCCGGGCCGGTGCTGATCTTCGGGACGTACGCCTCGCTGGGGGTGTTGGAGGAGGCGTTCGCCGGCGCCTACGGGCAGCGGCTCGCGCCGCTGGACCTGGTGGTCGTGGACGAGGCGCATCGGACGTCGGGGTCGATGGGTAAGGCGTGGGCCGCGGTGCTGAGCGGGGAGACTCTCGCCGCGCTCGCCGCCCTCGGACTCGCATGGGCCGCCGGTTAGTGCCGTCGGCGGTCTAGCCCGCAGTTACTGATCGTTTCAGAATGCGATTCGTTCAGGGCTTGCTCGTTGGATGCGGGTGCCGACAGCATCTGGGGTGTGTCTGCTGGCCTTGTGCCTGATGACCTGTGGGAACGAATGGCCCCGTTGCTGCCGGAGCGGCCGGCAAGGCGGTTTCGGTATCCGGGACGCTTGCCGGTGAACGATCGTGCAGCGTTGCGGGCCATCGTTTACGTGCTGTGCGAGAGCGTCAGTTGAAGGGATGTTCCGATGCCTCGCACGTCGGGCCCTCAAGGGGGGCTCACACCGGACCTTCGCCGGTCGATCGCGCCCGCCCGGGCAGCAAGTACCACCTCATCGTCGACCGCCACGGAACCCCACTCGTCGTCTCCCTGACCAGCGGAAACCGCCACGACGTCACCCAGCGCTGTGCACGGCCCCCAGCGGTATCCAGTGCATGGTCGCAGGCCCTCAGAGCGGCCCTGAGATCACCATCAGTTAGGTCGTGTCCAAGCAAGGGGCAGGCACGTACTCCTTGGCTGTCGCCGGCCCGCTGCGCAAATCACCTAGCAGGCGGCAGCCGCCGCTCTCCCTCGTCGGCTTCCGTCGACGAGGGGGAGTTTCGCCGCACTCACTACTGGACTAATGGCCCTGTGAGGTCCCGCCCGCCGCGATCATCTGGACGACATGATTTCGGCGCTCGTGGAGAGAAGCGGCGTGAAGACCAGGTCCAAGGCAGCGTCAGCGTGTGTGATGTTCTTCGTGGCCGCGGTAGGCGGTGCTCCCGCCGCCCAGGCCTCCACGGATGACAATCAGCGCGACACACAGACGATCATCAATATGGGAAACGGCAACAACATCGCCGGCCGGGACAACACCGTCGGGTCCGGCCACACGGTGGGCGTCGGTCACACCGTCGGCTCGGGCGTCGGGAGCCAGCCCGTCATTCCGCGGACGACCACCGTGACGGTCTCCAACGGCCTCAACGCCAATCCCCCCGACGACGACCCGAACACCCTCATCGGAGGAGGAGGGCAGGGCGGGCCGGGCGTCACCTTCTCCCCCTCCCTCATCGACGCTCGTATCGATCCCAACGCTTTCAGCCAGTACACGATCACCTGGAACCAGAACGACACCAGCGCGAATCGCGCCCAGGTGCTCTGGGAGTCCGACGGCGTCCTGCTCACCATCACGACCACCGTCCAGGCCGACGGCACCCTGGACACCGAGTGCATCGCCGACGGCCCCGCGTACTGCGCTGTCGCCAGCCCGGCCACCACGAATCCCGGGGTGTTCCTCTGGGCCCTCAACGACCCCGCCCAGTAGCACCGCCGCAGGCCGCGTGATGTGACTCGGTTCCCATGCGACAACGCCGGTCCACGAGGCCGCAGGGAAACCGAGGAGGAAACCAGACCAGCAACAGAAACCAGGGAGTGCCGCCGCCGTGGCGGCGGCACTCGCCGACGTTCTCTAGAAGTCGTCCGCGATGCAGGAGGCGCAGATCTCGCGGGCAGAGGCGGTGACCTGTGCGGCATCCGAGTCGGCCCCGTGGTCGGCAGCCAGTGCGGGGGTGGCGAGGAGGGCGGCTCCCGCCACCAGGAGTCCCAGCACAGCGGGGATGGTCTTGCGTTTGGGCGACGGGCTCTTCGCGAAGCTCATACGGCTCTCCTCGTCTCTCGAGTGGCCAGCCTTCCGGCTGGGCATTCGTCTCGGTCAGCACCTACAGGATAGTTTCGGAAAGATAAGCGCCTCGTCATGGCAACCTTAAAAGAGCATTGCATCCATTACCTGAGCGCATTCCATGATCGTGCTGCCGCCGGCGCGTTGGACTCACGATCGGCCGGAGTGGCCGGGTGTGGTCTGCACCTCAACGCGACATCCTTCCCAACCGACCGGCAAAGATCCATCCCCGCGCTAGAGCACGCGCCGGCCAACGCAGGGCTTGGACGGCCCGGCAGGGCGAAAAGAGGGTGCCGCTGCACACACGGCTCGCCCGTGCTATCGGGACATGGCGGCAACTGCACTTGCCGCACCCACTATCGGAGCAACTGCATCGGTGAGGGCCCACCCCCGTGACTATGGCTGGGCGAATGAGTTCGCCGAAGTTACGGATCCAGCACACCCGAACGGAGAAGATCACGATGAAGCACAGAACGCAGACGGCAGCGGTGTGCTTGCTGTTGTCGCTGGCGACTGCAGGCAGCGTCCCCCAAGCCTACGCGGACTCCTCGGACGACCGCGGACGCCAGATCATCACGACCATGGGCAACAACAACAACGTCGCCGGGCGCGACAACACCGTCGGCTCCGGTCACACAACCGGAGTGGGACACACCGTCACCACGGGCCTCGGTACGGGGGCCCCCAACTCCTCCTCCCAGGCAGTTCTGCTCAGCAACCGCACCGGCAGCACAATGACCGTTACGGCAACCACGGGAGACTTCAACACCTCCTGTCAGACGCCGCAAGTGGGAGAGCAAATTCCCAATAGCGGCGGACGGTACTGGTGCGCCACCAACCTACCCGCCACAACTCCGCAGGTCACGCTCTCAATCAATGACGGCAGCGGCGAGAGCGCCATTGTCCGGCCAGCAAGCAACGGCCAGACAACATGCACGGTGACAAGCGGGCAGCAAACGCCGGTACACACCTGCGCGATCAACAACGACAACCCAGGAACCGTGGTTCTGACCGTGAGCTGAGGAAACGACCTCAGCCGAGGATGAAAACCTGCGGGTTGCATGACAGTGCCGGGCAGCGGCGCACACGGGACTGGCCGCGCCGATAGAACGCCTCCGCCAGCCCGTCGGGAGTGCTGAGTGACACCCCGTGCGTGGTCTGGTTCTTCATAGCCGTCATGTCGGTCCTCCATGGCCGTTCTCGAGGTGCTGCACGGTGTCGCAGCCAACTTGTTTCCGACCGGTGGAGCCCATTTACGTGCTGAGAAAAAGCCGGGTGTAGGCGGTTAGGATCTGATCCACCCTTTGTCAAGAGAGCGCAGTCCGAGGACTCGTCCGCCGTCAGTCGCTGGGCAAATCTTCATCGGCCGGGATGCGCCCGGCCAGCTCAGCGCCGCGGCGGCAGCGCACGGCACCGTTCGCCTCGGTCCCGGCTCCGGCCCATAGCCCCGCGGCAGCCGAAGAGTGGTAAGGCCATCTGCGGTTTGCGCTGGATGGACCAGTCGATGAGGTGCACGGCGTCTGTGGTCTGTAGTGCTGTCGCCCAGGAGCTGGCCCTTGGCGGTGCCGCCATAAGTTTGGCGATCTGGGCGAGTCCTCCGAGGACCGCTTTGACGATGGTGGCGTGCACGGATTGGGGGGGGATGAAGGCGTCGGTGTGGTTGATGAGGGCGACGGCCCGCCACCATGCCAGGTCTGCCGCCTGTTGCTCAAGGCGTCCACGCCGACGACAGCCGCACAGAGCCGCTCAGGGAATGATTGTCGGGATGACACCGCCATCGGCACGCAGCGCAGCGTCCGTCGTCGCTGACGACTTGACCGAGCCGACGTAGCGGACGAGGTTGGCGATCTCTTCTGGCGCGGCGAATCGCCTCAGCATTGTGCAGGCGGGCGATGCCGAGCGTGACGCGGTGGCGCCTCGCCATTCAGTCGGCAGTCGCGAAGGATATTCCAACCCGTCATTCGCGCGAAGACGTGCTCCACGCGGGCGCGAACTTTGCGGTGGGAGGCGTTATGCCATTCCTTTCAGTCCTGGAGCTCGGTCTGTCCTCTCTCGCGGCGGTGCGGGATGAAGGCCGGTACCCCGGTAACCGCCGTCCGCGATGACCGTGCTCTTGCCGGCGGCGTCCTTCGCGCCGGACAGCCCCCACGCCTTGCAGTGGTTGTGGTTGTCCGCCACTGGCCGGCCGACGGCGACGACGAGCCGGGGGTCGGCGTCGATGATGACCTGGTGGTTGGTGGAGTACCGGTAGTTCTTCAACTGCTCGGCGATGCCATGGTCGCGGGTGGGAACGAGGGTGCCGTCCACGATCAGCACGGTGTCTTTGCGGAACCGCTTGCGCTGCTGGAGTGCGAGCGCGGGCGTCGTCGGTCGGGCTCTCCTCGGTGTCCTCCTCGACCTCTGGCGGGGCCTGGTGCAGGAAGAAGGGACCGCCGCGCGCTGAGAGCAGGGTAGGGAGGGCCGTCTGCTCCAGGATGGCGGCGCGGAAGCGCGGTCCGGTGCCGAACCGGCTGACCGGCACGCCTGCCGGCTTGGTCTCCCACTCCCCCTGGGGCTGCTGGATGGCCAGCAACATTTCCCGCTTCACGCTCTCCTGACCCGCGGACAGCTCGACAAGCACGTCGACGAGGGTGCGGCTGGTGCGCACAGCAAAGCCCGTGCTCCGCTTGCCCTCCGCCACGCTGGTCTCCGTGCGCACCAGGGTGGTCTGAAGCGGATCCCGGGCCCACGCGGCGGTATCCGCGTACGGGGCGCCAGCCAGCCAGTCCAGGACGACGGCGCACTCGTGCGCGTTGAAGTCGACGGCGGTGCTGGCGAAAGGCTGATGGAACAGCCGCAGCAGCACATCGACGCGCCGGGGCTGCTCACGACGCTGGTAGAGGCACTGCCGGCACAGGCCACCCCATCGTGACGTAGGGCGCACCGGCGGTGCAGAAGCGCCCGATGAGGCCGCTCACGGCGATCGTGTCCGGGCACAGCCCGCAGTCGACGTCCGTGACGGCGAATCGCCGCTGCCGCGGGACCGGAAACTGTCCCATGCCCTCGGGCCAGGGCCTGCCGTGGGGGCACGACGATGGGCTTGTACATCGGCGGGTCGGCCCCGCGCAGCAGCTCTGGCACCGGGATGCCGTAGTGGGCAGCCAGCGCGTCCAGGTCGCGCAGCGACCACGACGAACCGCCCGCCGCGGACTGCTTGTGGGACACCTGGCTCTGGGTCAGGCCCACGCCGCGCCCGAGGTCGGCCTGCGTCTCACCGGCCGCGAACATCAAGGCGGCCACGGTGAGCCGTAAATGCCGCTCCGTACTGGTCATATGCGCATCTCCCATGCGGTATGCCGGGACCCCATACGAGCCGATGAGGACCCTGGATCGCTGGACGGCCCGGCGGCTGTTCGCCGGCCGTCGGGCGGTCTGTCCGGCCGGTGTCAGTAGTCGAGATCCAGGTAGTCGATGTCCTGGAACTGCAC
>NZ_PVLV01000350.1 GCF_002982015.1 Streptomyces solincola
CGGTGCGGGCGGCGGGGGCGGGCGCGGTGCGAACGGCCCCCGTGCGGGTGGCTCCGCGCGCCTGGCGGCGGGGCGTCGGCGGGCGGGCGGCCCGGTCAGGCCGCGCCGCGGCGGCGCGCGCCCGGGGGACAGATGGCGCTGGCGAGACGGCACAGGTCGACGTGCAGGCGCGCCACGAGCAGGGCGCTGCCCGGCGTGTTCTCACTCACGTCGATGGCAACCATGGGCTCATCGTATCGATTCCCGGTCCGCCTTCCGGAACACCGTCTCGGATCGCGGACGCCCGGCGCTCACCATGCGGTCAGTCTCCGCTCGGCAGGCGTGCTCGGCAGGCGTCCTCAGTAGGCGTCCACCACCCGCACGTCCTCCTCCGTGATCTCGCCGTCCACGATCCGGAACGAGCGGAACTGGAAGGGGCCGGCGTCGTCGGTGTCGGCGGTGGAGACCAGCACGTAGTGCGCGCCGGGCTCGCCCGCGTAGGAGACGTCGGTGCGCGAGGGGTAGGCCTCGGTGGCGGTGTGCGAGTGGTAGACGACCACCGGCTCCTCGTCCCGGTCGTCCAGCTCGCGGTACAGCTTGAGCAGGTCGCCGGAGTCGAACTCGTAGAAGGTGGGCGAGCGGGCGGCGTTGAGCATGGGGACGAAGCGCTCGGGGCGGTCGCTGCCGGCGGGGCCCGCGACGATGCCGCACGCCTCGTCGGGGTGGTCCTCACGCGCGTGCGCGACGATCTGGTCGTACAGGGCCCGGGTGATGGTCAGCATGGGCCCAGAATAGGACCCGCGTGCGAGGTGGCCCCGCCGGCCGGTCCCGGGCGGCCGCCGCGCCGGAAGCGGAACGGGCCCCTCCGTACCGACCAGTGGTACGGAGGGGCCCGGATGCCGGGACGGCGGCGCGGGGCCGGACGCCCCGGCGGGCGGCGGCGGGGGTCAGCGCTTGAAGCGCTTGAAGGCGGCGGCCTCCGGGTTGCGGCGCTTGAGCACCAGGTAGGACACGCCGAGGATGAGCGCCCACAGCGGCGCGCAGTAGAGCGAGACCCGGGCCTCGGCGTCCACGCCCATCATCACGATCACGCCGAGGATGAACAGCAGCGCGAACCAGCTCGTGTAGGGCGCTCCGGGGGCCTTGAAGGTGGACTGCGGCACCTCGCCGCGGTCCGCCTTGGCCCGGTAGCGGAGCTGCGAGACCAGGATCATGATCCAGGCCCACATGCCGGAGATGGTGGCGAAGGAGACGACCTTGTCGAAGGCGTCGCCGGGCCACTGGTAGTTGATCCACACGCCGACCAGCATCAGCGCGGCCGAGAAGGTGGTGCCGACCAGCGGGGTGCCGGTCCGGGTGAGCTTGGTGAAGACCTTGGGGCCCTGGCTGTTGAGCGCCAGGTCGCGCAGCATCCGGCCGGTGGAGTACATGCCGGAGTTGCAGGAGGACAGCGCGGCGGTGAGGACCACGAAGTTCACGACGGCCGCGCCGACGCCCAGGCCCATCTGCTCGAAGGCGGCGACGAACGGCGAGAGGCCGGGCCGGAAGTGGGTCCACGGCACGACCGACAGGATCATGATCAGCGCGCCGACGTAGAAGACGGCGATGCGCCACGGCACGGTGTTGATGGCCTTGGGCAGGGTGGTCTTCGGGTCCTTGGACTCGCCGGCGGTGACGCCGACCAGTTCGACCGCCAGGAAGGCGAACATCACGATCTGCAAGGTCATCACGGTGCCGCCGATGCCCTTGGGGAAGAAGCCGCCCTCGGACCAGAGCATGGTCATCGAGGCGGTGTCCCCGGCGTCGGAGAAGCCGATGGTGAGGATGCCGGCGCAGATCAGGATCATGCCGACGATGGCGGTGACCTTGACCATGGAGAACCAGAACTCCAGCTCGCCGAAGAGCTTCACGGAGATCAGGTTGGCGCCGTACAGGATGATCGTGAAGACCAGCGCGGACACCCACTGCGGGATGTTCCACCAGTACGTCATGTAGGTGGCGGCGGCGGTCACCTCGGTGATGCCGGTGACCACCCAGAACAGCCAGTACGTCCAGCCGGTGACGAAGCCGGCGAACGGGCCGACGAACTCACGGGCGTACTCCGAGAAGGAGCCGGAGACCGGGCGGTACATCAGCAGCTCGCCGAGCGCCCGCATGATGAAGAAGATGACCAGGCCCGCGACCGCGTACGCCAGGATGAGGCTGGGTCCGGCCTTGGAGATGGCCTTGCCCGCCCCGAGGAAGAGCCCGGTGCCGATGGCGCCGCCGATGGCGATCATCTGGATCTGCCGGGCGCCGAGCCCCCGCTGGTAGCCCTCGCCCTCGCCGGACGCGGTGCCCGCGGCGTCGTCGCCGTGCTTGTTGTCGACCTGCACTGAGGCCATGTGTGGTGCGCCTTTCTCCACGCAGATCCGCGCCGGCGTGAGTCGCGGCCGCGGATCAGGTCCTGATCCCCCCGGATATGGATGGAGTGCCGCCGGCGGTCAGCCGACGAAGCGCACCCGGGGAACAGGGGTGGCGTTGCCCGGGCGATCGTGAAGGTCTATCACGGTGGTGAGGGTGATCGACGGGCACGACTGTGGCACACACCACAGCAAGAACCGGACATAGGGGAGAAGGCGGGACGCACTGGGACGGTCCGGTGATCCGATCGTTATACGGATCTGAGCGTCCGCTGAGCGAACACCGCGCCGGCCGCCCCGGCTCACATCAGGGTCTCGACCAGCGTCTCCTGGAGGGCGCCGAGCCACAGGTACGCCATCACCATCGGCTTGCGCGGGTCGGAGTCCGGCAGCCGGTAGAGCGTGTCGCTCTCGTCGTCGCCGGCGATCTCCAGCCGGGTGCCGATGGTCAGCCGCAGGTCGTTCAGCGCACCGAGCCAGCGCCGGGAGTCCTCGGCGGTCAGCTTGAGCACCGCCCCGCCCTCGCCGGCGGCGCCGAGGGCGTCCAGGGTGCGCACCACGGCGAGCGCGTCGTCCCGCTTGCGGTCGCGCAGGTCGTTCTCGGTGAAGCGGCGGAACTCGGCCGAGGCGGCCCGCAGCTTCTCGTCGTCGTCGGCGTAGGCGTCGGGGAAGAGCCGGGCGAGCGCCGGGTCGGACGGCGGCTCGCTGGGGCCCTCGCGGAAGAGCCCGGCCAGCGGGTCCTCCCCCACCGGCGGCTCCTCGCCCGGACCGATCAGTTCGAGCAGCTGCACGGCGAGCGAGCGGAGGATGGAGATCTCGACCTCGTCGAGGGGCACGGCCGCGCCGCCGCCGGGCAGCGCCTCGAAGTGTCCGCTCATCAGGTGCGGTCCTGGGAGAGGGTGGCCCACAGCCCGAAGCCGTGCATCGCCTGCACGTCGCGCTCCATCTCCTCGCGGGTGCCGCTGGAGACGATGGCCCGGCCCTTGTGGTGCACGTCCAGCATCAGCTTGTGCGCCTTGTCCTTGGAGTAGCCGAAGTACGTCTGGAAGACGTAGGTCACGTAGCTCATGAGGTTGACCGGGTCGTTGTGGACGATCGTCACCCAGGGCACGTCGGGTTCGGTGACGGCGAACCCCTCGGCGGCCGGTTCGGTGCGTTCGATCTCAGTGGGAGCAACACTCACCCGGTCCATGCTGCCACCCGCGGTGGGGTGCCGCACAAACCGGCCGCCCCGGAAGATCGGAAATTACCGCGAGGGGAAATCGTCAATCTGACGAGATGGGGGTACCATCCGTCGTATGAATGCTGCGGATCTCGGTCTGCCGGTGGACGTGCCGTCCACCGCGCTCTTCACCGACCAGTACGAGCTGACGATGCTCCAGGCCGCGCTGCGGGGCGGGACCGCCTCGCGCAGGTCGGTCTTCGAGGTGTTCACCCGGCGGCTGCCGCCCGGCCGCCGCTACGGGGTGGTCGCCGGCACCGGCCGGGTGCTGGACGCCGTGGAGAACTTCCGCTTCGACCCGGCCGTCCTCGCCTTTCTGCGCGAGCACGGCGTCGTGGACGAGCCGACCGTGGAGTGGCTGGCCGGCTACCGCTTCCGCGGCGACATCTCCGGCTACCCGGAGGGCGAGGTCTACTTCCCCGGCTCCCCGATCCTGCGGGTGGAGGGCTCGTTCGCCGAGTGCGTGCTGCTGGAGACGGTGATCCTCTCCATCCTCAACCACGACTCGGCGATCGCCGCGGCCGCCTCCCGGATGTCGGCCGCGGCCGGCGGGCGGGGCCTGATCGAGATGGGCGCCCGGCGCACCCACGAGCTGGCCGCGGTCGCCGCGTCGCGCGCCGCCTACGTCGGCGGCTTCGACTCCACCTCCGACCTGGCCGCCGGCTTCCGCTACGGCATCCCGACCGTCGGCACCTCCGCGCACGCCTTCACCCTGCTGCACGACACCGAGCGGGACGCCTTCCGCGCGCAGGTGGAGTCGCTGGGCCGGGGCACCACCCTGCTGGTCGACACCTACGACGTGGCCGAGGCGGTCCGCACCGCGGTGGAGATCGCCGGTACGGAGCTGGGCGCGGTCCGCATCGACTCCGGCGACCTGCTGCTGGTGGCCCACCGGGTGCGCCAGCAGTTGGACGAGCTGGGCGCGAAGGACACCCGGATCGTGGTCACCTCCGACCTCGACGAGTACGCCATCGCCTCGCTGGCCGCGGCCCCGGTGGACGCCTACGGGGTGGGCACCCAGCTGGTCACCGGCAGCGGGCACCCCACCTGCTCGATGGTCTACAAGCTGGTGGCCCGCGCCGAGTCGGCGGACGGGCGGGCGCCGCTGGTGCCGGTGGCGAAGAAGTCGCTGGGCGGCAAGCTGTCGGTCGGCGGCCGCAAGTGGGCGGCCCGCCGGCAGGACGCGGAGGGCTTCGCGGAGGCGGAGGTGCTGGGCACCGGCGCGGTCCCGCCCGAGCTGGCCGGCCGGCAGCTCCTGGTGGAGCTGGTGCGCGGCGGCGAGGTGGTGGGCCGCGAGCCGCTGGACGCGGCCCGCGACCGGCACATCCGGGCCCGGAAAGCGCTGCCGATGTCAGCGCTCCAGCTCTCCCGCGGCGAGCCGGTCATCGCCACCGAGTACCTCTGACCCCGCCGCTCCGGCCGC
>NZ_PVLV01000351.1 GCF_002982015.1 Streptomyces solincola
ACTACGGGTTGTACCAGGTGCTGCTCTGCACCGCGGCCGGCGCCTCTCCTGGAGCAGGGTCAGCGTCTTTGCCAGGGAGGGCACCAGCGGGACGATCGTGACGCCGTACCGCTCGATCAGGCCGGGTAGGCGCAGGTCCTCGGCGCGCGAGGCGAGGACGAGGGCGGCGCCGGCCGCGGTGCAGAGCAGCACCTGGTACAACCCGTAGTCGAAGGAGAGCGGCAGCCTGCACAGCACGGTGTCGTCGGCCCGGTAGCCGAGCACGGCGCCGATCGCGTCCACCGCGGCCCGCACCTGCCGGTGCGGGCAGATCACGCCCTTGGGCCTGCCGGTGGTGCCGGAGGTGTACAGCAGGGCGGCGGGCGAGTCGGCGGGGACGTCCGCGGTGTGGCCGTCGGGACGGGCGCGGCGGATCTCCCGGCGGGCGGTGTCGGGCGGGACGGTG
The DNA here is from genome assembly GCF_002982015.1 of Streptomyces solincola. Taxonomy (GTDB): domain Bacteria; phylum Actinomycetota; class Actinomycetes; order Streptomycetales; family Streptomycetaceae; genus Streptomyces; species Streptomyces solincola. The sequence goes on from NZ_PVLV01000351.1 coordinate 446, forward strand.
TAGCGGGCAGCCGCTCCCCCACCGGCCGGGCAGACCGCCACGGCCGGGGTGCAGTCCCGCACGATGTGGTCGATCTGGGCGTCGGTCAGTTCTTGGTGGACGGGGACGAAGACGGCGCCGATCCGCAGGGTGGCCCAGAACAGGGCGACGAAGAGGCGGTCGTTGCCGCCGGCGTGCAGCACCCGGTCCTCGGGGCCGACCCCGTGGTCGCGCAGCCAGCGGGCGGCGCGGTCCACCAGCGCGCCGAGCGCGGCGTGGTCGAGGGCGCCTTCGGCGTCGACGACGGCGATCCGGTCGGGGCTGTCGGCGCGGCGGCGGGCGAGCAGGTCAGAGACGGACATGCGTGCCCTCCTGGGGCGGGTGCGGCGCGGCGGCGGTCAGGCGCTGCGCGGCGGCCATGTCTCGGGGGGTGCCGACGGGATGGACGGCGAGCCCCGCGGGGTGGCGCCGCAGCAGGCCGGTGAGGGTGCGGTCCGGCGGGAGGGTCAGAGTCAGCCGGGGTGCCAGGCGGGCGAGCCGGTTGAGGCAGAGGTCCCAGCGGACCGGGCGCACGAGCTGCTCCACCAGCCGGTGGCGGATCTCGTCGGGGCACAGCCGCACGTCGCCGTCGGCGTTGGACAGCAGCAGCGCCCGTGGCGGGTCGAAGCGGGTGGCGGAGGCGGCGCGGGCGAATGCGCGGCGGGCCGGCTCCATGTAGGGGGTGTGGAAGGCGCCGGCGACGGCGAGCCCGCGCACGGCGGCGCCGGGCGGCGGAGCGGCGGTCAGCTCCTCGACGGCCTGTACGGGGCCGGCGGCGACGATCTGGCCGGGGCCGTTGAAGGTGGCCGGGACCAGGTCGAGTTCCCGGAGGCGGGCGAGCACCTGGCTCTCCTGGCCGCCCACGACGGCTGCCATGGTGGTGGGCGTGTCGGCACAGGCGGCCGCCATGGCCCGCCCCCGGACAGCCGCCAGCCGGATGGCGTCCTCAGGGGTGAGGACCCCGGCGTAGACGCAGGCGGTGAGCTCGCCGACGGAGTGCCCGGCGGCGACCAGGGCTCGGTCGCGGGCCGCCGGGGCGAGCGCCTGATGGGCCAGCAGTCCCTGGGCGACCAGCAGCGGCTGGGTGTTCTCGGTGCGGTCGATCTGCGCGGCGGGGGCCCGGGTGCCGAGGTGGATCAGGTCCGCGTCGGCCAGGTCCGACCACTGCCGCACGAGGGCGGCGGATTCCGGGTCGCGCAGCCAGGGCGTCAGCATGCCGGGGCGCTGGGACCCCTGGCCGGGTGCCAGGACGGCGTACATGTGCGGGGCCTTCCGTTACGGGGGAGGGAGCGGGAACGGGCACCGGGGGCGGGCCCGGCCGGACGCGTGGTGCGTCAGATGCGGCCGGTGCTCTTGGCGAACCGGCGCACGGCGGCGACGGAGAAGACGGCCAGCCATGCGAGGGTGTTGGCCAGGGCGCCGACCAGGCTGGAGTGCTCGCCGCCGAAGGACCAGCCGTCGGTGAGCGGGTAGCGGGCGAGCGTGGAGACGCCGTACATCGGGGTGAACTTGGAGATGTCCAGCATCACGCCGCTGAGCGGGATGAAGAGGTTGCCCAGGAAGGCGAGCGCGGTCATCATCAGCCCGGGCATGTGCATCACCACGTCCGGCTTCATGGCGAGCCCCATCAGGATGCCGAGTGCGGCGAACACGGCGGCGCCCAGCCAGGCGGTGAGCAGGGAGACGACCCACACCTTCGTGTCGGCCTCGGCGCCGGTGGCGGCGCCGAGCACCCCGACGACGACGACCGGGACCGCGGCCATCAGCACCGAGGACACCGTCTTGACCAGCAGGTAGCCCGGTGGGGTGAGGGGGGTGAGGGCGATGGTCCGCATCCAGCCGGCGGAGCGCTCGATGGAGATGGTGGCCGCCGAGCTGGTGGCGGCCATGCCGGCGCCGTAGGCGGCGATGCCGATCATCATCCAGGCGGCGAAGTTGCCGTGCGGGACCGAGCCGTGGGAGGGGGCGGTGCGGAACAGGGCGAGGTAGAGCACCGCCGGCAGGAGCAGGGTGAAGACGGTCGTCTGGCGGTTGAACCGGCGGCGCAGCTCGTGCCCGAGGAAGACCGGGTTCACGCCGAGGAACGCGGTGCGCGGACGATCGGCGGCGGGGGCGGGGGCGGTGGCGGAGGCGGAGTGAGGGGTCATCGCGTGGTCCTTCCGGTGGTTTCGGCCTGGCTGGTCAGGGCGACGAACGTCTCCTCGAGGCTGCGGGGGGCGACCTCGATGGCGGTGGCCGAGGTCTCGTTGACCAGCAGCCGCAGCAGCGCGTCGGAGTCGCCGGTCTCCAGGTGGTGGCGGTCGCCGCGGACGGTGGCGCGCCGCACCAGGGGGGAACCGGTGGTGAGGTGGGCGTCGGTGGGGCTCAGCCGGGCGGAGACGGTGCGTCCGCTGATGGCGGTCCGCAGGGAGGAGGCGGAGCCGTCGGCGATGACCCGACCCCGGTCGACCATGACCACGCGGTCGGCGTACAGGTCCGCTTCCTCCATGTAGTGGGTGGCGAACAGGACGGTGACGCCGCGCCGGGTCTCCTCGCGGACGGCGGCCCAGAACGCACGGCGGGCGGTGACGTCCATGCCGGCGGTCGGCTCGTCGAGGAGAAGGAGCTGCGGGGCGGACAGCAGGGCGATGGCGAACCGGATGCGCTGCTGCTCGCCTCCGGAGCAGGCGCCGACCTTGCGGTCGCGCAGCGCCGTGACGCCGGCCCGGTCCATGGTCCGCTCCGGGTCGGCGCCGGGATGCAGGGAGCCGAGCATCCGCAGGGTGGCGCCGACGGTCAGGTCGGGCAGCAGGCCGCCGGACTGCAAGACGGCGCCGACCTGTCCGTCGCGGACCGCATGCCGGGGTTCCTGCCCGAACACCGTCACGCGTCCCTGGTCCGGTGTGGTCAGGCCCAGGAGCATGTCGACGGTGGTCGACTTGCCGGCGCCGTTCGGGCCGAGGAAGGCCACGGCCTCGCCGCGTCGGAGCCGCAGGTCCATGCCGTCGACGGCGGTCAGCTTCTCGCCCTTGGCCGTGGTGAAGCGCTTGACGACGGCGGTGAGCACCGCCGCGTCCGGGTGTTTGCCCACTCCCGGCGTGAGAGGGGTCCGACTGTCGCTCATGATCGAAGTCCTCATTCGTTTGCGTTGGCCGGAATCGTTTGGCCGGAATGTTCTGGCAGAAATCAATCTGCGCCTGCCGCCTATTGCCGGGCACCGGCCCGGCTACGCGCCGGCTATCCGCCCGCTATCGACTGCTCTCGGGGGCGATATCCGTGCAGCTCAGCGGGTGGTCCGTCCGGCGGGAAATCGTTCATGATTCATGCGGGGATCCCCTTTGACCGACCCGGCACAAGGGTTTCGTGGCGGATTCACCCGCCCTCCCGGCACGGAACAGGTCCCTTTCCGGCCAGTCGCAGGGCGGGGCGGCGCGGTGTCCGACGGGAAGGTGGGTCGCCTGGCGACGTGGCGGGATCACCCGACGAGGCCGCGGGATCACCCGACGAGGCGGCAGGGTCGCCGCCTCGTCGGGTGTGGTCGCCTTCCGCTCGCCGGGGCGTTGCCCGTCGGGGTCATCCGGTGGCGGGGCCGCGCC
>NZ_PVLV01000352.1 GCF_002982015.1 Streptomyces solincola
GCCGCTCATCGAAGCCTGCATGCACCAGGACGCGAGCCGCCGGCGAACAGGTGCGGGGCGAGCTGCGCCTGGAGGTCGGCCGGGGTGGGCCGGCGGCTCGCGTCCTGGTGCATGCAGGCTTCGATGAGCGGCCGCAGCTCCTCGGGCAGGCCCTCCAGGTCGGGGCCCTCGCGCAGCAGCATGAAGACCGTCTCGACCGGGTTGGCGCCGTGGAAGGGGGCGTGCCCGGTGGCGGCGAAGACGAGCGTCGAGCCGAGCGAGAAGACGTCGCTGGCTCCGGTGACGCTGCGCGAGTCGCGGGCCTGCTCGGGGGACATGTAGGCGGGCGTCCCGACGGCGACGTTGGTCATGGTCAGCCGGGTGTTGGAGACGCCGGAGGCGATGCCGAAGTCGATGACCCGGGGCCCGTCCTCGACCACCAGCACGTTCGACGGCTTGAGGTCGCGGTGCACGAGGTCCGCGCCGTGGATGGACTCCAGGGCCTCGGCGATGCCGGCCGCCAGCCACCGCACGGCCTGCGCGGGCAGCGGCCCGCACTCGTTGACGATCTCCTCCAGGGAGGGCGCGGGGACGTAAGCGGTGGCCAGCCACGGCACGGCGGCCCGCGGGTCGGCGTCCACCACGGCCGCCGTGTAGAAGCCGGAGACGGCCCGGGCGGCCTCCACCTCGCGGGTGAAGCGGACGCGGAACAACTGGTCGTCGGCGAGCTCGGTCCGCACCGTCTTGATCGCCACCCGCCGGCCGGACGCCGACCGTGCGAGATACACCAGGCCCATGCCGCCGGCGCCGAGCCGGGCCAGCACCTCGAAGGGACCGATCCGTCTCGGGTCGTGCTGCGTGAGCTGATCCACTTGGCTGCCACCTCCCCGTCGGGGCCCTTGGGATGGACGGCCCCATGGCCCCTGATTCTTCCTGTCCGGGGCGGTGGTGGCGAACCCGGGGGCGGATCGGGGTGTCCCGTGCCTTTCCGGGCGCTCCCCGGGCTCGGCTTGGCCGGATCTACGCGGCCTTCGGCTCGGCCAGCACGGCGAACACGGCCCCCTGGTCGTCGGCGATGAGCGCGATCCGGCCGTACGGGGTGTCGAACGGCGGCTCGTTGACCCGGCCCCCCAGCTCGGCGGCGCGGGCGGCGGTCTCGTCGCAGTCGGCGACCGAGAAGTAGACCAGGAAGTGGGCCGGCATCGCCGCCGGGAACGCGTCCGTGATCACGCTCCTGCCGCCGACCGCGTTCTCGTCGCCGGCCGTCGTCCCCGCCGGCGACCAGACCCGGAAGTCCACGCTGGCGTCGTCCAGGTCGTGGACCTGGAAGCCGAACACCGTCTCGTAGAAGGCGTCCACCCGGTCCTTGTCCCGGGTGTAGACCTCGGTCCAGCAGAACGACCCGGGCTCGCCCTGCCGCTCGAAGCCGTGCCGGCGGCCGGCCTCCCAGAGCGAGAAGACCGCGCCGCCGGGGTCGGCGGCCTGGGCGACGACGGCGACGTCGCCGGTGAGCGGCACCGGGTCGGTGATCACCAGGCCGCCGGCCTCGGTCACCCGGCGGGCGGCGGCCACCGCGTCGGGGGTGGCCAGGTAGACGTTCCAGGTGGTGGGCATCCGGCCGTCCCCCTTGGGCGCGAGCGCGGCGACCCGCCGGCCGTCCCGGTAGGCGGTGGTGTACGGGGCGGGGCCGGCCGGGCTGCCGGGCGCGGCCCGCTGCTCGCCGAGCAGCCCGGAGCCGCCGTCCTGCTCCTCGAAGGTCCAGTCGAACAGCTCCCCGTAGAAGCGCTTGCCGGCCCGCAGGTCGGGGAGCAGCACGTCCGCCCAGCAGGGGGTGCCTTCCGAGAATGCGCCCATGGAGCTGATCCCTTTCTCGTGGCCCCCGGTGAACGGTGATCCGCGACCCGCTATCCGGTGAAGCTGTGCACCTCTGCGAGATCGACTCCTCCCACGCTAAAGGCGCTTGGCCCGCGCCGCAGGAAAGAGCACTACCGGCATTCCCCGAATCCGCCCCGAATCCGGTGGGGAAGTGCGCCGTCACAGGGGGCCGCTCACCGGCCCCTCACCCCATTGCAGTCCGCCGAATAGCGCTCCGATCGTGCGTCGGTAAGCTGACCGCATGACAGGACAAGTACGTACCGTCGACGGCCGCGTGGCCGGACGTCGCGGCCAGGCGACGCGGCAGAAGCTGCTCGACTGCCTCAGCGAGATGCTCGGTTCCTCGCCGTACCGGGACGTCAAAGTCATCGACGTCGCCCGTAAGGCGGGGACTTCTCCGGCGACCTTCTACCAGTACTTCCCGGACGTCGAGGGCGCGGTCCTCGAAATCGCCGAGGAAATGACGAAGGAAAGCGGGGAGCTGGCCGCGCTGGCGGCCGGCCGATCCTGGGTCGGCAAGGCCGCGTGGCAGACCTCCGAAGAGCTGGTGGAGGGTTTCCTCGACTTCTGGCGGCGCAACGACGCGTTGCTGCGGGTGATCGACCTGGGCGCGGCCGAGGGCGACAAGCGGTTCGCCAAGATCCGCATGAAGATCCTCGGTTCGGTGACCTCGGGAATCTCCGACGCGGTCAAGGAGCTCCAGGCCAAGAACCGGGTGGACAAGGACGTCAACCCGGCGGCGGTGGCGGGCGCGTTGGTCACCATGATGGCCGGCGTCGCCTCCCAGCCGAAGGCGTTCCAGACCTGGGGCGTCAAGGCCGCCGAGGTGAAGCCGAACCTCGCGATGCTGATCCACCTCGGCATCACCGGCAAGAAGCCGTCCCGCTGACCTGCGGCCACGCCCTTCCGCAGTAACGTTCCGCCGCCCGCTCCCCCGCGCCGCGCCCCGCCCCGCCGCCGGTCCTGTCACGGCGGGGAGGCGGGGGCCGCATGATGTCCCCATGGACCAAGCCCGCTTCGACGAGATCCTGCGCTCCCGGCCCGTCTGGGACACCGAGCTGCCCGCCTTCGACCCGGACCGGGCCCCCTCGTCGCCACTCGCCCTCTTCCACGACTGGTTCGCCGCTGCCGCCGAGGCCGGGCAGGCCGAGCCGCACACCATGGCGCTGGCCACGGTGGACGCCGAGGGCCGCCCGGACGTCCGGATCGTCATCCTGCACGGCGCGGACGAGCGCGGCTGGCACTTCGCCACCCACGCCACCAGCGCGAAGGGCCGCCAGCTCGCCGCCGCCCCGGACGCCGCCCTGTGCTTCTACTGGCCCGCCCAGGGCCGCCAGATCCGGGTGCGCGGCTCGGTCCTCTCCGGCACCCCCGAGGAGGCGTACGCCGACCTGCACGTGCGCTCCACCGGCGCGCTGGCGGCGGCCCTGGTCGGCCGCCAGAGCGAGGTACTCGACTCCCTGCCCACCCTTCACCGGGCGGGCGACGCGGCCTGGCGGCGCGCGCAGGACGAGCCCGACGCGACCGCCGAGACCTGGACCGTCTACGCGCTGACCGCCACCGAGGCGGAGTTCTTCCAGGGCGACGCCCGCCGCCGCCACGTACGCCTGCGCTACCGCCGCGACCCGGACGCCGCCGACACCTGGACCCGCGACCTCCTCTGGCCGTGAGCCGTCCGCGGCCCCCGCGCTCCCGCACGCACGCTCGGCACCCGCTCCGCTACCCTGCGCGCATGCCTCAGCACACCGGCAAGCCCTCCGCCCGTGCCTTCGCGCTCACCGCCGGCGCGGCGACCGCCCTGCTGGCCGCCACCGCCGCGCAGCTCCTGCTTCCGCACGCCGCCGCCACGCAGACCCGCCACACCCTCGCCCAACCCGTCCCGCCGCCCCCGCC
>NZ_PVLV01000353.1 GCF_002982015.1 Streptomyces solincola
AGGCGCCGGGCTGGGCGGTGAGCCGGACGGGGCGGGGCAGCAGGTGGACGGCGTGGGCGGGCACGGGGTCTCCGCTCTGAGGGGGGAAAGGGCCCGGTACGGCCGGGTGGTCAGCCCTTGACGGCGCCGGCGGCGAGGCCGGAGGTGACGTGGCGCTGGAGCACCAGGAAGATCACCAGGGCGGGGAGGGCGAAGAGGGTGGAGGCGGCCATGGTGGCGCCCCAGTCGGTGCCGAAGGTGTTCTGGAAGGAGGACAGCCACACGGGCAGGGTGCGGCTGTCCTGTTGCTTGATGATGAGGAAGTTGGCGTAGGCGAACTCGTTCCAGGCGGTGATGTAGCCGAAGAGCGAGGTGGCCAGCAGCCCGGGGGCGAGCAGCGGGAAGACGACCCGCAGGAAGGCCTGCGGCCGGGTGCAGCCGTCGACCTGCGCGGCTTCCTCCATTTCGGGCGGGACGGTGGCGATGAAGCCGCGCAGCACCACGATGGTGAACGGCAGGGTGACCATGAAGTAGACGAGGGTGAGGGTGGGCAGCCGGTCGAGCATGTCCGTGTCGCGGCTGATGATGTAGACGGGGATGATCAGCGACTCCCAGGGCGCCATCTGGGCGGTGAAGACCAGCAGCAGGAAGGCGCGGCGGCCGCGCCAGCGCATCCGGGCCACGGCGAAAGCGGAGCCGAGCGCGACGAGCAGGGCGAGCAGCACGGCGGAGAGGGTGACCAGCAGGCTGTTGCGCCAGAACAGCCCGAAGCCGTCGGCGGAGACGGCGGTGCGGAAGTGCTCCAGGGTCCAGGTGCGCGGCAGCAGTCGGGGCTGGTCGGTCTGGATGTCGGGGGACGGTTTGAGGGCGGTGGTGGCCATCCAGTAGACGGGGAAGAGGCAGGCGGCGACGGTCACGGCGGCGGCGAGGTGCAGCGGCAGCCGGCGCAGCGCGCGTACGGCGCGGCGGCGGCCGGGGGCGGCGGTGCGGCGGGCGGCCGGCAGGGCGCTGGTCACTGTTCGGCCTCCTGGCGCAGGAGTCGGCGGAGGTAGAAGACGAGGACGCCGGACATCAGCACCACGCTCACCATGGAGGCGGCCGCCCCGAGGTCGTAGTGCTGGCCGGCCAGAGCGGTCTGCACGGCGTAGACGGGCAGGATGGTGGTGGCGTCGCCGGGGCCGCCGCGGGTCATCACCCAGATCTGGGTGAACGCCTTGAAGGTCCAGATCACCTCCAGCGAGGCGACCAGCAGGAAGACGGGGCGCAGCAGCGGGAAGGTGAGGGAGCGGAAGATCCGCCAGCCTCCGGCGCCGTCCAGCCTGGCGGACTCGTGGAGTTCGGCCGGCACGGTGGTGAGGGCCGAGTAGAGGGTGACGGCGGCGAACGGCACGGACTGCCAGACCACCAGGGCCACCACGATGGCGAAGGCGGCGTCGCCGTGGGCGAACCACGGGTAGTGGGCGTAGGAGCCGAAGCCGAGCCGGACCAGGGTGTGGTTGACGATGCCGTACTCGGAGTGGAACAGCCACTGGAAGACGGTGGTGGCGGCGACCACCGGCATCGCCCAGGCGAGCACCAGGGAGGCGAGGACCAGCGTCCGGGCGCGCCGGCCGAGGCGTTCGGTCATCAGGGCGACCAGGGTGGAGATCACCATGATGAGGACGGTGTTGACCGCTATGAAGAGGAAGGTGCGGCGCACCACCTCCCAGAACCGCGGGTCCTGAAGCAGCCGCTGGTAGTTCTCCAGGCCGACGTACTCCGCTCCGCCGAGGATGAGCTGGCGCAGTCCGAAGTCCTGTACGGAGATCAGCAGCGCCCGCAGCAGCGGGTAGAGCAGCAGGTAGGCGGCGCCGAGCACGGCCGGGGAGATCAGCAGGTACGGCCAGGGGGCGGTGCGCCGGCGGGGCCTGGGCGGCGCGGTGGCCGGGTCGGGCGGCGGG
>NZ_PVLV01000354.1 GCF_002982015.1 Streptomyces solincola
GTGCTGATCGCGGCGGGGGCCATGGTGGCCGGAGCGGGGACCGCCCCCCCCACCGCCGCCGCCCGCCCCGCCGCGAACGTCCCGGAGCCCGCCGCTCCGGCCGCCGCCGCCCCGCTCGCCTGGAAGGCGTGCGCGACCCGGAACTACCCGCGCCTGCAATGCGCGGAACTGTCGGTTCCGCTGGACCACGACGACCCGCTGGGCGAGCGGATCACCCTCGCGCTGTCCCGCGTCCCGCACACCGCGAAGACCTCGCAGGGTCCGCTGCTGGTCAACCCCGGCGGGCCGGGGGCGAGCGGCCGCACGCTGGCCGGCTTCGTCGCCGCCTCGCTGCCGGCGAGGACCGCCGCCCAGTACGACGTGATCGGCTTCGACCCGCGCGGGGTCGGCGCGAGCAAGCCCGCGCTCGACTGCAAGCCCGGCTACTTCGCGCCGGTCCGCCCGGACTCGGTGCCGCGCGACACCCGTGACGAGCGGGTCAACCTGGCCCGGGCCGCCTCCTTCGCCCGGGCCTGCGGCGAGAAGCACGGCAAGCTGCTGCCGCACCTCGGCACCGTCAGCGCGGCCCGGGACATGGACGCCATCCGCCAGGCCCTGGGCGCGCCGAGGATCAGCTACTTCGGCTACTCCTACGGCACCTACCTCGGCGCGGTGTACGCGCGGCTGTTCCCGCAGCGGGTACGCCGGGCCGTGCTGGACTCCGTGGTCGACCCGCGGGCCGTCTGGTACGAGGCGAACCTCGCCCAGGACACCGCGTTCGACGCCCGGCACAAGGCGTTCACCGCCTGGGTGGCCCGCAACGACAAGGCGTACCGGCTCGGCGGCGACCCGGCCGAGGTCGAGCGCCGCTGGTACGCGATGCGGGACGCGCTGCGGCGGCGGCCGGCCGGGCACACGGTCGGCCCGGCGGAGCTGGAGGACACCTTCCTGCCGGGCGGCTACTACGACGGCTACTGGCCGGTGCTCGCCGAGGCGTTCTCCGCGTACGCCAACGAGCGCGACCCCGGGCCGCTGGTCGCCGCCTACAAGGCGCTGGCCGCCTCGGACGCGACCGACGACAACGGCTACTCGGTCTACACCGCCGTGCAGTGCCGGGACGCCAGGTGGCCCCGGGCCTGGGGCACCTGGTACCAGGACAACTGGCGCACCCACGCCAAGGCGCCCTTCTCCACCTGGAACAACGCCTGGTACAACGCGCCGTGCGCCTTCTGGCCGGTGGAGGCGGCCGAGCGGCCGGACGTGACGAACGCCGCGCTGCCGCCCGTGCTGCTGTTCCAGGCCACCGAGGACGCGGCGACGCCGTTCGACGGCGCGGTCTCGGCCCGCCAGGCGCTGCGCGGCTCCCGCCTCGTCGTCCAGGAGGGCAGCGGCAACCACGGGGTCACCCTCGCCGGCGACGCCTGCCTGGACGCACACCTGGCCCGCTACCTGGACACCGGCGCGCTGCCGCCGGCCGGCGGTCAGGGCGGGGCGGACGCCGTCTGTCCCGCGGGCGCCGAGCCCCAGCCCACCGGCACCGCGGCCCGCGGCACCCGGTCCGCCGCCCCCGCCCACCAGC
>NZ_PVLV01000355.1 GCF_002982015.1 Streptomyces solincola
CGGCGAGGCCGCCCAGCCGCCGCCGCCCGGCCTCGCCGCCACCCTGCGCGACTACCAGGCCCGCGGCCTGGACTGGCTGGACCTGATGACCTCCCTCGGCCTCGGCGGCTGCCTCGCCGACGACATGGGCCTCGGCAAGACGGTCACCCTCATCGCCCTCCACCTGCGCCGCGCCCGCCCCGAGCCGACCCTGGTGGTCTGCCCCGCCTCCCTGCTGGGCAACTGGCAGCGGGAGATCGTCCGGTTCGCCCCGGGCACGCCGGTGCGCCGCTTCCACGGCGCGGGCCGCTCCCTGGACGGGGCGGACACGGCCGGCGGGTTCGTGCTCACCACGTACGGCACCATGCGCTCCAGCGCCGAGACGCTGGCCGGCACCGCCTGGGGCCTGGTGGTCGCGGACGAGGCGCAGCACGTGAAGAACCCGTTCTCGGCGACCGCCAGGGCGCTGCGGACCATCCCGGCCCCCGCCCGGGTGGCGCTCACCGGCACCCCGGTGGAGAACAACCTCTCCGAGCTGTGGGCGCTGCTCGACTGGACCACCCCCGGGCTGCTCGGCCCGCTCAAGGCGTTCCGCTCCCGGCACGCCCGCGCCGTCGAGGGCAGCGAGACGCTGGGCGACGGCGAGGCGGTCGAGCGGCTGGCCCGCCTGGTCCGCCCGTTCCTGCTGCGCCGCCGCAAGTCCGACCCGGGCATCGTGCCGGAGCTGCCGCCGAAGACCGAGTCCGACCACCCCGTGGCCCTCACCCGCGAGCAGGCCGCGCTGTACGAGGCGGTGGTACGGGAGACCATGGCCCGGGTCGAGGCGGCCGAGGGCATCGCCCGGCGCGGGCTGATCATGTCGCTGCTGACCTCGCTGAAGCAGATCTGCAACCACCCCGCGCAGTTCCTCAAGGAGGAGCGGGCCCGGCTGTCGGGCCGCTCGGGCAAGCTCGCCCTGCTGGACGAGCTGCTGGACACCATCCTCGCCGAGCAGGGCGCGGTGCTCGTCTTCACCCAGTACGTGGCGATGGCCCGCCTGATCACCGCGCACCTGGCCGCCCGGGCGGTGCCCTGCCAACTGCTGCACGGCTCCACCCCGATCGCCGAGCGGGAGCGCATGGTCGACCGCTTCCAGGACGGCGAGGTCCCGGTCTTCGTGCTGTCCCTCAAGGCCGCCGGCACCGGCCTCAACCTCACCCGGGCCGGCCACGTCGTCCACTACGACCGCTGGTGGAATCCGGCGGTCGAGGAGCAGGCCACCGACCGGGCGTACCGCATCGGCCAGACCCAGCCCGTCCAGGTGCACCGGCTGATCGCCGAGGGCACGGTGGAGGACCGCATCGCCGAGCTGCTCCGCTCCAAGCAGGCCCTGGCCGACGCCGTCCTCGGCTCCGGCGAGGCCGCCCTGACCGAGCTGACCGACCGTGAGCTGGCCGACCTGGTCTCGCTGCGGAGGCAGCGATGAGCCCGGGGGAGCGGCGCGGGGGCGGGCGGCCCGGGAGCGCGGGGAGCCGGCGTGCGCCGATGTACGACGACCACCGGCGCACCTTCCCGCCGGTGCCGCCCGCCGAGGGGGACGAGGGCCGGTTCGCCGCCAGTTGGTGGGGCAACGCCTGGGTGGAGGCGCTGGAGGACAGCGCGCTGGACCCGGCCCGGCTCGCCCGGGGGCGCGCCTACGCGGCCCGCGGGCACGTGGACGCCGTCACGGTGACCCCGGGCCGGGTCACCGCCTATGTGCACGGCACCCGGCCGCGCCCCTACCGCGCGGACATCCGGCTGGGAGTGCTCGGCGACGACGATTGGGAGCGCTTCCTGGACTCCGCCGCCGCCCTCTGCTACCAGGTGGCCCGGCTGCTCGACGAGGACCCGTTCGTCCTGTTCCTGCTGCGCGGGCGCGGCGAGCAGGAGATCCTCGCCGCCCTCGGCCGGCGCAACGCCGCCCTGGAGGCCGCCGAGAGCGCCGCCGGCGGCCTCGCCGGCCCGTCCGCCGCGCCGGAGACCGCCGCCCTGCCCGCGTACGCCGTGCTCACCTCGGTGCCGCCCGCGCCGCTCCCGCCGCCGCTGCCGCTGCCGGAGCACCCCGGCCGCCCGCCGGTCTATCCGGAGGACCCGGGCGCCCCCGACGTCCTCGCCCTGGAACTGCTGGCCACCGAGGCGGCCGTCCGCGCGCACGCCCGGCTCGCCACCGGCCGGGACCCGGTGGCCGGCCTGACGGTGTGGCAGGACGCGGTCCGGCTGGCCGCCGCGCACCCGGGCTCCGGCCTGACCGCGGCCACCCGTGCGCTCTACCGCGACCTCGCCGACGCCCTCGACCGCACCCCGGCCGACCTCGCCCGCGCGGTCGCCGCCTGGCGGCAGGGCGGCCTGCCGGGGCTGGCCGCCCTGGAGGAGGCGTGGGATCCGCCGGCCGGCCCGTTCGACCGGGCCCGGCCGCTGCTGATCGCCGCGGGCCTGCCGCTGTTCCGGCCCTGGCGCAACCGCCTGTCCACCCCGGCCGTCCAGTTGCGCTACGGCCGCGACGGGCGGTGGTACGGCTACGAGTCCGACCCGGGCCGCGAGGACTGGTGGCCCCGGGGCGCCCCGGACGCCGACCCGATCGGAGCCCTCGCCGACGTGCTCGAACACTGAGCCGACGCCTCGGGACGGCGAAATCCCAGGACGGTGATCCACGCCGGTGTGACGATCGGAATGGAGCATTCCCCTGATGGGGTGAATGGTGGATACGTCATAACCCGGCCTGGGTACAGGCCGTTATTCCGGTGCGGGCGGGTGCCCGTGACACTCTCCGGAAGGCAGAAGCCACATGAGGCACACTCGCCGAAACACCCTGGTCACCCTGGCTGCCACCGGTGGCGCGCTCGCCCTGGCCTCGGGCTACGCGCACGCCGACTCCGACGCCTCCGGCGCGGCCGCCAACTCCCCGGGCGCCGTCTCGGGCAACGCCGTCCAGCTCCCGGTGGACGTGCCGGTCAGCGTCTGCGGCAACACCATCAACGTGGTCGGCCTGCTCAACCCGGCCTTCGGCAACGGCTGCGCCAACAAGGGCGGCGACCACGGCGGCAGCCACAAGGACAAGCCCGGCACCGCGCACGGCAAGCCCGGCACGCACAACGGCGGCGGCAACGGCAACGGCGGCGCCTCCGCGGACGGCGTCACCGCCAACTCGCCCGGCGTGATCTCGGGCAACGGCATCCAGCTCCCCGTCGACCTGCCGGTCAACGTCAGCGGCAACTCGGTCGGCGTCGTCGGCATCCTCAACCCCGTCTTCGGCAACGCCTCCAGCAACGGCGGAGAGAAGACCCCGCCCACCCCGCAGAAGCCGCCGCAGGTGGAGGAGGAGGAGCCCACCACTCCGCCCGCGCCCGACGAGGCCGTGCCGGTGCCGCTGCCCGCGCCCGAGGTCGAGGAGGCCGCACCGCAGCCGGAGCCGCAGCTCGACCGGCCCGAGCTGGCCGAGACCGGCGCCGGCGCCGGAC
>NZ_PVLV01000356.1 GCF_002982015.1 Streptomyces solincola
GCCCCCATGCCATCCCCCCGCACCACAGCGGCCACCCGGTCGAGACCCGCGGCCGTGCTGCTCAGCGCGGCCCTGGCCGCGTCCGGCCTCACCGTCCTCGCCGCCGCGCCCCCCGCCGCCGCGGCCACCATCCCGGTCGGCGCGGGCAGTTACTCCGACACCCGCCCCACCGGGACGTCCGGCCCCACCACCAACACCGGGGCCGCCGTCACCCCCAAGCTCGGCCCCGCCGCCCAGGGCAAGCCGGTGCCCACCAACGACTGGTGGTCCTCGCTCGCCTTCCAGCGCTACGGCGACAACCCGTGGGGCACGCCGATGTACGGCCACCCCCTCACCTACCAGGCGACCTCCGCCGGACTGGACATCGGCTACCCGACCTCGCCGAGCATCGTGGGCGACGGACGGCAGTACGAGTACGCCCACAAACGCGACCTCACCCTGGGACTGACCGGCCTCAACTCGCCGGACACCAAGGCCGACGCCTGGTCGGACTGGACGGTCACCCCCTACTGGTCGGACGGTGCGCGCACCCTGCGCACCACCATCGGGCACGGCTCGCCGTACGTCTACGCCAAGGGCTCCGGCGGCAACGCGCGGATCAGCACCGCAACCGCGCCCACCGTCTTCGCCGACCAGGGCAACGTGCTGGGCATCACCGTCGGCGGCCACCACTACGCGCTGTTCGCCCCCACCGGCGCGGACTGGAACGTCTCCGGCACCGAGATCACCGCCGGGCTCGCCGGCAAGGACTACTTCTCGCTCGCCGTGCTGCCGTCCACCGACGCGCTGGCGACCTACCGCAAGTACGCCTTCAGCTTCGTCACCGACTCCAAGGCCGCCTGGAGCTACGCCGGCGGCACCGTCCGGGCCACCTACACGCTCACCACCCAGCCGCAGGAGGGCTCCGAGCGCGGCACCCTCCAGGCCCTCTACCGGCACCAGTGGCTCCACACCACCGACCCGCTCACCCCGTACGCCTACGTCTCCCCGCGCGGGGTCATGAAGGTCCGCGAGGCCGCCTCCTTCAGCACCAGCCAGCGCGCGGCGAGCGTGCTGCCGGCGCTGCCCAAGGCGTCCGGCACCGACGCGGCCCGGCTGCGCGGCTACCTGGGCGAGGTGGCGGGCGCCGCCGACCCGTTCTCCGGCGCGACCGACACCTACTGGACCGGCAAGGCGCTCGGCAAGCTCGCCCAACTGGTGCCGGTGGCCGACCAGATCGGCGAGAGCGCCACCCGCGACAAGCTCCTCGGGCTGCTCAAGGGCCGCCTCCAGGAGTGGTTCACCGCCGGCGGGGCCAACGGCTTCGCCTACGACCGGGACTGGAAGACGCTGATCGGCTACCCGGCCTCGTACGGCAGCGACACCGAGCTGAACGACCACCACTTCCACTACTCGTACTACGTGTACGCGGCCGCCGTCGTCGCCCAGTACGACCCGGCCTGGGCCGCCGACTCCGCCTGGGGCGGCATGGTCAAGACCCTGGTGCGGGACGCGGCCAACCCCAGCCGCACCGACTCCGCCTACCCCTTCCTGCGCGGCTTCGACGTCTACGCCGGCCACAGCTGGGCCTCCGGCCACCAGGGCTTCGCCGCCGGCAACAACCAGGAGTCCTCCTCGGAGTCCACCAACCTCAGCGCCGGCCTGGTGCTGTGGGGCGCGGCCACCGGCAACAACGAGCTGCGCGACCTCGGCGTCTACCTGCTGACCACCGAGTCCGAGGCCATCGCCCAGTACTGGTTCGACGCCGACCAGCAGGTCTTCCCCGGCTCCTTCGGCCACGACACGGTCGGCATGGTCTGGGGCAGCGGCGGCGCGTACGCCACCTGGTGGACCGCCAACCCGGAGGAGATCCACGGCATCAACGTCCTTCCGGTGACGGGTGGTTCGCTCCACCTGGCCGGCAAGAAGGCCGCGATCCGGCGCAACATCGCCGAGATGGAACGGGAGAACGGCGGCCCGGCCGTCGAATGGAAGGACATCCTCTGGGAGTTCCAGTCACTGGCCGACCCCGGCCCGGCGAAGGCGAAGTTCGACGCCGCCGGCGGCAACTACACCCCCGAGGCCGGTGAGTCCCGGGCGCACACCTACCACTGGCTGACCACCCTGGACAGCCTCGGCGCCCCCGACACCGCCATCACCGGCGACCTGCCCACCTCCGCGGTCTTCACCAAGGGCACGACCCGCACCTACGCCGCCCACAACCACGGCCCCACCGCCCGCACCGTCACCTTCTCCGACGGCGGCAAGCTGACCGTGCCGGCCCGTTCCACGGCCACCGGCACCGGCGCCGGCGGCAACCCCGACCCCGACCCGGATCCCGAGCCGCCCACCGGCAACACCTTCCAGTTGCGCACCGGCGGCACGCTGACCACCGCCACCGGCGCCGGCGCGGGCAGCGACACCATCGCCTCGGCGGGCGGCGCCAACCACGACGGCGCCCCCCACCAGCCGCTGGTCTACGAGGCGCGCGGCGTCAACGGCACCGTGCGCTCCGGCGCGGCCACCGCCTTCCGCCTCCAGGTGGACGCCGGCGCCGCGGTCGGACTCGGCCAGCAGGCCCGCGTCAGCTACGACCTGACCGGCGACGGCAGCTTCGAACGCACCGAGACCTACCAGTACTTCGCCACCGACCCGGTGGCCGGCTGGGAGGAGTACAGCCAGGCCCGGGGCCTGAAGTCGGCCACCGGCACGCTGGGGAACCTGCGCGGCGGCACCGTCAGGCTGGAGGTGTGGAGTGCCATCGGCAACGCCCCGGCCAAGCTCCAGACCGGCACCGACCGCTCGGTGCTCGTCATGCCGTTCCAGTGAGCGCCTGAGCGCCTGGGCTCCTGGGCTCCTGAGCTCCTGAGTTCTTGAGCGTGGCCGCTTGTGCTCTTGAGCGGGTGCGGCGGGCCACAGGGCCGTACGGCCTCAGGCGGAGGCCCGCCGCACCAGCTCCACCGGCATGATCACCGAGCCCGGGGTGTCCGCCCCGGGCTCCGGCTCGCCCTGGTTCAGCACCCGCGCCAGCAGCCTCACCATCAGCCGGCCCATCCCCTCGATGTCCTGCCGCACGGTGGTCAGCGGCGGATCGGTCGCCTCGGCCACCGACACCACGTCGTCGAAGCCCACCAGCGCCACGTCCTCCGGCACCCGCAGGCCCCGCTCGCGCAGCACCCCCAGCGCCCCCGACGCCATCAGGTCGTTGGCCGCGAACACCGCGTCCAGGTCCGGCCGCCGCTGAAGCAGCTCGGCCATCGCCCGCGCCCCGCTGGCAGCGGTGAAGTCACCCTGCGCGATGAGCGCCGGGTCGGCGTCCAGCAGCACGTCCCGGTAGCCGTCGCCCCGGTCCAGCGCCGAGGTCTGGTCGCGCGGCCCGGCGATGTGCGCGATCCGCTCCCGGCCGAGCCCCAGCAGATGGCGCACCGCCAGCCGCGCCCCGCCCCGGTTGTCGCAGTCCACGTACGGCACCGCCCGGTCGGCGGCCTGTCCCGCCCAGCCCGGCCGCCCGCCGAACACCGCCGGCACCTGGGTGCGCCGGATGACCGCGGGCAGCCCGTCGTCGTTGTGCACCGAGAAGGCCAGCGCCCCGTCCACGTGCCCGCCGGACAGGTAGCGGCCGATCCGGTCGTGGTCCCCGGGGCCCTCCACCCACAGCAGCACCAACTGCGAGTCGTGCGCGGTCAGCTCCCTGCTGATCCCGCGCACCTGCTGCTCGAAGAACGGATCGGAGAAGATCCGGAACTCCGGCTCGGCGATGATCACCGCCACCGCCCCGTTGCGCCGGGTCACCAGCGAGCGGGCCGCGTGGTTGGGCACGTATCCCAGCTCCTCGACCGCCCGGCGCACCTTGTCCGCCAGTGGCCGGCGCACCCCCGCCCCGCCGTTGACCACCCGGGACACCGTGGCCCGGGAGACCCCCGCGTGGGCGGCGACGGCCTCCAGGGTGGGGCGGGCGCCGGCTGCGGTCGGGTCGGGCATGGCGGACACGGGGCTGCTCCTCGGCTGTGCGGCAAAGCGGTGACAGCAGCAGGGTATCCGGTCGCCCCACCCTCTGAGAGCGCTCTCTCACGCACGGTTCCGCGCGGCCGCCCACCCGCGGAGGTGTGCACACGCCGCCGCCCCGGCCGACGGACCGGGGCGGCTGGGGGAGCGCCGGGTGCTCAGTGCTTGCCGTGGCCGCGGCCGTTGCCGTGGTCGTGGACGGTGTCGGTGGCGGCGATCTTCTTCCAGGACTTGGGCTGCGGGGGCAGCGCCGCCGGAGCCGGGCGGCCGGCGGCCGAGGCGCGCGCCCGGGACTTCGGGGCGGGCGCCGCCGTGTCGGCTCTGTGTCCGGGCGCCGCCGGCAGGGCGGCCGGCTTGGCGGGCTGGTGGAGCCAGGTGTCGAAGAGCGCGGCCAGCGGCTTGCCGGAGACCTGCTCGGCGTACGTCACGAAGTCACCCACCGAGGCGTTGCCGTGCGCGAACTTCTGCGGCCAGCCCTTGAGGACGGCGAAGAAGTCCTCGTCGCCGATGGTGTCGCGGAGCGCTTGGAGGGCGAGCGCGCCCCGGTCGTACACCGCGATGTCGAACTGCTTGTCCGGGCCCGGGTCGCCCGGCTTCACCGTCCAGAACGGGTCGCCCGCCGGGCGCAGGGCGTAGGCGTAGTCCGCCAGTTGCCGCGCGGTGCCCTCGCCCTCCTTCTCCGACCAGAGCCACTGGCTGTAGCGGGCGAAGCCCTCGTTGATCCAGATGTCCTTCCAGCCCTTGACGGAGACGCTGTCGCCGTACCACTGGTGGGCGATCTCGTGCACCACCACCGAGGTGTTGGAGCCGTTCGCGAACTGCCGGGGGCTGTAGAACGGGCGGGTCTGGGTCTCCAGCGCGTAGCCGCTGGTCACGTTGGGCACATAGCCGCCCAGCGCGTTGAACGGGTAGGGGCCGAAGACCTCCTCCAGCCACTCGGCGACCTCGGCGGTGCGCTCGACGCTGGCCCGGGCCGCCCCCGCGTTGTCGCCGAGGTCCTTGCTGTAGGCGTTGAGGACCGGCAGGCCGCTCGCCGTCCTGTCGGTGGTGATGTCGAACCTGCCGATGGCGAGCGTGGCCAGATAGCTGGCCTGCGGCTTGTTCGAGCGCCAGTTGTAGCGGGTCCAGCCCAGCTTGGAGGGCTGCGACTGCAACACGCCGTTGCTGATGGCCTGGGTGCCGTCCGGCACGGACACCGAGACGTCGTAGGTCGCCTTGTCCAGCGGGTGGTCGTTGGAGGGGAACCACCAGACGGCCGAGTCCGGCTCCTGGGCGGCCACCCCGCCGTCGGGGGTGCGGTGCCAGGCGGTCCAGCCGCCGATCTTCAGCTCGGACGGCTTGCCCGCGTAGCGGACGACGACCGAGACCTCCTTGCCCTGGTCCAGCGGGGCGGCCGGGGTGACCTCCAGCTCGTGGTCGCCGGAGGCGGCGAACGCGGCCTTGCGGCCGTTCACCCGGACCTCGCTGACCTCGAGCCCCAGGTCGAGGTTGAAGCGGGAGAGCCGCTGCGTGGTGGTGGCGAGGAGGGTGGCGGTGCCCTCCAGCAGGTCGGTCCTCGGCTGGTAGGTCAGCCGCAGGTCGTAGTGCGACACGTCGTAGCCGCCGTTGCCGCTCGCCGGGTAGTAGGCATCGCCGATGCCCGCCGCGCCGGGAGCGTAGTCGGCCGCCGATGCCGGGATCGCCAGCAGCAGCGACGCGGCGAGTGCGCTCGGGACGATCAGTCTGCGGTGCACGTGGGACTCTCCAAGTCTTGTGGACGGAGGGTGAGAGCGACTGGACAACTCCCGCAGGCTATGCGGGGATTGACGGCCCAGTCATGCACATGGCCACCTCGGACACAAGATCGCCATCCGGCCGACACGAAAGCCTGCGCAGGGTCCGGCGCGAGCCCGGCCGCCCCCTGTCGCGGCCGTCCGCGCGCCGGTAGCTTGCCCTCCCATGCGCCTACATGTGCACGTCAAAGCAAGCGGGAGCTGGTCCCGCCCCGACCGGAGCCCGGGCCGGGGCCGGGTCGGCGGCGGCCCGGGCCGCGCCCGTACGCCGGCGGCGGGGCGAACCCTCGCGCTCGCCGCCGCGGCCGCCCTGGTGTCCGTCCTGCTCCCCGCCGCCGGGGCCGCCGCCGCGCCCGCCGGCCCCCGCGTCTCGCAGCCGGTGTACGACTACGCCGCCGCCGTGCGGGAGTCGGTCTGGGTGGACACCGGCCTGGACGGCGACCGGGACGGCCGCGCCGACCGGGTCGCCGTGGACATCGTCCGGCCCCGCGAAGCCGCCGCCGCCGGCCGCAAGGTGCCCGTCATCATGGACGCCAGCCCCTACTACGCCTGCTGCGGGCGCGGTAACGAGAGCCAGAGGAAGACCTACGACGCCCACGGCGCCCCGGTCGGCTTCCCGCTCCACTACGACAACTACTTCGTGCCCCGCGGCTACGCCTTCGCCGCCGTCGACCTGGCCGGAACCAGTCGTTCCGACGGCTGCGTGGACGTCGGCGGCCGCTCCGACGTGCTCTCCGCCAAGGCCGTCGTCGACTGGCTGAACGGGCGCGCCCGCGGCTACACCACCCGCACCGGCTCCACCCCCGCCCGGGCCGCCGGCTGGTCCACCGGCGCCACCGGCATGATCGGCAAGAGCTGGGACGGCACCGTCGCCAACGGCGTCGCCGCCACCGGCGTACGCGGTCTGAAGACCATCGTCCCCATCGGCGCCATCTCCTCCTGGTACGACTACTACTTCTCGCAGGGCGCACCGCTCTACGACTCCGGCCCCGAGTGGCTGTCGGACTACGTGAACAGCCCGGCCGCCCGCGCCCGGTGCGGCCACGTCCAGCAGGCCCTGGTCGACGGCGCCCCGCGCAGCGGCGACCGCACCCCGCTGTGGGACGAGCGCGACTACGTGCCCGACGCCCGGAAGGTGCGCGCCAGCGTCTTCGCCGTGCACGGGCAGCAGGACCTCAACGTCCGGGCCAACCACCTCGGCCCCTGGTGGAACGCGCTGGCCGAGGCCGGCGTCGAGCGGAAGCTGTGGCTCTCCCAGACGGGCCACGTCGACCCGTTCGACTTCCGCCGCGCCGACTGGGTGCCCACCCTGCACCGCTGGTTCGACCACTATCTGCTCGGCTACGACAACGGCGTGGACCGCGAGCCGATGGCCGACGTCGAGCGCTCCCCGGGCCGCTGGACCACCGACCGGGTCTGGCCGCCGCGCACCACCGCGGCAACCACCCTGCGCCCGCGTCCGGCCGGCGGACAGGGCCCCGGCGGCCTCGGCCTGCTCCCGGCCCGCCCCGGCGCCACCGCCGCCTTCACCGACGCCCCGGCGCTCGACGAGACCGACTGGGCCGCCCGGGCGGACGCCGCCACCCCGGAGAAGGCCGCCTTCACCACCCGGCCGCTCAGCCGCGACCTGCGACTCGCGGGCGCGGGCAGCGTCACCGTCACCGCCGCGCCCAGCACCACCAGCGCCCATCTCAGCGCCGTCCTGGTGGACCTCGGCCCGGCGACCATCCGGGACTACGCCTCGGCCGGCGAGGGCATCACCACCCTGGCCGCACGCACCTGCTGGGGCGCGAGCACCCCGGGTGACAGCGCCTGCTACCGGGAGACGGCGCCGAAGACCGCCGACGTCGGCTACACCGTCGTCAGCCGCGGCTGGGCCGACCTCGGCACCTGGGCCGACCCGCGCGAGGGCCGCCCGCTCACCCCCGGCAAGGCCCGCACGATCACCATCGACCTGGCCCACGCCGACCACGTGGTACCGGCCGGCCACCGGCTCGCCCTCATCGTCGCGGGCACCGACCGGGGCCTGATCGACCCGCCCGACACCC
>NZ_PVLV01000357.1 GCF_002982015.1 Streptomyces solincola
TGTCAGGAGGCCGCCCCCGGCCTCCTGACATGACGCCGCCCCCGGGCGGGAGGCCCGGGGGCGGCGCTGGGCGGGGTGGCCGACGGTCCCGGCTCAGCCGAATACGCGGCGGGCGGCGGGGCCGGTGCCGTCGTCCTGGAAGTCGTCCTCGTCGAAGACCGCGCTGACGTCGAACCGGCAGATCACCCGGCCCGGTTCGGCCTGGTCGAACGGGGTGCTCAGCCACTCCCCCGGTTCGGGCAGCTCGTCCGCGGCGGCCACCCAGAGAGTGGAGTCCCCCTCCTCCAGTCCGAACTCCGTGTGCCGGGAGGCGATCTCGTCGGGCTCGAACTCCCCGAAGAGCACCCCGAGCGCGGCGTGCGTGCTGACGCCCACCCTGGCGACGGCGTCCACGTCCTCGCCGCCGTCGCCGCCGTCGTCGCCCCGGTCGAGGTCGGCGATGCGCTGCGCCTGGGCCAGCAGTCTCTGAGGCTCGACGACCGCGTAGTCCCGGCGGATCAGCACGGTCAGCGCGTTCGGCTCGGTCGGGCCCTGGTAGGGCGGCAGGGAGTCCTCCACGCCCGGGATCTCGAAGGGCGTGACCTCGTCGTAACGGTCGTAGAGGCGCTCGTCGTAGGCCTCGGCCGCGGCGGCGAGGGCGTTGAACGCCTCGTAGACGGCGGGGTCGTCGTCACCGGTGCGGTTCTCGACCGCCTCCAGGTGCCGGTCCAGTGCGGCCTTGACCGCCTCGGCGGCGGCGCGTACCTCGGCAGCGGTGGGCTGCGCAGCATCAGACATAGGGCAGACGCTATCCGTACCGGGCGGGTGGCCGCACAATAGATGCGATGCCGGAATACGAATTCGTCGATGTGCACGTGCCTCGCGGGGTCTCCCGCAAGGACGCGACCCGTCTGCTGACCGACCATGCCGAGTACGGACACTGGGAGCTGGACCGTCTGAGCCTGCTGCGGGACGGCAGCCGCCGGGTCCGCCTGCGCCGGCGGATCATCCGCCAGGTCCGGGCCACCTGGTAGCCGCCCGGGGCCCCGCCCGGAGCGCGGGGCGAAGAGGAGAGCGCAAGCACATACGGAGGCGGGGCGGACCCTGACCGGGCCCGCCCCGCCTCCTGCGTTCGCGACGCGCCGGTGCGGCACCGGGTGCCGCCACGCCGCGGGGGCGCTCCGCCAGGATCAGGCGGCGCGGCGGGTGCGGCGGTAGAGCACCGCGCCGCCGAGCAGCAGGCCCGCGGCGGCGGGGATCATCGCGCCGAGCGGAGCGGCGCCGGTGAGCGCCAGCTCGTCTTCCTTCTGCGGGGTGTCGACGTGGGTCTCCGGAGTGTTCGGCCCGCCCGGGTTGCCCGGCTCACCGGGGTTGCCGGGCTCACCCGGGTTGCCGGGGGTGCCGGGCTCACCGGGGTTGCCGGGGGTGCCGGGCTCACCGGGGTTGCCAGGGGTTCCGGGGTTGCCGGGCTCGTCCGGCGTACCGGGCTCACCCGGGTTACCGGGGTTACCGGGGTTCCCCGGGGTGCCCGGCTCACCGGGGTTGCCGGGGTTCCCAGGGTTGCCCGGGTTACCGGGGTTGCCCGGGTTGCCAGGGTTACCGGGGTTGCCCGGATTCCCAGGGTTTCCAGGGTTGCCCGGGTTGCCCGGCTTGTGCGGGTGGCCGTTCTGGCACTTGTTGCCGAAGGTCGGGTTGAGCGCGCCGACCACGTCCACGCTGTTGCCGCAGGCGTTGACCGGGACGGTGACCGGCGCCTGCACGGTGTTGCCCGAGGCGACGCCCGGGGACTTGCTGGACGCGCCGCTCGCATGCGCCCCGCTGCCCTGGTTGACGCACTTGTTCCCGAAGGACGGGTTCAGGGCGCCGACCACGTTGACGGAGTTGCCGCACGCGTTGATCGGCACGCTCACCGGCGCCTGGACGGTGTTGCCGGAGCCGACGCCGGGCGAGTTGGCCGCCGCTCCCTCGGCGCCGGCGCCGCCGTGCGCCTGCGCGTAACCGCCGCCGAGGGCGAGCACGCCGCCCGCCGCCGCGATGATGGTCAGGCCCTTGCGCGTGACCTGTCGCATTGCTGGTTTCCTGCCTTCCAGGCTTCCGGAGAACCCCCGGGCACCTCACCCGGGAGCCGAATGCCCGCCGGCCCCGGAGCGCATGGCGCGCGCTCCGGGGCCGGCCGGACATGGGGACCGCTAAGGGGTGGGGCTCAGCGTCACTTGTTGATGCAGGTGTTGCCGAAGGCCGGGTTCAGCAGGCCGATGACGTTGATGGTGTTGCCGCACACGTTGACCGGCACGTGGACCGGCACCTGGACGACGTTGCCCGACAGGACACCCGGGGAGCCCACCGCGGCACCCTGGGCGCCCGCGTCGGCGACGGCCATACCCGCGCCGGCCAGCATCAGACCACCCGCAGCAGCCGCGACGGCGGCGACCTTCTTGATCATTATTCCTCCTTGTTGGCATATGCGGTCCCAGCCGCGGACCGCACACCTGTAACGACAGGGAGGCGAGGGGGCTACGCGCCCAGGGTGTCGTTCACCCTTTCCAGTCGAAGGGGCACACGCGGGCGATTATTGGAGTGTCGTTTCAGCAGACTATTGCCGCCACACCCGCGGACGCCGCCGCGACTCCGCAGGTCAGCGGGGTGCGGCGGCGTACACGGGCGGCGGGGTGGGGCGGTCAGCTCGCGTCGAGGAAGCGGTCCAGCACCCGCACTCCGAACTTCAGGCCGTCCACCGGGACCCGCTCGTCCACGCCGTGGAACATCCCGGCGAAGTCCAGCTCCGGGGGCAGCTTCAGCGGCGCGAAGCCGAAGCAGCGGATGCCCAGGTCGTCGAAGGACTTCGCGTCCGTGCCGCCGGAGAGCATGTACGGCACCGCCCGCGCGATCGGGTCCTCGGCCCTCAGCGCCGACTGCATGGCGTCCACCAGGTCCCCGTCGAAGGTGGTCTCCAGGGCCTTGTCGGCGTGCACGTCCTCGCGGCGCACCCGGGGGCCGAGGATGCTGTCCAGGTCGGCGAGGAACTCCTCCTCGTGGCCGGGCAGGAAGCGCCCGTCCACGTGCGCGGTGGCCTGGCCGGGGATGACGTTCACCTTGTAGCCGGCGCCGAGCATGGTGGGGGCGGCGGAGTTGCGCAGGGTCGCGCCGATCATCTTGGCGATGCCGCCGAGCTTGGCCAGCGTGGCGTCCATGTCGTCCGGGTCGAGCGGGGTGCCCAGCGCGTCGGACAGCTCGTCCAGGAAGGACCGCACGGTCTTGGTGACCTTGACCGGCCAGGTGTGCCGGCCGAGCCGGCCGACCGCCTCGCACAGCTCGGTGATGGCGTTGTCGTGGTTGGTCATCGAGCCGTGGCCGGCGGTGCCGTCCACGGTCAGCCGCATCCAGTGCATGCCCTTCTGGGCGGTCTCGACCAGGTACAG
Organism: Streptomyces solincola; assembly: GCF_002982015.1. Taxonomy (GTDB): domain Bacteria; phylum Actinomycetota; class Actinomycetes; order Streptomycetales; family Streptomycetaceae; genus Streptomyces; species Streptomyces solincola. The sequence goes on from NZ_PVLV01000357.1 coordinate 3,399, forward strand.
CCGCAGGTTCTCGTTGACCGTGAAGGAGAAGCCGCCGACCTCGCCGATGGCCTCGCTCACCCCCTCGAACAGGTCGGGGTGCTTGTCCACCAGGTAGCGGGCCCCGTAGGTGCCGCCGGCCTCCTCGTCGGCGAGGAAGGCCAGCACCACGTCGCGCGGGGGCTTGCGGCCGCTGCGCAGCCGGTCGCGGACGACCGCCAGGGTCATCGCGTCCATGTCCTTCATGTCCACCGCGCCGCGCCCCCAGACGCAGCCGTCGGCGATCTCGCCGGAGAACGGGTGGTGCGTCCAGTCCTCGGCGTTGGCCGGGACGACGTCGGTGTGGCCGTGGATCAGCAGCGCGGGCCGCGAGGGGTCCTCGCCGGCGATCCGCGCGACCGTGGAGGCGCGGCCCTTGTGGGATTCGATGATCCGCGGCTCCAGCCCCACCTCGGCGAGCTTCTCCGCGACGTACTCGGCGGCCGCCCGCTCCCCCGGCCCGGAGTGGTCCCCGTAGTTGCTGGTGTCGATCCGGATGAGGTCGCGGCAGAGGTCGACGACCTCGTCCTCGCCGGTGACGGCGGCGGTCCGCGCCTGGCTCGACTCGCTCACGCTTCTTCCTCCCGGTAGCTGGTCAGCAGGTCCTGCCCCCTCATCCTCCCCGCTTCCCCGCCCCGCGCCCAAGGCCGGGCCCGGTCGGTTTCCCGGCGTGATCTGCCGCCTCGAATGTTTGCTATGGTTTTCCACGTCGGAACGGCCCGTGGCCGCGAGACAGACACCTGGTCCGGGTGGCGGAATGGCAGACGCGCTAGCTTGAGGTGCTAGTGCCCTTTATCGGGCGTGGGGGTTCAAGTCCCCCCTCGGACACACAGTAGGAACGCGAGGGCGCGCAGCCCACAGCGCGGGTACGGTCGGCAGACCGGGCCCGCGCTTCGTCGTGTCCGCCGCCGCTCCCGGCGTACGACGTCGGTCCGCGCCGGGGCCGGCGGGGCGGGGCTCGCATAGGCTCGGGCGCACGATGGACAGCACGCGTGAGCCGGCCCGGGGCGGGGACGCCAGGGATGCCAAGGCCGGCAAGGAGACCGTACGGCGGCACAACCTGAGCCTGGTGCTGCGCGCGGTGCACGAGGAGGGCGAGGCGACGCGGGCCGCGGTCGCCGCGCGGGTGGGGCTGACCAGGGCTGCGGTGTCCTCACTGGTGGAGCAGTTGCTGGCGGGCGGTTTCCTCACCGAGCGGGGCAAGACGTTCAGCGGGCACGCCGGGCGGCCGGGGACCGCGCTGCGGGTGGCGGACACCGGACCGGCGGGACTCGGGGTGGAGATCAACGTCGACTACGTCTCGGCGTGCGTGGTGGATCTGGCGGGTGCCGACCGCGTACGGCTGACGGAGGAAGTGGACAACCAGGACGCCCGGCCCGAGGAGGTGCTGGCGCGGGCCGCCCGGATCGCGGCGCGGGCGCTGGACGCGGCGGCGGGGAAGGGGCTGGACGCGGCGGGCGCGGGGTTGGCGCTGCCGGGGCTGGTGTCCGGCGGCGCGGTGCGGCAGGCGCCCAACCTGGGCTGGAACCGGGTGGACGCGGGCCGGCTGTTCGCCGAGGCGCTGCGGGCGGCCGCGCCGGGGCGTGGGGAGCCGGCGGTGACGGTGGACAACGAGGCGAACGCGGCGGCGCTGGCCGAGCTGTGGTTCGGCGGCCCGGCCGACGCCCCGCGGCTGCGCGGCTTCGTCTATCTGACCGGCGAGATCGGAGTGGGCGGCGCGCTGGTGCTGGACGGGGCGCTGCTGCGCGGGGCGCACGGCTTCGCGGGCGAGATCGGGCATCTGGTGGTGGACCCGGACGGGCCGCGCTGCCGGTGCGGTTCGCACGGCTGCCTGGAGCAGTACGCGGGGCAGGCGGCGCTGCTGCGCGGTGCGGGGGTGGCGGAGTCGGCGGGGGCGCGCGGGGTGGCGGAGCTGGAGGCCCGGGCCCGGCGCGGTGAACCGCGGGCGGTGGCGGCGCTGGAGCGGGCCGGGCGGATGCTGGGGCTCGCGGTGTCGGCGGCGGTGAATCTGCTGGACCCGGACGCGGTGGTGCTGGGCGGGGTGTTCCGGCCGCTGATGGAGTGGCTGGGCCCGGCGGCGGAACGGGAGTTGGCCGCCCGGGTGGTGTCGGGGCTGTGGGCGGTGGGCAGTGGCCGGCTGCGCGCCTCCTCGTCCTCCGGGGACGCGGCCCGGGGGGCGGCGGCGCTGGTGGTGCGCGGGGTGCTGGCCGATCCGGCGGGGCACGCGCCGCCGCCGGCTCCGGGGGCGCGGGTCGTCAGCTCAGGGTGAGCGGGAGCCGGTGGGCCAGGTCGCCGAGGGCGGCGCGTTCCCGCGCGGTCGGCGTCCGGCGGCCGGTGCCGACCAGCAGGGCGTCGGCGTCCTCGAAGGAGGCCGGGAAGCGCGCGCCGGCGATCCGTTCCAGCAGGACGCGGGAGCGGGCGAGCCCCTGGGCCGGCGGCCCCTCCCGGTCCGGCAGGTGGGCGACCAGGTCCAGGTGGTGCAGCGTCCACTCCAGGACGTACGCGGTGAGGTAGTCGGCCACGGAGAGCACCTTCCGCTGGGTGCTCACCCGGGTGCGGGGATCGGCGAGTGCGGCGGCCCGGCCGGCGGCGGAGCCGACGTCGTCGAGGTGGAACGCGAGCAGGCCCGGGTCCTGGTAGGCGGCGGCCAGCCGGACGGTGAGCGCGTCGAGCGGGCTGCCGCCGGCGGGCGGCCGGTCGGCGACCGTCCAGTAGCTCGCGGCGTCGGCGGTGGCCGCCGCCTCCGCCGGGGTGGCCAGGGTGATCAGGACGTCCTGGGCGTCGATGACGAGGTGGCACACCAGGTCCCGTACCAGCCAGCCCGCGCAGCCGGACGGCCGGGCGAAGTCCCGGTCCGGGAGCCGGTCGACCGCCGTGCGCAGCGCGGCCCAGGAGCGGGTGAACTGGTCCGGGCCCGGGGGGAGATCCACATCGGCACGGTAGTGCGGCGTCCGGCCGGCCCACAAGGAGGCCCCGGCGCGCGTGGCGCCGGGGCGGAGGGCCACCCGGCGGCGCGCCCGGTGGCCCCCGGCTCGCCGAAGGCGTCAGCGGACGCCGAGGAGGTGGTCCAGGGCGAGCTGGTCGAGGCGCTCGAAGGCCATGGAGCGCTCGGCGGCGGCCGTCACGTCGAAGTCCTCGTACGCGGTGGGGTCGGCGAGCAGGGCGGCCAGGCCGTCCTCGGCGGTGGGGCGTGCCAGGTCGTCCAGGCGGGAGGCGCGCAGAGCCTCGCAGACCTCGGGGTCGGCGCGGAAGGCGGCGGACCGCTCCTTGAGGACGAGGTAGTTGCGCATGCAGTTCCCGGCGGACTCCCACACGCCGTCGAAGCCGTCGGTGCGCACCGGTTTGAAGTCGAAGTGGCGCGGGCCCTGGTAGCCGGCGGTCTCCAGCAGGTCGACCAGCCAGAACGCCTGGCGCAGGTCGCCGGCGCCGAAGCGGAAGTCCTGGTCGTACTTGATGCCGGACTGGCCGTTGAGGTCGATGTGGAAGAGCTTGCCGGCCCAGATGGCCTGGGCGATGCCGTGCGGGAAGTTGAGGCCGGCCATCTGCTCGTGGCCGGTCTCGGGGTTGACGCCGACGAGTTCGGGGCGCTCCAGGCGCTCGATGAAGGCGAGGGCGTGGCCGATGGTGGGGAGCAGGATGTCGCCGCGCGGCTCGTTGGGCTTGGGCTCGATGGCGAAGCGCAGGTCGTATCCCTGTTCGGTGACGTAGTCGCCGAGGAGGTCGAACGCCTCCTTCATCCGGTCCAGTGCGGTGCGGACGTCCTTGGCGGCGCCGGATTCGGCGCCCTCGCGGCCGCCCCAGGCGACGTAGGTGGTGGCTCCGAGTGCGACGGCGAGGTCGATGTTGCGGAGGGTCTTGCGCAGCGCGTACCGGCGGACGTCGCGGTCGTTGGCGGTGAAGGCGCCGTCCTTGAAGACCGGGTGGGTGAAGAGGTTGGTGGTGGCCATGGGGACCTTGAGGCCGGTGCGGTCCAGGGCGTCGCGGAACCGCTTGACGGCGGCCTCGCGTTCGGTGTCGGAGGCGCCGAAGGGGAAGAGGTCGTCGTCGTGGAAGGTGACGCCGTACGCGCCGAGGGAGGCGAGGTGCTCGACGGACTCCACCGGGTCGAGGGCGGGGCGGGTGGCGGTGCCGAAGGGGTCGACGCCCTGCCAGCCGACGGTCCACAGGCCGAAGGTGAAGCGGTCGTCGGGGGTGGGGGTGTAGCTGGGGCGGTCAGGCATGGCGAGGTCCTTCGGTCCGGCCCGAGGGCTATTTGTTTTCTGACATTACTAATACGCTACGGGCGGCGCACCGCCAAGGGGTCGGGGCCGGGTCCGGGAAGTAGCAGGCAGGGCGCGCAGCGGGAAGGGCGAGGTGAACGCGATGTCGGTGTCGTCGTCGGCGGCCGTGATCGGGGTGGACAGCTCCACGCAGTCCACCAAGGCCGTGGTGGTGGAGGTGGGCAGCGGACGGGTGCTGGCGTCGGGGCGCGCTGCGCACACCGTCACCGGGTCCGGCGGGGCCCGGGAGAGCGACCCGGAGCAGTGGTGGCGGGCGCTGGTGGGGGCGGTAGGCGACGCGTTGGAGCAGTGGCGGCGCACGGCAGGCGGAGGCGGCGCGGCGGGGGTCGCCGGGATCGCGGTGGCGGGCCAGCAGCACGGGCTGGTGGTGCTGGACGGGGCCGGGCGGCCGCTGCGGCCGGCGCTGCTGTGGAACGACACCCGGTCCGCCCCGCAGGCCGCCGCGCTGACGCGGGAGTTGGGCATGGACGGGTGGCTGGCGCGGGCCGGGTCGGCGCCGGTGGCGTCGATGACGGCGGCGAAGTGGCGGTGGCTGGTGGAGCACGAGCCGAGGGTGGCCGGGGCGGCGGCCGGGGTGCGGCTGCCGCACGACTACCTGACCGAGCGGCTGTCCGGGACGGCCGCCACCGACCCCGGGGACGCCTCGGGCACCCTCTGGTACAGCACGGCCGACCACGGCTATGACCCGCGGTTGCTGGAGGTGGCGGGCGTGGAGCGCGGGCTGCTGCCGGAGGTCGCCCCGTCCGGCGGGGCCTGGGTGGGGTCGCTGACCTCGGCGGCGGCCGCCGAGCTGGGGCTGCCGGCGGGGGTCGCGGTGGCCGCCGGGACGGGGGACAAC
>NZ_PVLV01000358.1 GCF_002982015.1 Streptomyces solincola
CACCCCCACCGCCACCCCCTACCCGTACGGCCGGGTGCGCGGGGCCAACGGGGGCACAAGCACCGCATGACCACTGCCAAGACCAGCGTCCTCGTCCTGGACTGCGCCGAACCCGAAGACCTCGCCCACTTCTACGCCAAGCTGCTGGACGCCTCCGTCCACCGCGGCACCGACCCCGACTTCGTCGAGGTCATCGGCACCGACGGCAACCGCATCGCGATCCGCCGCGACCACGGATACGCACCGCCGAGCTGGCCGCGCCCGGACGACTCCCAACAGGCCCACCTGCACATCCTGGTGGCCGAGGAGGACATGGACGAGGCCGAGCGGGAGGCCGTGAGCCTCGGCGCCCGGCCCATCGAGGCCCGCGACAACTCCGGCCCCCGCGACGTGCGCACCTACGCCGACCCGGCCGGCCACTCCTTCACCCTGGCCGCCCGGGAGGGCCGGACCAGCAGGTGACGGACCGCCGCACACCGCACGCCGCCACCACCCGACGGGCGCCTCCGCGACAGCGGACGCGCCCGTCAGTCGTTCCCGGCCGCCGGCCACCGCGTGCGACCGGAAGGTTACTCATGCGTTTCGCACAGTCGGATGCTGACGCCTGTGACTGTTGGCCCACCCCCGCCGGATGACAACGTCTACCTCGTCAGCAGGGAAACGCGGAACCGCCGAGAACGCGGAGACGCCGACGGAGGGAGTGGGTGTGATCAAGGGCTACGCCGCCTTCTGCGACGCCGACCGTCACTTCTACGACGCTCCGCACCGGCTCACCGGCGAGACCGCCGCGACCGCCGGAACAGCGGACACCGCACCGGCCACCGCCGCCGCCGCGGGCAACACCCCCGCCGGCAACGACCGCAGGGGAGCGCAGTACGCCGCGGCCCTCGCGCCGGCCCCGGCGGGCTGGCAGCGCCACCGCAGCGGCGACTGGCTCGCGCTGCGCCCGGTCGACAGCGAACTCCCCGCCCAGGGCTGGAAGATCCACATCTCGGCCTGCCTCGGCAACGCCGAGTCGATCCTCGCCCGGGTCTCCGGCTACTGCCAGGAGCGCGGGATCGCCTACAAGTTCGTGCCCAGCCGCTACCTGCTGCACAACCGGAACGCCAAGTATGCCGACCGGGCCGCCAGCGGCAAGTTCATCACCGTCTACCCGGCCGACGACGCGCAGCTCAAGGCGACCGCCGACGACCTCGCCGCCCTGCTGGACGGCGAGCCCGGCCCGTACATCCTCAGCGACCTGCGCTGGGGCGCCGGACCGGTCCACGTCCGCTACGGCAGCTTCACCCGCCGGCACTGCTACGACGAGCAGGGCGAACTGCGCCCCGCCGTCCAGCGCCCCGACGGCAGACTGGTCCCCGACCTGCGCGGCCCGGTCTTCCAGATACCCGACTGGGTGGAGCCCCCGGCCTTCCTCACCCCGCACCTGGACGCCCGCACCGCCGTCACCGTCGCCGAACTGCCGTACACCGTCGAGAGCGCCCTGCACTTCTCCAACGGCGGCGGCGTCTACATCGGCCGCGACCGGGCCACCGGCGAGAAGGTCGTCCTCAAGGAGGCCCGCCCGCACGCCGGCCTGGCCGCCGACGGGGCCGACGCCGTCACCCGGCTGCGCCGCGAACAGACCGCGCTGGAACGGCTGTCCGGCCTCGGCTGCACCCCCGAAGTGCGCGGCACCTTCACCGTCGGCGACCACCACTTCCTGGCGATGGAGTTCCTGGAGGGCAAGCCCCTCAACACCTTCTTCGCCCGCCGCCACCCGCTCATCGAGGCCGACCCGAGCCCCGAGGCGCTCGCCGACTACACCGAATGGGCGCTGCGCGTCTACCGGTTGGTCGAGCAGGCCGTCGACGCGGTGCACGGCCGCGGAGTCGTCTTCAACGACCTCCACCTGTTCAACATCATGGTCGCCGAGGACGAGCAGTCCGTCGCCCTGCTGGACTTCGAGGCGGCAGCGCACATCGACGAGGGACGCCGGCAGACCGTCGCCAACCCCGGTTTCGTCGCCCCCGCCGACCGGCGCGGCTTCGACGTCGACCGCTACGCGCTGGCCTGCCTCCGGCTCGCCCTCTTCATACCGCTGACCAGCCTGCTGCCACTGGACCTGAACAAGGCCCGGCACCTGGCCGACATCGCGGCCGAGCAGTTCCCGGTGGACCGCGCCTTCCTGGACGAGGCGGTCGCCGAGATCACCCGAGGCGCACCCGACCGCGCGGACGGACCGTACCTCCCCGTCCAGCCCGGCGACTGGCCGCGCAGCCGCGACTCCCTGGTCCGCGCCGTGCTCGCCTCCGCGAGCCCGGAGCGCGAAGACCGCTACTTCCCCGGCGACATAGCCCAGTTCGCCGCCGCCGGCGGCGGGCTGACCTTCGGCTACGGCGCCGCCGGGATCCTCTACGCCCTCGCCGAGACCGGCGCCCCCCGGCACACCGACGCCGAGGAATGGCTGCTGCGCCGCACCAAGGAACCCGAATCCGGCACGCCGGTCGGCTTCTACGACGGACTCGCCGGCCTCGCCTGGACGCTGGACCGCCTCGGCCACCCCGAACAAGCCCTGCAACTCGCCGAGTCGGCCCAGGCCCGGCCCTGGCAGGACATCGCCCCCGACCTGCACAGCGGGCTCGCCGGCGTCGGCCTCGCCCTGGACTCCCTGGCCGCCTCCACCGGCACCCCGGCCCTGCACGAAGCCGCCCTGCGCTGCGCCGGACTCGTCGCCGACGCCGTACCCGGCATCAACCGCGCCGGACTGCTGTACGGCGCGTCGGGACCGGCCCTGCTCTTCATCCGCCTCTACGAACGCACCGGCGACCCCGCCCTGCTCGACCGGGCCGCCGACGCGCTCCGCCGCGACCTCGCCCGCTGCGTCACCAGCGCCTCCGGCACCCTCCAGGTCGACGAGGGCTGGCGGACCATGCCCTACCTCGGCGCGGGCAGCGTCGGCATCGGGATGGTGCTGGACGACTACCTCGCCCACCGCGAGGACCCCGACTTCGAGCGGGCCCGCCGAGAGATCGTGCAGGCCGCGCAGGCCACCTTCTACGCCCAGCCCGGACTGTTCCGCGGCGCGGCCGGCATGGTGCTGCACCTCAGCCGGACCACCGCGCCCGGACCCGGCACCGAAGAGGCCGACGTCCGGCGGCAGATCGACGCACTCGCCCGGCACGCGGTGCCCTACCGGGGTGAACTCGCCTTCCCCGGCGAGCAGATGATGCGACTGTCCATGGACCTCGCCACCGGCACCGCCGGCTGCCTGCTCGCCCTCGGCAGCGCCGCCTCCCACGGAGACGTGCACCTGCCCTTCCTCCCGCCGCCCAAGCGGCGCCCACAGCCCGGTCCCAGCCAGGGATCGTGAACAGCACCACCCAGCACCACCATCCGCACACCGTCCCCATGATCGAAAGGAAAAGACGATGACGCTTCTCGACCTGCAGTCGATGGAGACCCCCAAGGACGAGGCCATGGGCGACGTCGCCACCGGCAGCCGCGCCAGCCTGCTGCTCTGCGGTGACAGCAGCCTCTCCGTCACCACCTGTAACTGACGCTCCGGCCGGCCGCGCGGTGCCGACACCGTGCGGCCGGTCTTGGACACCGGCCCGGGCGACGACGCACAGCCGCCCGGGCCACCCGGTCCCTCCGCCGACCGTCGCCGCCGGCGGCCGGCGGGGACACGGCCCGCCCCGCGCCCGGACCACCGGGCCGGCGCGGGCCGCCCGCACGCCCGCGCCCGCCGCCCGACCCGGGACGCCACGAGGAGGACACCGCCACGATGACCTCCGCACCGAAACAGGCCCCGGCAACCGGAGACCGAGCGTCTCGGACGTCGCAGCGCACCACGGCGTCCGGCGACCGCGCCCTGCGGGGCGCCCTGAGACACAGCCGCGGACGCAGCCTGGCGGTGCTGCTCTGCTCCGTGGCGTCGGCCGTCGCCGCCCTCGCCGAGCCCGCCGTCCTCGGCCGCAGCCTCGACCTGCTGCTCGACCGCGACCCGGCCGCCGGCCGCTGGGTCGCCCTCTGCGCGGCGCTCGTCCTCGCCGAGATCCTGCTGGACGCGCTCACCGCCCAGCTCACCGGCACCGTCAACGCCCGCTCCACCGCCTGGCTGCGCACCCGTGCGCTCCGCACCCTGCTCGCCGCCGAGCCGGGCCGCGCCACCGACCGCTTCGCCCCCGGCGACCTCGCCACCCGGCTCACCGCCAACGCCACCGAGGCCGGTACCGTCCCCGCCGCCGCCGCGGGCGCCCTCGCCGCCGTCCTCCCGCCGCTCGGCGCACTGGTCGCCCTGGTGCTGATCGACCTCTGGACCGCCGCCGCCTTCCTGCTCGGCGTCCCGCTGCTGGTGCTGCTCCTGCGCGCCTTCGCCCGCTCCTCCTCCGCGGCCGTCACCAGCTACCAGCGCATCCAGGCCGGCATCGCCGACCGGCTCGCCGAGGTGTTGGCCGGCGCGCACACCGTCGCCGCCGCCGGCACCGCCGAGCGGGAGCGCCGCCGCGTCCTGGCCGGCCTGCCCGGACTGGGCGCCGAAGGCCGCGCCATGTGGCTGGTCTACGGGCGCGCCGTCGCCCGCAGCGGGGTGCTCATGCCGCTGCTGGTCTGCCTGGTGCTGGCCGTCGGCGGCATCCGGCTGGCCGCCGGGCAGCTCGGCGTCGGCGGGCTGGTCGCCGCCTCCCGGTACGCCGCGCTCGCCGCCGGCATCGGCGCGGTCGCCGCCGTCCTGGGCGCCCTGGTCAAGGGCCGGGCCGCGGCCCGCCGCACCGCCGAACCGGCCGCCCTGCCCCCGGTCTTCCACGGCCCCCTGCGCCTGCCCGCCGGCGGACCCGGGGCCCTGCGACTCACCGGTGTCACCGTCGTCCGGGACGGCGCACCGGTCCTCGACGACGTCACCCTGACCGTGCCCGGCGGGGCCACCGCGGCGGTGGTCGGGCGCTCCGGCGCCGGCAAGTCGCTGCTCGCCGCCGTCGCCGGCCGGCTCACCGACCCCGACCGGGGACGGGTGCTGCTCGACGGGGTGCCGATGGAGCAGCTCACCGAGGAGGAGCTGCGCCGCGAGGTCGGCCACGCGTTCGCACGCCCCGCCCTGTTCGGACCCACCGTCGGCGACGCCATCGCCTTCGGCGCCGAACGCCCGACCGCCCCCGAGGTGCGGGCTGCCGCCCGCGCGGCCGGCGCGGACGGCTTCGTCCAGCGGCTCCCGTACGGCTACGACACCCTCCTCGCCGACGCCCCGCTCTCCGGCGGCGAGCGCCAACGCCTGGGCCTGGCCCGCGCGTTCGCGCACGCCGGGCGGCTCCTGGTGCTGGACGACGCGATGTCCGGCCTGGACACCGTCACCCAGCGGGAGGTGGAGCTGGCGCTCGCCCGGGACGTGCGCGCCGGCACCCGGCTGGTCGTCGCCCACCGGCTGTCCACCGCCGCCGGCGCCGACCTGGTCGTCTGGCTGGACGCCGGCCGGGTCCGGGCCACCGGCCCGCACCGCCTGCTCTGGCGGGACCCCGCCTACCGGGCCGTCTTCACCGGCTCCGAACCGGAAGCCGCCGACCGCGAAGCCGCCGACCGCGAAGCCGCCCATCCGGCAGCCGCCGAACCGGATCCGGAGGTCGCGCGATGAGCGGCCGGGGCGAGCCGGGGGAGCGGGGCGAGCGGGGGGCGCTGCGCCGGGTGCTGCCCGAGGGCCGGCGGTTCCTGCGCGGACGCGGACGGGTGCTGGTCGCGCTGTCCGGCTGGTCCCTGCTGGAGTCGGTCCAGACGTTCCTCGGCGGCTACGGCGTCGCCCGCGCCCTGGACGACGGCTTCCTCGCCGGCCGCACCGGCGCCGGGCTGGCCTGGCTGGCGGTCGCCGCCGCGGCGGTGCTGCTCGGCTGGCCCGCCGTCCGCGGGGTGTTCGCCGCGCTGGCCGGACTCGTCGAGCCGCTGCGCGACGGACTGGTGCGCCGGGCGGTGGACCAGGCCCTGGGCGCGGCCCTGGCCGATCCGGCCCGCGCCGACCCGACCGCCGCGGTGTCCCGGCTCACCCACCAGACCGAGATCGCCCGGGACAGCTTCGCCGGGCTGGTGCTGACCGCCCGCTCCTTCGTCTTCACCACGGCCGGCGCGCTGCTCGGCATGGCCGCGCTCGACCCCCGGCTGCTGGCCGTCGTGCTGCCCCCGCTGCTGGCCGGGCTGGTGCTGTTCGCCGCCACCTTCCCGCCGATGGCGGCC
>NZ_PVLV01000359.1 GCF_002982015.1 Streptomyces solincola
GTGTGGGGCGGGACGGAGGGGGCGGAGGGCAGGTGGCCTTGGGCCAGGACGACGGCGTCCAGGCCGTCCAGGACGGTGCCGTCGTCCAGGGCGAGGGTCTGGCGGCCGTCCGGGGCCTCGGTGAGCCGGACGGCCCGCGCGCGGTGCACCCGTATCGTCACCCGCGGCGGCGCGGTCCGCACGGCGCGGGCGAACGCCCACTCCAGGTAGGCCCCGTAGACGGCGCGGCTCGGGTAGTCGTCGGGGCCGAGTGCCAGGCCGCGCGCGGCGGCCCACTCGTACAGGCTCGGCCCCCGGCGTATCGGTCCCTCGCACTCCACGCTCTCGTCGGTGAAGAGCGTGACCTGGCAGGCCACCGTGTTCATCAGCAGTCCGGCCGGCTGGTCGGTGCGCCACACCCGGCCCGCCCCGGGCGGGGCGGGGTCCGCCACATGCACCGTCAGCGGGGCGTCCGCCGCCAGTTCGGGGACGGAGGCGCAGAGGCGTTCGAGCACCGAGGTGCCCCGGGGGCCTGCGCCGACCAGGGCTATGGCATGGAGGACTGCGGTCGAGACCGTCAAGATTCGGACTCCCTGGACGGGGTGGCACGGCACACGGAAGGGACATCATGCCGCTGTACCCCGGAGTACCGAAGCGTTGGCCTGAGCGTCGCTGTCCGCTATGCGGGGAATGGCGGACGCTCTGAACCGTTCGTACACCGGACGTTCACAGCCTCGGAGCCTCCGACCAGGCCCTGGGAGGCAAGGGCGGTCATGCCCCGCGGCCGCCTATCCGCGCCCGCCCCGGGTGAGTCCGCGCTCGTGCACGGTCCGCAGGTCGGAGCCCGTGCCGCCGGACCGCACCTCCGCCTGCTCCAGTCGCAGCCGCGCCGAACGGCCGCGCAGCGCCAGCGTCATGAGCTGGTTGCCGAACCACGGTCCGCCGGTCCGCTTCCAGTGCACCGGCGGCAGCCCGGCCCGGGCGTGCCGCAGCAGCCCCTTGCCCAGGACCCGCCCGGCCGCGCTCCAGCCGAACCGGAACGCCAACCGCATCGAGCGGGGCACCCCGTTGTGCACCGGGGAGCAGGTCAGTTGGAGGACCGCGGCGTCCGGGGTGGCGTCGGCGGGCCAGCGCGGCTCGGCCACATAGGCGTGGTGGACGTCCCCGGAGAGCACGCAGATCGTGGCGGGCGCGTCCGGGCCGCTGCCGGCGTCGGCCACCAGCCGGGCCAGCTTCTCGAACGACTCGGGGAACGCGCCCCAGTGCTCCATGTCGGCCGTGCGCCGGATCCTCTCCGAGAAACGGGCCCACCGCGGGCCGCGCTCACCCCGGCACAGGGCGGCGTTCCAGATCTCGGCGTCGTGCACCAGCGGCGGCAGCAGCCACGGCAGCGAGGTGCCCACCAGCAGGTGATCGACGTCCGAGCGGCGGTCGGTCATCTGCTCCCAGACCCAGCGCGCCTCCTCGTCGTCGAGCATGGCCCGTTCGGACTCCTTCAGCACCCGCGCCGCCCGGCTGTCGATCATCACCAGCCGGGTCCGCCCGAAGTCCCGGCGGTAGCTCCAGCGCGTGCGCGAGGGCTCGGCGTCCGCCTCGACGGCGAACGCCCGCAGCGGCTCGGTGCCGTCCTCGACGCCGGTCACCTTGGCGTACACCGGGTCGGCGGCCAGCTCCTCGGGGGAGAGGTTGCCGATGTGCTGGTGCACCCAGTACGACATCAGCCCGCTGAGGATCCGCTCGTTCCACCAGTCGGTGCGGCGCATGTCCGCCACCCAGGCGGCGCTGGTGTTCCAGTCGTCGATCACGTCGTGGTCGTCGAAGATCATGCAGCTCGGGACGGTGGAGAGCAGCCAGCGCACCCCGGGGTCGCGCCAGGACTCGTCGTAGAGGTGGGTGTACTCCTCGTAGTCCGCGACCTGCTCCCCGGGCGGCTCGCTCAGGTCGCGCCGGGTGGCGAGCCAGTCGCGGGTGGCCTCGGACACCTCGTCGGCGTACACCTGGTCACCGAGCAGGAGGAGTACGTCGGGCCGCTCGCCCTCGGGGTCGGCGGCGATGCGCCGGGCCAGCGAGTCGAGCGCGTCGGGGCCCACCGGGTCCTCGCCGCCGGCCGGCGGGGCGGCCCAGCGGCAGGAGCCGAAGGTGACCCGCACGGTGTCGCAGGCGGCCGGGTCGGGGGCGCTGATCGTGGAGGGCGGGAAGCCGGAGTCGGCGGGCGGCCACACCTGCTCGCCGTCCACGTCCACCTCGTACGCGGTGGTGGCGCCCGGGGTCAGGCCGGTGACCGTCACCAGCGCGTAGTGGTGGCCGGCGACCTGGAAGGTGGGCGCGCTGCCGCCACCCGTGCCGCCCGGGCACCGCACCTCGACCGTGCCGGGCGCCTGGGTCTCGACCCAGACCGTCGCCCGGTCGCCGCGGTCGAAGTCCACGTAGCGCAGCAGTGGCCCGAGCCGCAGTTCCGCCGCCATTTTCCGGCCTCCTCGTCGCCCGCCCACCCGGCTCTCGGGTGCTGTGGCGCTGTGCGTGCGGAGCCACCGCGGTACACGGTCACGGGTCGCCGCTGCCGCGGTGGCTCTCCCTGCACCGTACGGGTGCCCGGAATTCCGGCACAGCCGCACACCGCTCCGGAACGGGCGCGGCGGCCCGTCCCCAGGGGCGTCCCATCGCCGCCCGGCGGCCCGGGGCGGGGTGAAGGGCCGGTGGGCCCGCGCGGCGGCGGAGGTCGGTCAACCGCCCGTGGGGCCCGGCGCGGCAGCGAAGGCCGGTCGATCACCCGGCGGCCCCCCCGAGGTGCGTCCGCCGCCGCCCGTCCCTCCGCCGCCCGTCCCTCCGCCGCCCGTCCC
>NZ_PVLV01000035.1 GCF_002982015.1 Streptomyces solincola
ACGACCCGTCCGTGCTGGAACTCGCCCTGCACGAGGCGGCGGCGAGCAGCGGGGCGGGGGCGGATCTGGACGTGGCGGCGCGACGGGGAGTGCGGTGCACGACTGCCTCCGGGCAGGGGGGAGTTGGGGTGCGGCACCGCACAGATTTGGTCCAGACCAATGCGGTTGTCAAGGGGTGCGGCACACCCCCTCGTCAGTCGGGCCACGCCGTTCAGGGCCCCGCCGCCGCCTCGTGCAGGGCGAGTTCCAGCACGGACGGGTCGTTGAGGGTGCCCCGGCCGTCCGGGAGGACCAACCAGCGTCCGCCGGCCGGGGCTCGGGCCGGGTGCGGGGCGGCGATCCAGCTTCCGGGCCCGGCGGCTCGGATCCCGGTGCCGAACCAGCGGGCGGCCGTGCCGGGCGGGACGAAGAAGCCCAGCCGCCCCTCCCCCACCCCGGCGAGCACCGGGCCCGGCCGGGCGGCGAGCCGGGACAGCACCGCCAGCGCGGCCAGCCCCAGGTCCCCCGGGGTGATCAGCACGTCCCAGCGCCGCCCGGCCGGCAGCAGCACCACGCCCAGCGGGCCGCGCTCCCACTCCCAGCGGCAGGCGCCGGGGTCGGGGGCGGCCCCGGCCAGCCAGTCGACGGCGGCCCGCACCTGCTCGGCCGCCGCGTCCCCGTCTCGTCCCCGTGTGCCGGTCGTCATCGTCCGCGCCTCCCCGCATCCGTGCATCCGTGTGCCCCGCGCCGGCCGGTCGGGCGGCGCACTCACCCGAACGGACGACAAGCGGCGCGGAAGATGACGCGGGTTCCCGGGATCTTCGGTGGTGAAGGAGGCACCCGAGGGCGCGAAGAGGGGCGCTCATAGGATGGACGCCCCTCCGCGCCGGCCCGGACGGGATGCCGCCGCCGTCCCGTCCCGTGCGGCCGGCTAGCTGTCGAAGCCGAGCCCCAGCTTGTCCATGGTCTTCAGCCAGAGGTTGCGCCGGCCGCCGTTGGCGTCGGCGCGGGCCAGCGACCACTTGGTGAGCCCGATGCCGGCCCAGGCGATCGGCTCCGGCGGGAACGGCAGCGGCTTGGAGCGGACCATCTCCAGCTCGGTGCGCTCGGTCGCCTCACCGGCCAGCAGGTCCAGCATCACGTCCGCGCCGAACCGGGTCGCCCCGACGCCGAGCCCGGTGTACCCCTGCGCGTAGGCGACCCGGCCGCCGTGCGCGGTGCCGAAGAACGCCGAGAAGCGCGAGCAGGTGTCGATCGCGCCGCCCCAGGCGTGGCTGAAGCGGACCCCCTCCAACTGCGGGAAGCAGGTGAAGAAGTGCTCGGCCAGCTTCAGCGAGGTCTCCGGGCGCTGGTCGCGCTCGGCGCTCACCCGGCCGCCGAAGGGGTAGATCGCGTCGTAGCCGCCCCACAGGATCCGGTTGTCGGCGGACAGCCGGAAGTAGTGGAACTGGTTGGCGCTGTCGCCCAGCCCCTGGCGGCCCCGCCAGCCGATCGAGGCGAGCTGCTCCCCGCTGAGCGGCTCGGTCATCAGGGCGTAGTCGTAGACCGGGACGGTGTAGTGCCGCAGCCGCTTGACCAGCGAGGGGAAGACGTTGGTGCCGAGCGCGACCTGCCGGGCCAGCACCCGGCCGTAGTCGGTGCGCACCGCCATCCCGGAGCCGGCCCGCACCAGGTCCAGGCCGCGGGTGTTCTCGAAGATGCGGACGCCCAGGCTCAGGCAGGCGGCCTTCAGGCCCCAGGCGAGCTTGGCCGGGTCGACCAGGGCGACCCCGCGCCGGTCCCACAGGCCGCCGAGGAAGGTGGGCGAGTCGACCTCGGCGCGCATCCGGTCCCGGTCCAGCAGTTCCAGGCCGCCGGCCAGACCGAGCTTGTCGGCCTCGGCGTACATCTCGGCCAGCTCCTGGACCTGGTGGGGTTCGGTGGCCACGTCGATCTCGCCGGTGCGCTCGAAGGCGCAGTCGATCCCGTACGCCTCCACCGCCTGCTCGATGGCGTCCAGGTTGGCCTCGCCGAGCCGCTCCAGGGTGGCCAGCTCGCCGGGCCAGCGGGCCAGCCCGTTGCCCAGGCCGTGGGTGAGGGAGGCGGCGCAGAAGCCGCCGTTGCGGCCGGAGGCGGCCCAGCCCACCTCGCGGCCCTCGATGAGCACCACGTCCCGTCCGGGGTCGCGCTCCTTGGCGATCAGCGCCGTCCACAGCCCGCTGTAGCCGCCGCCGACGACCAGCAGGTCGCAGGTCTCGCTGCCGGTGAGGGCGGGCAGCGCGCCGGGCTTGCCGGGGTCCTCCAGCCAGAACGGGACGGGCTGGGCGTCCGAGAGCGATCGTGCAGCGGTCCGCATGGCGACGGGGGCCATGGCTTCCAACTCCCTCAGGGGTCGTTCAGGGTTGCGTGGCGCGGTCGCGCCGGCGGGCCAGCAACTGGCCCGCGACGACCACCAGCACCGCGATGGCGAACATCGCCGTGCCGATGACGTTGATCTGGACGGGCGTGCCGCGCTGTGCCGAGCCCCAGACGAACATGGGGAAGGTCACGGTGGAGCCCGCGTTGAAGTTGGTGATGATGAAGTCGTCGAACGACAGGGCGAAGGCGAGCAGCGCGCCGGCCGCGATGCCGGGGGCGGCGATCGGCAGGGTCACGCGCAGGAAGGTCTGCACCGGCCCGGCGTACAGGTCGCGGGCGGCCTCCTCCAGCCGCGGGTCCATCGACATCACCCGGGCCTTGACGGCGGTGACGACGAAGGACAGGCAGAACATGATGTGGGCGATCAGCACCGTCCAGAAGCCCAGCTGGGCGCCGAGGTTCAGGAACAGCGTCAGCAGCGAGGCGGCCATGACCACCTCGGGCATCGCCATCGGCAGGAAGATCAGCGAGTTGATCGCGCCGCGCGCCCGGAAGCGGTAGCGGACCAGGGCGAAGGCGATCATCGTGCCGAGGACGGTCGCGCCGAGGGTGGCCCAGGCGGCGATCTGGAGCGAGAGCGCGAGCGAGCCGCACATGTCGGCCACCCCGCACGGGTCGCGCCAGGCGGCGGTGGAGAACTCCCGCCAGGCGTAGTTGAAGCGGCCGGCCGGGTCGTTGAAGGAGAACACCATCACGACGACGTTCGGCAGGATGAGGTAGGCGAGCGTGAGCAGGCCGGCGAAGACGACCAGCCGGCGGCGGATCCAGCCAAGCAGCACCATCAGACCAGGTCCTCCGTTCCGGCCCGCCGGATGTAGACGGTGACCATGATGAGCACCACGGCCATGAGGATGAACGACAGCGCGGCCGCGGTCGGGTAGTCGAGCACCCGGAGGAACTGCGACTGGATGACGTTGCCGACCATCTTCGTGTCGGTGGAGCCCAGCAGCTCGGCGTTGACGTAGTCGCCGCTGGCCGGGATGAAGGTGAGCAGGGTGCCGGAGACCACGCCGGGCATCGACAGCGGGAACGTCACCTTGCGGAAGGTGGTGGCCGGCGAGGCGTACAGGTCGCGGGCGGCCTCGTGCAGCCGGCCGTCGATGCGCTCCAGCGAGGTGTAGAGCGGCAGGATCATGAACGGCAGGAAGTTGTACGTCAGGCCGCAGACCACCGCCATCGGGGTGGCCAGCACCCGGTCGCCCTGGGTCCAGCCCAGCCAGTCGGTGACGTCCAGGACGTGCAGCGCGTCCAGCGCGCCGACCACCGCGCCGCCGTCGGCCAGGATCGTCTTCCAGGCCAGCGTGCGGATCAGGAAGCTGGTGAAGAACGGGGCGATCACCAGCACCAGGACCAGGTTGCGCCAGCGCCCCGCCTTGAAGGCGATCAGATACGCCAGCGGGTAGCCGAGCAGCAGGCACAGCACGGTGGCGGTGCCGGCGTACAGCAGCGAGCGCACGTACTGCGGGTAGTACTCGGCCAGCGCGTCCCAGTAGGTGGCGAAGTGCCAGGTGACCTCGAAGCCCTGCTCCAGCGAACCGGTCTGCACCGAGGTGGACGCCTGGTAGACCAGCGGCAGCGCGAAGAAGACGACCAGCCACAGGATGCCGGGCAGCAGCAGCCAGTACGGGACCAGCCGGCGGCGGGTCGGCGGCTTGCGCACCTGGTCGGCGGTCGGGGCGGTGGTCAGCGGCGGCGGGTCCTTCTCGACCGTGGCGGTGCCGGTCATGCGGCGTCCTCCACCTTCTGGGTGCCGGCGTCGATGGCCTGCCCGGCGTCCAGACCGAAGGTGTGGGCCGGGTTCCAGTGCAGGACGACCTCGGCGCCGGGGGCGAGCCGGGAGTCGCGCTCGACGTTCTGCTCGTACACCTGGAGGCCGCTGCCAGCGGGGCCGTCGACGACGTACTGGGTGGAGACGCCGATGAAGCTGGAGGCGGTGATCCGGCCGGTGATCCGGTTGCGGCCCTCGGGGATGCCGGCGGCGTCGTCGGCGTGCGCCAGGCTGATCTTCTCGGGGCGGACGCCGACCAGCAGGCTGCCGCCGGGGGCGGTGGCGGCCCGGCATCGCGCGGCCGGCAGCTTCAGCTTGCCGCCGCCGGCGCTGACCACCAGGTCCTCGGCGGAGCTCTCCACTATCCCGGCGGTGATCAGGTTGGAGGTGCCGAGGAAGTTGGCGACGAAGGTGGTGCCCGGGTTCTCGTAGAGGTCGGCCGGCGCGCCGAGCTGCTCGACCCGGC
The DNA here is from genome assembly GCF_002982015.1 of Streptomyces solincola. Taxonomy (GTDB): domain Bacteria; phylum Actinomycetota; class Actinomycetes; order Streptomycetales; family Streptomycetaceae; genus Streptomyces; species Streptomyces solincola. The sequence continues at coordinate 4,611 of NZ_PVLV01000035.1, forward strand.
CGCCGTTCATCACCGCGACCTGGTCGGCCATGGTCATGGCCTCCTCCTGGTCGTGGGTGACGTGCACGAAGGTGATGCCGACCTCGGTCTGGATGCGCTTGAGTTCCAGCTGCATCTGGCGGCGCAGCTTGAGGTCCAAGGCGCCCAGCGGCTCGTCGAGCAGCAGCACCTGGGGGTGGTTGATCAGGGCGCGGGCCACCGCCACCCGCTGCTGCTGGCCGCCGGAGAGCTGGTGCGGCCGCTGCTGGGCCCGGTCGCCCAACTGCACCAGGTCGAGCATCTCGCCGACCTGCTTCCTCACCGACTTGACGCCCCGGCGGCGCAGCCCGAAGGCGACGTTCTCGTAGATGCTCAGGTGCGGGAAGAGCGCGTACGACTGGAAGACGGTGTTCACCGGCCGCTTGTAGGGCGGCAGGTCGGTGACGTCCCTCCCGCCGAGCCGGACGGTGCCGGTGGTGGGGTCCTCCAGGCCGGCGATCATCCGCAGGGTGGTGGTCTTGCCGCAGCCGGACGCGCCGAGCAGGGCGAAGAACGAGCCCTGCGGGATGGTGAGGTCCAGCGGGTGCACGGCGGTGAACGAGCCGTAGGTCTTGCTGATCCCGGTCAGACGGACGTCGCCGCCGGTGCTGTCAGTGTCAGTCGTCATGGATTGCGGTCCCAGGGGTGTCGGGTCGGGGATGCGGCGGCGGCCCGGCCCCGCGTGCGGTCGCGGGGTGCGGGCGGGCGGTGGCTAGGCTCCGGTGATCTTGGCGAACTTCTGCTCGTACGCCGTCTCCTCGTCGGCGCTGAGCGAGCGGAAGGCGTGGGACTTCGCGGCCATCGCCTTGTCGGGGAGGATCAGCGTGTTCTTCGCCAGCTCGGGGTCGATCCTGGACAGTTCGCCCCGTACGCCGTCGACCGGGCAGACGTAGTTGATGTAGGCGGCGAGCCGGGCCGCGTTGGGCAGCTCGTAGTAGTAGTCGATCAGCTTCTCGGCGTTGGTCTTGTGCCGCGCCCCGGCCGGGACCAGCAGGTTGTCGGTGGAGGTGATGTAGCCGGCGGACGGGATGGCGAAGCGGATGTCGGGGTTGTCGGCCTGGAGCTGGATGACGTCCCCGGCCCAGGCCAGGCAGGCGGCGATGTCGCCCTTGGAGAGGTCGGCGGTGTAGTCGTTGCCGGTGAAGCGGCGTATCTGGGAGGTGTCCACGGCCTTCTTCAGCCGCCCGGCGGCGGCGTCGAAGTCGGCGTCGGTGAACGCCCCCGGGTCCTTGCCGAGGTCGAGCAGGGTCATCCCGACGGAGTCCCGCATCTCGGAGAGGAAGGACACCTTCCCCTTCAGCTTCGGGTCGTCCAGGAGCTGGGTGACCGAGTCCACCTTCCGCCCGCCGGTGGCCTTCACGTTGTACGCGATCACCGTGGAGATGCCGGTCCACGGGTAGGAGTAGGCGCGGCCCGGGTCCCAGTCGGGGCGGCGGAACTGGGCGGAGAGGTTGGCGTAGGCGTTCGGCAGGTTGCCGGGGTCCAGCGGCTGCGCCCAGCCGAGCCGGATGATCCGGGCGGCCAGCCAGTCGGTGACGCAGATCAGGTCCCGCCCGGTGTCCTGTCCGGCGGCCAGCTGCGGCTGGATCTTGCCGAAGAACTCGACGTTGTCGTTGATGTCCTCGGTGTACTTGACCGCGATGCCGGTGCGCCGGGTGAAGTCCTGGAGGCTGGGCCGGCTCTTCTCGTCGTCGCTGACGTCGATGTACTGCGTCCAGTTGGAGAAGGTGAGCCGCTTCTCCTTCGCCGAGTGGTCGGTGTCCGCCGGTCCGCCGCCCTCCCGCTTGGCCGGCGGGATGCCGCAGCCGCTGAGGGCGGCGAGCGAGCCCGCGGCCAGCGCCCCGTATCCGGTGGCGCGCAGCAGCGAGCGCCGGGTGAGGGCGCCCCGGCCGCTGGCCAGGCTTCGCCGCATGGCGGCCGCCTGGGCCGCGGAGAGGCTTTCGGGCTGGTACTGCTCCATGCGGCGGTGCCTTTCGGACGGGACCGGTGGGGAGGACGTGCGGACCGGTGGCTTCCGGGGTGCGGTGAGGTGGCAGGAGGTGCGAGGCGGGGGCGGCGGGAAGGCTCCCGGGGCCCCGGCAGGTGTCCGTCTTGCGGACCGCGCCGTCCGCTGTGCGGGGCATCAGTTCACACGGGCCGGGGCGCGGGGTCCAGAGCCCTTCCGGCATCCGGGACGCCCGGCCGGACGGCGCCGAGGAGGGCGGCCCCTCGGCGCTCCCGGCTCAGCGGTCGCCGAACACCGTGCGGTGCCAGTCCTTCCTGGCCACCGCCGTGTTGTCCAGCATCACGTGCTTGACCTGCGTGTACTCCTCGAAGGAGTAGCTGGACATGTCCTTGCCGAAGCCGGACGCCTTGTATCCGCCGTGCGGCATCTCGCTGAGGATCGGGATGTGGTCGTTGACCCAGACGCAGCCGGCCTTGATCTCCCGGGTGGCCCGGCCGGCCCGGTAGACGTCCCGGGTCCAGGCGGAGGCGGCCAGCCCGTAGGGGGTGTCGTTGGCCAGCGCCAGCCCCTCCTCGTCGGAGTCGAAGGGCAGCACCACCAGCACCGGGCCGAAGATCTCGGCCTGGACGATCTCGCTGTCCTGCGCCGCCCCGGTGATCAGGGTCGGCCGGTAGTAGGCGCCCGCGTTGTGCGGGGCGACCCCGCCGGTGACCACGGTGGCGTAGGACCGGGCCCGGTCCACGAAGCCGGCCACCCGGTCCCGCTGGGCGTGGCTGATCAGCGGGCCGAGGTCGGTGCCGTCCTCGAACGGGTCGCCCAGCCGGACGGCGGCCATCAGGTCGGCGACCCCGCTGACGAAGGCGTCGTACAGCGGGCGCTGGACGTAGGCGCGGGTGGCGGCGGTGCAGTCCTGGCCCGTGTTGATCAGGGCGCCGGCGACCGCGCCGTTGACCGCGGCCTCCAGGTCGGCGTCGTCGAACACCACGAAGGGGGCCTTGCCGCCCAGCTCCAGGTGGAGCCGCTTGACGGTGGAGGTGGCCAGTTCGGCGACCCGCTTGCCGACGGCGGTGGAGCCGGTGAAGGACGTCATCGCCACGTGCGGGTGGGACACCAGGTGCTCGCCGGCGTCCAGGCCGGCGCCGGTGACGATGTTGACCACGCCGTCCGGGATGCCCGCCGCGGTGGCCGCCTCGGCGAAGATCAGCGAGGTCAGCGGGGTCAGCTCGGCGGGCTTGAGCACGATGGTGTTGCCCGCGGCGATGGCCGGCAGCACCTTCCAGGCGGCCATCTGGAGCGGGTAGTTCCAGGGGGCGATGGAGCCCACCACGCCGATCGGCTCGCGGCGGACGTACGAGGTGTGGTCGCCGCTGTACTCGCCGGCCGACTGGCCCTGGAGGTGGCGGGCTGCGCCGGCGAAGAAGGCGGTGTTGTCGATCGTGCCGGGCACGTCGAACTCGCGGGTGAGCTTGAGCGGCTTGCCGCACTGGAGGGACTCGGCGCGGGCCAGGTCCTCGGCGCGGGCGTCCAGCTCGGCGGCGAACCGGTGCATGGCCTCGGAGCGCTCGCCGGGGGTGGCCCCGGCCCAGCCCGGCAGCGCGTCGCGGGCGGCGGCCACCGCCGCGTCCACGTCGGCCGGCCCGGCCAGCTCGTAGGTCAGCACGTCCTGGCCGGTGGCCGGGTCGACGATGGTGTGCTTCCGGCCGGAGGTCCCCGGCCGCAGCGCGCCGCCGACGTGGTTGGCTCCGGCGGCGAACTGCTCCAGCCCGGGGAAGCGGTCGGCCGGCCTGCGGTCCGGCCCCTGGCGGCCGGGCTCCTGCCGGTGGTCCGGCTCCTGGCGGTTGCCCATGGCGTTCTCCGTGTCCCAGTTGTCCAGCGGATCGGTCCGCCGGGCCCCGGCTCGTCCGGCGGGTGCCGTCGGGACCCGGTGTCCGGCTGAGGTGTCCGGCGGTCGTCCGGCGCTTTACTCCAGTGTTGCGCCGGCCTGAATTGAGTGCCGATCCTGGCAGAGGGGCGCTGACCAGCCAAGGGATTCCGTCGTTGCCTTTTGGTTACGCGACGGATTCGGTCGACCATGTGTCGGGTGGGCGGGCGAATACCCGTACGCATTGTCCGTGGCGGCTGCGAGACTCGCGTGCATGGGGAAGATCGACGCGTTGCAGGCCCGGATCGAGCGCGGGGAGCAGGTGCGGTTCCTGCCCTTCTGGGGGCACCGGCCGCGGCCGGACGGCAGGCTGGGGCCGAGCTGCCTGAGCCAGTGGTGGCCCTCCCCCTTCACCGTCGAAGGGGTGGAGTACGCCACCGCCGAGCACTGGATGATGGCCGGGAAGGCCCGCCTCTTCGGGGACGCGGAGGCGGAGCGGCAGGCGGTGCGGGCGCCGGACCCGGCGCTGGCCAAGAAGGCGGGGCGGCAGGTGCGCGGCTTCGACGAGGACGTCTGGGCGCGCGAGCGGTTCGGCCTGGTGGTGGCGGGCAGCACGCACAAGTTCGCCGCCGATCCGGCGCTCACCGCCTATCTGCTGTCCACCGGCGAGCGGGTCCTGGTGGAGGCGAGCCCGCTGGACCGCGTGTGGGGCGTCGGGCTGCCCGCCGACGACGAGCGCATCCTGCGGCCGGCGCACTGGCGCGGGCTGAACCTGCTGGGCTTCGCCCTGATGGAGGCCCGCGAGGAGCTGCGGGCCCGGGCGGCGGCGGTGTGACGGCCGCATGGGACGGGGGCGGTGCGCGGGTGCGCGGGGCCGGGGCGGCCGGAGCGTCCGCCGCCCGGGCGGCGCGGGGTCAGCGCGGCGCGGCGGCGGGCTGGCTCAGCGCCGAGCCGTACGGGTAGGGGTCGGGGTCGGAGCCGTCGCCGCCGTCCTGGTTGACGGCCCAGACCAGGAACGCCAGGAAGGCCGCGCCGGCCGCGATGGCCACCGAGCCGAGGATCACGCCGGCCAGGGCCATGCCCCCGTTGTTCGCCTCGCCCCGCTTGGCCTTGTTGCGTCCGATGATGCCGAAGATCAGCGCCAGGATGCCGAGGAGGACGCCCAGCCCCCAGGCGCAGAACATCACCACGGCGACGATGCCGAGGACCATGGCGGTGATGCCCATGCCGTTGGACTGGCCGCCGGACCCCCAGGCGCCGTAGCCCGGGTATCCCGGGTAGCCGGGCCCGGGGGCGGGCGCGGGCGGGTAGCCGTAGCCGGCGGAGGTGGCCGTGAGGTCGGGGCGGCCGTAGCCGCCGGACGTCGCGGCCGGGTCCGGGTAGCCGTAGCCGCCGGGGGGCGCGGCCGGGTCCGGGTAGCCGTGGCCGTAGCCGCCCGGCATGGTCGGGGAGGGACCGCCGGGGGCGAGCGGCGGGGGCGGCACCTCGCCGTCCGCGCCGGGCAGGGAGGTCACCGTCGGGAAGTCGTGCACCCCAGGCGGCGGGGTCGCCGGCGGGTCGGCCGGCCGCTCCCGGGGCGTCCCGCCCTCGGGCGGCGCCCACGGGTCGTGCGGGTCGCGCTTGTCAGACATGAACTCCCCCATCCGTGTACCGGTCATGCTAACCGGCCGTCCTACGATGACCTCTGACCAGCCTCGCGGCCCGTACACCCCGATCCGCACCCCCGCCGCACCGCGTACCGCCACCGGAGGAAGCCGATGTCCGAACTGCGCCCCTTCATCGCCGGGTTGCCCAAGGCCGAGCTGCACGTGCACCACGTGGGCTCGGCCTCGCCGCGGATCGTGGCCGAGCTGGCCGCCCGGCACCCCGACTCCCAGGTGCCCACCGATCCGGAGGCGCTGGTCGACTACTTCGTCTTCACCGACTTCGCGCACTTCATCGACGTCTACCTGTCGGTGGTGGACCTGGTCCGCACCCCCGAGGACGTCCGGCTGCTGACCTTCGAGGTGGCCCGGGACATGGCCCGGCAGAACATCCGGTACGCCGAGCTGACCGTCACCCCCTTCAGCTCCACCCGGCGCGGGATCGACGAGAAGGCGTTCATGGACGCCATCGAGGACGCCCGGCGCGCGGCCGAGAAGGAGCTGGGGGTGGTGCTGCGCTGGATCTTCGACATCCCCGGCGAGGCCGGCCTGGAGGCGGCGGAGGAGACCTGCCGGCTCGCGGTGGACCTGCGGCCCGAGGGGCTGGTCGGCTTCGGGCTCGGCGGCCCGGAGATCGGGGTGCCGCGCCCCCAGTTCAAGCCGTACTTCGACCGGGCGCGCGCGGCCGGGCTGCACTCGGTGCCGCACGCCGGGGAGACCACCGGTCCGCAGACGGTCTGGGACGCGCTGACCGAGCTGGGCGCGGAGCGCATCGGCCACGGCACCAGCTCCGTCCGGGACGAGCGGCTGCTGGCGCACCTCGCCGAGCACCGCATCCCGCTGGAGGTCTGCCCCACCTCCAACATCGCCACCCGGGCGGTGGCCGCCATGGACGAGCACCCGCTGCGGAAGATGGTGGAGGCCGGGGTCCTGGTCAGCGTCAACTCCGACGACCCGCCGATGTTCGGCACCGACCTGAACACCGAGTACGAGGTGGCGGCCCGGTTGCTGGAGCTGGACGCGCGGGGCGTGGCGGACCTGGCGAAGCAGGCGGTCGAGGCGTCCTTCCTGGACTTCGCCGGGAAGTCCCGCATCGCGGCCGAGATCGACGCCTACACGGCCGCATGGCTCGCCCGGTAGCCCCCGGCGGCCGCCCCCGGGAGGCGGGGGCGCCGGCGGCCGGTGCCCGTCGGCTCGCCGTGGTCGGGCACCGGGGCGATCCCTACCGGGTGCGGGAGAACACCCTCGCGTCCCTCCGCTCGGCGTTCGCGCACGGCGCGGACGCGGTGGAGACCGACGTACGCCTGACCCGGGACGGCGTGCCGGTGCTGCTGCACGACGACACCACGCGGCGGCTGTGGCGGGTGGACCGCCCGCTGTCCGCGCTCACCCTGGCCGAGCTGCGCGCTGCGACCGGCCCGGAGGACGGGGGCGTGCCGACCCTGGCGGAGGCGCTGGCCGCGACCGAGGGGCGGCGGGTGATGCTGGACCTGCCGGGCGCGACCGAGGAGTCGGTCCGGGCGGTGACCGCGACGGTCCGGGAGTGCGGCGCGGCCGACCGGGCGTACTACTGCTCCAGCGCGTCCGCGATGCTGCTGGTGCGCGCCGCCGACCCGGCCGCCGAGATCGCGCTGACCTGGACGAGCCTGGCCCCGCCGCGCCCGGTCCTGCTGGACGCGCTCGCCCCGCGCTGGCTGAACTACCGCTTCGGGTTGCTGAGCCGGGCGCTGGTGGACCGGGTGCACGGCCAGGGGCTGCTGGTCTCGGCCTGGACCGCCGACACCCGCCGCACCCTGCGCCGTCTGGTCGCGCACGGCGTCGACTCGGTCACCACCAACCGCCCGGATCTGGCCGCGCGGGTGGCGTCGGCCGTCAGGCCGCCGGCTGCATCCGGGGGCCGACCGGCGCGGTCAGGCTCTCCAGGCGCTTGATCAGGCGGCGGACGACGAGCAGCGGCAGGATGCCGAAGACGCCGAAGGACATGTCGATGACCGACCACCAGAAGGGGATGTCCCGGATCGGGCCGCAGATCAGGGCGAGCGGGACGATCCCCGCGCAGGCGATCATGCCGAAGTCGATCACCCAGATGTTGCGCACCGGGTCGCGGTAGGGGCCGTAGAAGGCGACGGCGATGACCAGGTGGGCGAAGGCCAGCCAGTCGGTGCCGTAGAGGAGGAACGGGTAGCGGCCGTCGGCGGTCTCGACGCCCTCCTGGACGCGCAGCATCCACTCCTTCAGGCCGGGGAAGGCGTCGGCGAGGAAGGACGCCCAGCCGTTCAGGGCGTCGACGGCGAGCCGCATCTCGGTGACGAGCGGGAAGGCCGTGAGCCCGCTGAGGGCCAGGCAGACGATGAACAGGACCAGCCACCGGCGTATGCGCCGCTGGAGGGCGCCGACTTCGCTCATGATCGGAAAGACTACGCCGCCGTTTACGCGGCCTTTACACGGCCCCCGCGACCGCGCAGGCACCCGTGCGACCCGGGGACGCGCGCAGGCCCCCGCGGCCGCACGGCTGGGCGTACGGGCGCGGGGGCCTGGCGGTGCGGCGGACGGTCCGTCAGCCGAGGGACGTCATCACGTGCTTGACGCGGGTGTAGTCCTCGAAGCCGTAGGCGGAGAGGTCCTTGCCGTAGCCGGACTTCTTGAAGCCGCCGTGCGGCATCTCGGCGACCAGCGGGATGTGGGTGTTGATCCAGACGCAGCCGAAGTCCAACGCCTTGGACATGCGCATGGCGCGGGCGTGGTCCTTGGTCCAGACGGAGGAGGCCAGGGCGTACTCGACGCCGTTGGCGTACTGGAGGGCCTGGGCCTCGTCGGTGAAGGACTGGACGGTGATGACCGGGCCGAAGACCTCGTTCTGGACGATCTCGTCGTCCTGCTTGAGGCCGGAGACGACGGTGGGGGCGTAGAAGTAGCCCTTGTCGCCGACCCGGTGGCCGCCGGCCTCGACCTTGGCGTGCGCCGGGAGGCGGTCGATGAAGCCGGTGACCTGCTTGAGCTGGTTCTCGTTGTTCAGCGGCCCGTAGAGCACGTCCGCGTCGTCGCTGGCGCCGGTCTTGGTCTCGGACGCGGCCTTGGCCAGCTGGGCGACGAACTCGTCGTGGATGTCCTGGTGGACGAGCACGCGGGTGGCGGCCGTGCAGTCCTGGCCGGCGTTGAAGAAGCCGGCGGTGGAGATGTCCTCGACGGCCTTGGCGATGTCGGTGTCCTCGAAGACCACGACCGGCGCCTTGCCGCCCAGCTCCAGGTGGACGCGCTTGACGTCCTTGGCCGCGGAGGCGGCGACCTGGATGCCGGCGCGTACCGAGCCGGTGATGGAGGCCATCGCGGGCACCGGGTGCTCGACCATGGCGCTGCCGGTGGTGCGGTCGCCGCAGAGCACGTTGAAGACGCCCTTGGGCACGATCGCGCCGATGATCTCGGCGATCAGCACGGTGGAGGCGGGGGTGGTGTCCGAGGGCTTGAGGACCACGGTGTTGCCCGCGGCGAGCGCCGGGGCGAACTTCCACACGGCCATCATCAGCGGGTAGTTCCAGGGGGCGACCTGGGCGCAGACGCCGACCGGCTCGCGGCGGACGATGGAGGTCAGGCCCTCCATGTACTCGCCGGCGGAGCGGCCCTCCAGCAGGCGGGCGGCGCCGGCGAAGAAGCGGATCTGGTCGACCGCCGGGGGGATCTCCTCGGTGCGCATGAGCTCGGTGGGCTTGCCGGTGTTCTCGCACTCGGCGGCGATCAGCTCCTCGGCGCGCTCCTCGAAGGCGTCGGCGATCTTCAGCAGCACCTTCTGGCGTTCGGCCGGGGTGGTGTCGCGCCAGGCCGGGAAGGCGGCCGCGGCGGCCTCCATGGCGGCGTCGACGTCGGCCTGGCCGGACAGCGGGGACGTGGCGTACACCTCGCCGGTGGCCGGGTTGACCACGTCGATGGTCCGTCCGTCGGCGGCGTCCTTGAACTCCCCGTTGATGTAGTTGCGCAGACGACGCAGCTCGGTGGTCACTTGCCACCCCTCCTGTCGGTCTCGGTGCTTGGCGGTGCTCTGGGGTCCGGTGCCGTGGGTGTCCACAGGCTGGACACCTCCACCCTAATAGCTGATGCGACGCTTTCGACAGGGCCGACGCCTCCGAACTTCGGATTCGGTGGCCAAACGGCGTGAGATCAACGAATTACATCAGTCCCGGGTTGCAAGACCGACGGTGTTCGGTGCATGGTGAAGGTGTGGCCAGTCGAAGCGCAGACCCCAGGACCGGGAACGGATCGTCCCCGACGATCGACGCCGTGTCCCTGGCGATCATCGAACAGCTCCAGGAGGACGGACGCCGTCCGTACGCCGCGATAGGCAAGGCCGTCGGCCTCTCCGAGGCCGCGGTGCGCCAGCGCGTGCAGAAGCTCCTCGATCAGGGAGTCATGCAGATCGTCGCCGTGACGGACCCGCTCACCGTGGGCTTCCGCCGCCAGGCGATGGTCGGCATCAACGTCGAGGGCGACCTGGACCCGGTGGCCGAGGCGCTGACCGCGATGGCCGAGTGCGAGTACGTGGTGATGACCGCGGGCTCCTTCGACCTGATGGTGGAGATCGTCTGCGAGGACGACGACCACCTGCTGGATGTGATCAACCGGCGCATCCGCACCCTCCCCGGCGTGCGCTCCACCGAGAGCTTCGTCTACCTCAAGCTCAAGAAGCAGACCTATATGTGGGGAACCCGATAGCCGTGAGCAAGGACCTCTCGAAAACCGCCTACGACCACCTGTGGATGCACTTCACCCGCATGTCGTCGTACGAGAACAGCCCCGTCCCGACCATCGTCCGCGGCGAGGGCACCTACATCTTCGACGACAAGGGCAAGCGCTACCTCGACGGCCTCGCCGGCCTGTTCGTGGTGCAGGCGGGCCACGGCCGCACCGAACTGGCCGAGGCGGCCGCCAAGCAGGCCCAGGAGCTCGCCTTCTTCCCGGTGTGGTCCTACGCCCACCCGAAGGCCGTGGAGCTCGCCGAGCGTCTGGCCCACCACGCCCCCGGCGACCTGAACAAGGTCTTCTTCACCACCGGCGGCGGCGAGGCGGTGGAGACCGCCTGGAAGTTGGCCAAGCAGTACTTCAAGCTGGTCGGCAAGCCCACCAAGCACAAGGTCATCTCCCGCGCGGTCGCCTACCACGGCACCCCTCAGGGCGCGCTGTCCATCACCGGCCTGCCGGGCCTGAAGGCCCCGTTCGAGCCGCTGGTGCCGGGCGCGCACAAGGTGCCCAACACCAACATCTACCGCGCCCCGCTGTTCGGCGACGACCCGGAGGCCTTCGGCCGCTGGGCCGCCGACCAGATCGAGCAGCAGATCCTCTTCGAGGGCCCCGACACCGTCGCCGCGGTCTTCCTGGAGCCGGTGCAGAACGCCGGCGGCTGCTTCCCGCCGCCGCCCGGGTACTTCCAGCGGGTCCGCGAGATCTGCGACCAGTACGACGTGCTGCTCGTCTCCGACGAGGTCATCTGCGCCTTCGGCCGGCTCGGCACGATCTTCGCCTGCGACAAGTTCGACTACGTGCCGGACATGATCACCTGCGCCAAGGGCATGACCTCGGGCTACTCCCCGATCGGCGCCTGCATCATCTCCGACCGGCTCGCCGAGCCCTTCTACAAGGGCGACAACACCTTCCTGCACGGCTACACCTTCGGCGGCCACCCGGTCTCCGCGGCGGTGGGCCTCGCCAACCTCGACATCTTCGAGCGCGAGAACCTCACCCAGCACGTGCTGGACAACGAGGGCGCCTTCCGCGCCACCCTGGACAAGCTCAACGACCTGCCGATCGTCGGCGACGTCCGCGGCAACGGCTTCTTCTACGGCATCGAGCTCGTGAAGGACAAGGTCACCAAGGAGTCCTTCAACGACGAGGAGACCGAGCGCGTCCTGTACGGCTTCCTCTCCAAGGCCCTCTACGACAACGGCCTGTACTGCCGCGCGGACGACCGCGGCGACCCGGTCGTCCAGCTGGCGCCGCCGCTGGTGTCGGACCAGTCCACGTTCGACGAGATCGAGCAGATCCTCCGGGCCACCCTCACCGAGGCCTGGACGAAGCTGTGACCGTGATCGCGCTCGTACGATCGTAGGCTGAACGCGGCCCGGGACCGCCCCCATCCGAGTGAGATGGGCGGTCCCGGGCCGTGTGCTGTCCCGGCAGCCGCCCACCGGCTCCCTACGGTTCCTGTGACCGACCGGCCCCACCCCCACTCCCCCGAACGGGGGAACCCCCGCCGAGGCTCCGCGTCAGCGAGCGCCGGCGACGGTACGGGAGCGGGCGACGACGCAGACAGAACCGATCGCGAGGTGTACGCCATGGTGGCCCCGCCGGACAACGACGTGCTCTGGGCACGCGCCCTGCACTACTCCCCCAACGGCTCCCCCGCGCTCCAGGGGGTCTCCCTCGGCGTCCGCGAGGGCGAGATCCTGGCCGTGTGCGGCCCGCGCGGCAGCGGCAAGAGCAGCCTGCTGCGCTGCCTGTCCGGCCGGCTCGTGCCCGCCGAGGGCGAGGTGTGGTTCAACAGCACCCCGCTGCACACCATGGACCGCCACCAGCGCGAGCAGTTGCGCCGCGAACGCTTCGGCTGGATCGGCACCGAACCGGGCCTGGTGCCCGAACTGACCGGCTGGGAGAACGCCGCCCTGCCGCTGCTGCTGCGCGGCGCCGCCCGCTCCGCCGCCAAGAACGCCGCGCTGGACTGGCTCGACCGGCTCGACGCCGGCGACTGCGCCCGCCGCCGCCCCCACCAGTTGCGCCAGGACCAGTGCCAGCGCATCGCCATCGCCCGCGCGCTGATCACCCTGCCGCCGCTGCTGTTCGCCGACGAGCCGACCGCCGCCCTGCACCGCGCCGACGGCAACCAGGTGCTGCGCACCCTCACCGCCGCCGCCCGCTCGCACCGCATCACCGTGCTGATGACCACCGGCGACCCGGACATCGCCGCGCTCGCCGACCGCACCGTGCACCTGCTGGACGGCCGTCGCATCGGCGCGACGCCGTTCCACGCGGCCACCGGAGCGGAAGGGCGCGACGCGTGCTCGCTCTCCGTCTGACCCGCGGCTCCCACCCCGTCGTCCTGGCCCGGCGGCTGCTGGTCGCCCTCGCCGCCGCCGTCACCGGCTTCCTGCTGCTGTGCGCCCTCGCCTACGCGCTGGTGCGCCCCGGCGGCGGCGCGGCCCCGCCGGCCCGGCTCGCCTGGTGCCTGCTGCCCGTCGCCGCCACCGTCCACCTGGCCCTCGCCGTCGCCCGCACCGACCCCGGCACCCGGCCCCGGCCCGGCCTGTCCGCCATCGGCCTCGGCCCCGCCCGGCTCGCCATGATCGCCGCCGCCGCCACCGCGCTGGCCTGCGTCACCGGCTCCCTGATCGCGCTGGCCGTCTTCCTGCACCTGCGCGGCGACCTCACCGGCTCGCCCTTCGACGGCGCCGCCGCCGACCTCACCGCCGCCGGCCGCCCGCTTCCCCTGCCCGCCGCCCTCACCCTGCTCTCCGTCGTCCCGCTGGCCGCCTCCGCCACCGTCGCCCTGGCCCTGCGCCCCCGCAAGGAGCCGCCGGCCGCCGAACGCGACCCGGACGGCGCCCGCCCCGCCCTGGAGGCCCCGCCCGGCGGACTGCCCTGGGGCGTGGCCGTGGTCGCCCTCGGCCTGGCCGCCGAGACCTACGCGGCCGGCGGCGCCGCCCTGCCCGGCGGCCTGGGCAGCGGCCGCGGGGCCGTCCTCGCCGGCTGGGTCGTCGCCTCCGTCGGCCTGGCCGTCGCCGGCCCGGGCCTCACCCATCTGTGCGGCCGGCTGCTCCAGGTCGGCCGCCCCGGCGCCGCCCGGCTGCTGGCCGGACGGGCCCTGATGACCCAGGCCCGGCGCATCGGCCGCCCCCTCGGCCTGGCCGCCGCCGTCGCCTGCGTCACCCTCGGCGGCACCGTCCTCTACGCCCAGGACGCCTTCCGCCCCTACGGCGACCTCACCGCCCTGGGGGCCGCCCTGGTCGTGCTGTGCGCCGTCGCCACCCTGCTGACCGCCGCCGTGGAGTCCCGCCAGGAACGCGCCGCCACCACCGAGACCCTCGCCGACCTCGGCGCGCCCGCCGCCCTGCTGCGCACCACCGCCGCCCTGCGGGCCGGCGTCCTGCTCGCCGTCTTCCTGCCGCTGACCTGGCTGGTCGCCCGACTGGCCGCCCTGCCCCTGGGGAAGTAGGGCGCTCGTCAGGGTGGCCCGCATGGCCCACTCGTCCGAACACCGCACCGACCACGAGATGGAGACGCTCCCGGAGTTCGACGAGGTGACCGCCCGCGGGCACCCTCGCCGGATTCCGGGCGCAGTCCGTGGACCTCACCGCCCGCGCCCCCCTGCTCCCCGCCC
>NZ_PVLV01000360.1 GCF_002982015.1 Streptomyces solincola
CACCACCCCAGACGCCGCCCCCGACATCCCGGCCACCGACGAACAACCCGCACCCGCCACCCACCAGGAAGGCCAGGTGCCCATCGCCACCTTCCTGCGCGTCCTGCGCCACCTGGCCAGACACACCACCCGCACCCGCTCCGCCGTGGTCACCGAACTCATGCAGTACATGCCCACCGCCGTCGCCGTCGGCTACCTTCGCCAACCCGACAGCGAGCTGCCGCTCCCCGGACCCGACTTCGCCTGCAAGATCCACACCCTGCTCGCCGCCGCCGCCGAACGCCCCTCACGCCCCAGCGACCTCCCAGCCCGACCCCACGCCCGTCCCCGCCGCCGGCGCGAAACCCCCGGCACCGCGGTGCGCATCCGCTGCTACCTCGATGAACGAGAGGTAGAGGAGTGCCACCTGGACGAGCACGCCGCGCGCTGACGCTGCCGCTCTGCCCGTGCCCCCGGGACCTCTTCCCGGGGGCCCCGCCGGGTGGCTGGCAGGGGCAGCGCGGGCGGTCACCCGTTCAGGCATAGCGGCGGGGCTCACGGGTGATGGTCCTCGCCTTCGGCATCTCACAGTTGGTCGCGGCCGGCTCGATCTTCTCGAACCTGGCCGTCGCCCGCCCGGCGTCCACGCTCAAGAAGTCGGCGACCGCGCGACGCGGACGAGCCGTATTACTCGATGAGCACCGCCGACATGGCATGGACGTGCAGTTCATCGCCCACCCCGACGGCACACCCTGTGGTTCCCCGCGCGACGCCCGGCCGCACCCACGACCTGGCCGCGGCCCGGACCCATGGAATCGTGCAGGCCTGCCTGACCCGGCAGATCCTGCTGGCCGACCGCTCCTACCAGGGCGCCGGCGCCACCGTCCGTGCTTTCGCGACCACTCACGGCTGAGAGCTCGTGGGGAACGGGCCTTCACACAGTTCGAATCCTGGCGCATCCTCCGCCGAGCCCAATGCTCCACCCGCCGCATCGGCACCATCGTCCAAGCCGTCCACACCCTACTGACCTGCGACTATTCTGGGTGAAAGAGGTTCGCTGGGACGCCACCATCCATGACCGCGTGGGCTACTTCGCCTTCTCGGCGGTCTTGAACCACTCGCGGTGCTCGTCATAGGTCATCCGGAGCTGGTCCTCCCCGACCTCGTTCCGGTCACCGCCGCCCCACTCCGACCAGTACGTCCCGTGGCCCCCGGGAATGTTGTCGATGCGGGTCATGATCATGCAGTCCCCCGCGTACTCCCCGAACTCAGGGCCCAGCCGCTCGCCTTCCCGTTCTGCCCGTCCACTGGCCAGTCTGTTGCCGTCCTCGTCGTAGATGACGGTCTCCTGCTCGGAGGCCGCCGTACGGAGGCAGCTGCCCGGTGTCGACCCTTCCACGGTGAAGTCTCCAGGGCCCACGCCGACGACGAAGGCCGTGAAGGGGCTCCGGTCCACCCACGGGGCCCACACCCAAAGAGAGACGGCAGCCGCGGCAACCGTCGCGCCGCCGATCATGGACCACACAGTTGTGCGCCGCTTGCTCCGCTGCGGACCCTTGACGAGCGACACCGGCTCACAACTCGCCATTGCTTCCCCACCCTCAGTCATGCAGCGCATCATGCCAGTTGGAGTGTGATCGCCTGACTGTATGCGCTGGGAGGGCTGTATACCCTCTGCTGCACGCCGCTCGTTTGGGCCGGGCAACCACGCACACGCATGGGGTTGCCTTGGCCGAGGAAGAGGACTGTCGGTGCGCAGATCCACCAGAACATCCAGCGCGGGTTGACTGCCGCCGGTTCCGTAAGCGTGCAGGTCAACCCCGACGTCTCCCGGTGCCGCACTCTGCCTCCCGCGCCTGGGCTCCGCCCGCCCCCTACGACCTGGCCCGCACGCTGCGGGTGCTGCGGCGCAGCAGCGCAGACCCCACCTGCCGGCTGGACGCAGATGGCACTTGGTGGCGCACGAGCCGCACCCCGGACGGCCCGGCCACCCTCCGCCTCTCCGACGAGAGCGATCCGGCCGCCGGTTGCCGGATCACAGGAGCGGCCTGGTGGCCGGGGGCCGACTGGGTGCTGGAGCACCTGCCGGCACTCCTCGACGCCGGCGATGACCCGACGGTCTTCATGCCCCGCCACCGGGTGGCCGCCGCCGCCCACCGCCGGCACGCCGGATTGCGCCTGGCGGCCACCGGCCTGGTGATGGAGTCCCTCATCCCCACGGTGCTGGAGCAGCGGGTGACCACCGGCAGCGCCCGCTACGTCTGGCGGCGCCTTTTGCGCCTCTACGGCGAGCAGCCACCCGGCCCGGCCCCGGCCGGGGTGCCGGTGACGCCCGCCCCGTCGACCTGGCGGCGGGTGTCGTCCTGAGAGCGGCACCGCGCTGGCGTCGACCGCGCCCGCGCCGCCGCGATCCTCCACGCCTGCGCCCGCGCCGCCCGCCCGGAGGAGGCCGCCACCATGCCGCTCCAAGAAGCCTCCGCCCGCCTCCAGCTCATCCCCGGCATCGGCCGTGGACCGCCGCCGAAACCCTCCAGCGCACCCTCGGCGCACCCGACGCGCTGACGCTGGGGGACCTGCACCTGCCGGTCCAGATCGGCTACGCCCTCACCGGCAAGCGGGACGGTACCGACGAGCTGATGGTGGAGCTGCTGGCCCCTTATGTCGGCCAGCGCCACCGCGCCGCCCGGCTGATCCTCCTCGGCGGCCGCATGCCGAACCGGCGCGCCCACCGGGCACCGCACAGCCGCATCGCCCACTTGTAGGCGGCGCTACAGCGAGGCGCGGTTGCCGATGTACTTGGTGGTGTCGCAGGCCACCCGGTCGATGCCCCGGAAGCGCACGCACATCTTCGCGTTGGTGCCCTGCTCGAAGGCGGACCAGGTATAGCTGAGGGTCTTACCCTTGCGGCGGGCGGTGTGCTGGTGGCCGACCTGCTGGCCGTCCTGGGTCAGATAGACGGTCCTGGTCTTCGCCGCCCGGGGCGGGTTCGTCCAGATCGCTGTGATCTTATTCCAGCCATTGCGGCCCTCCATGCGGATGCACACCTGCGGCCCGGACCAGTGGTGGGTGCAGGCGCTGGTGTCCGCGGCCGCCGGCGTCGCGCTGGAGACCACCCAGGCCAACGCCAGGGCGGTGCTCCCGTGCAGAAGTCGTTTCATGCCCGGTCCAACGGCCCGGCCCGGTGCGGCGGGACGCCGTAAGAGTGATGACCACCCGGGCGAGCGAACGGGCCGCATCGCCGGGCACCGCATCGCTCCGGCGCGCTTCCCGGGGATGTCGGCGGTGCTGGTGGCAGGACCGATTCTCCAGGTGAACCCCGTCCCCCACACGGCTGGCACCCTCCGCGAAACGGAGCGGCGCCGGCGCCTGCGCCGCTATCCCTACGGGTGTGATCAAGAACCTCACCCGCGGCTTGGCCGCTCTCGCTCTCGCCCTGACCCCGCTGACCGCGGCCGGTCCCGCGCAGGCCGCCCCGGCCGTCGAGCCGATGCTGCTGGCCGATGCGGTCGCCGCGCTGCCGGTCGCCGAGGAGTCCCGCGCCGGCTACACCCGCACCTCCTTCAAACACTGGAACGCGGGCCTGGACCCGGCCGACGGCTGCAACACCCGCGCCGAGGTCCTGCTGGCCGAAGCCGACGTCGCGCCCGACGTCGCACCCGGCTGCCGGCTGTCCGGCGGGGCGTGGTCCAGCTACTACGACGACCAGGAGGTCACCGACCCCGCGCGCCTGGACATCGACCACATGGTGCCGCTGGCCGAGAGCTGGGACTCCGGCGCCGCGGCATGGACGGCGGCGCGCCGGGAGGCGTACGCCAACGACCAGGGTGCGGAGCCGAGCCTGGTGGCGGTGACCGCCCGGTCCAACCGGGCCAAGGCCGACCGCGACCCGACCCAGTGGATGCCGCCCGCGCCTGGCGCCCACTGCCGCTACCTCACGGAGTGGGTCGCCACCAAGCTGCGCTGGGGCCTGACCGTCGATCCGGCCGAGCGGGACGCGCTGGTCGGGCGGGCGGAGAACTGCCCGGCAGCCCTCGTCCACTTCACCCCGAGCCCCTGACAGGCTCGTCCCCCCGCCCGCCGGCTGCCGGCGGGGTACACGCCGTTGCCGGGCTGCCGGCCGGCCGACCGGACCACGACTGGGGGGTCCACCAGGTGCCCATTGACCGAACGGACACTGGTCGCCCCGCTACCGCCTCCGCGCGGGCTGGACGCCGAAGTGCACCGCGAGGAGCGGCTGGTCACCAGATGGCGTCGACCCATTCGGGGTGGTCGATGAACGGGTTGCGGTTGTGCTGGTAGGTCGAGTGGATCAGGTCGTTGCGGCGCTTCTCGAAAGCGTCCGGCGGGTCCTGGAGCGACCACTGCTTGAGGACGCTGAGGCGGCCGATGGCCGGGGCGGAGTTGTTGTTGACCTTCTCGTTGGGTTCCAGGTCCTGGAACCCGTCGCCGCCGTCGTAGCGGACGGCCATGTAGAGGATCATGCGGGCGACGTCGCCCTTGACCGCGTCGCGGGGCTCGAAGGAGTCGCTGTCGGTGTAGTTGCCGGGGGCGCCGGTGACGGGTTTGCCGCCGTTGTCGAAGTCCTTGTTGCCGCGGATGCCGTTGACGGTGACGTCTTCGGGGCGAAGGTGGTGCAGGTCGGTGCCGGGGCCGGTGGCGGTGCCGAAGTCGCCGTGCGACTTGGCCCAGACGTGCTCGCGGTTCCAGTCGCCGCTGTTCCCGCCGGAGCGGGTCTTGGGTATGGAGCGGCCGGTGTAGAGCTCGATGACGTTGGCGGGGTTGGCCGGGTCCTCATCGGTGGTCTTCAACGCGTCCCAGACCTGGTCGTAGGTGACCTTGGACTGCGAGCGGATGATGGTGTGCAGCGCAGCCTTGAGGGCGGGACCGGTCTTGCCCTCGGCCGCCGCGTAGTAGGAGCCCGCGCCCACGACTGTGCTCGGCTGCACCGCGGAGGCAGGGCTCGCAGTCAGCACGAAGGCCCCGGCACTGGCCAGGGCGATGACGGTGCGTCTGGTGCGGATGAGGTGGTGGGGCACCAAGGAATCCCTCCCCTGAGCCACCCGCAAAGGGGCGGCGCCGACATGGAAGCGAAAGGCAGAATCGCAGCCCGACAGGCACCAGAACATGTCCTTCGCGCAACATGCACATGACCAACGCCGGACGGAGCCGACCACACCCTCAGTCACCCCGCTACACAGGCTTGACGCCCCGCGCGCCATACCCGGCGACACCGAACCGCCCAGCAGCAGGGGACATGCACCACCGCCTGCTCCTGGTGGCCCCGCTCGCGGTAGCGGCCACGGTGCTCACCGCCTGCACCACCGTGAGTCCCCCGCTGCCCAGCCCGTCCCGGCGGCGGGGGACTCACGGTGGTGCAGGCGGTGAGCAC
>NZ_PVLV01000361.1 GCF_002982015.1 Streptomyces solincola
CCTCCCCTCCCCTCCCCTTCGCAGAGGATCCCCATGAGTTGGAGACCCCTAGGCCGGCGTCCGCTGGCCGGAGTCGTCATAGCCGGACTCGCCACCACCGGTCTGGTGCCCCTGACCTTCGCCTCATCCGCCCAGGCGGCCACCGCCTCGGTGCGGGCCGCCGCCGCCGAGGCGAACCTCGCGCTCGGCCGGCCGGCCACCGCGGGCGCCGCCCACGGCGCGTACCCGGCCGGCAACGCCACCGACGGCGCGCAGGCGTCGTACTGGGAGGGCCCGGTCGGCTCGTTCCCGCAGTGGGTGCAGGTGGACCTGGGCACCGCCCGGTCGGTGAGGCGGGCGGTGCTGAAGCTGCCCGCCAACTGGGAGACCCGGACCCAGACGCTGTCCCTCCAGGGCAGCACCGACGGCTCCACCTTCCGTACCCTCGCCGCCTCCGCCGCCCGGGTGTTCGACCCGGCCCGCGCCAACGCCGTCGCTCTCGACCTGGCCTCGCCGGCCGAGGTGCGCTACGTCCGGGTGCAGGTCACCGGCAACACCGGCTGGAACGCGGCGCAGCTCTCCGAGCTGGAGGTGTGGGGCGAGGACGGGGACGGCGGCACCGACCCCGGCACTCCCCCGCCCGCCGGGACCAACCTGGCCCGCAACAAGCCGGTCGAGGCGACGTCCACCACCCAGACCTATGTGGCGGCCAACGCCACCGACGACTCCACCTCCACCTACTGGGAGGCCGCCGGCCAGCCGGCCGACCTCACCGTGAAGCTGGGCGCGGACGCCGACGTCACCGGGGTCGTGGTCAAGCTCAACCCGGCCGCCGAATGGGGCGCGCGCCGCCAGACCGTCGAGGTGCTGGGCCGGACGGCCGCCGGCAGCGCGTTCACCACCCTCAAGGCCCGCACCGAGTACGCCTTCTCCCCCGCCTCCGGCAACACCGTCACCATCCCGGTCAGCGGCCGCTTCGCCGACGTGCGGCTTCGCTTCACCTCCAACACCGGCGCGCCCGGCGGGCAGGTGGCGGAATTCCAGGTGGTCGGCGCCGCCGCGCCCGCGCCGGATCTCACCGTCACCACACTGGCGTGGACGCCTTCCGCCCCCTCCGAGCGCGACGCGGTCACCGTCAACGCCACCGTCCGCAACGCCGGCACCGCCCGATCGGCGGCGACCACGGCGGACGTCAGCGTGGAGGGCACGGTCGCCGGCACGGCGAACGTCCCGGCCCTGGACCCCGGCGCCTCGGCCACCGTGCCCGTCGCCACCGGCACCCGCCCGGCCGGCAGCTACGCCGTCTCCGCGGTCGTCGACCCCCGCAACACCGTCCCCGAGCTGGACGACACCAACAACAGCCGTACCGCCGCCGACCGCCTGGTGATCGCCCAGGCCCCCGGCCCGGACCTCGAAGTCGCCTCCGTCACCACCAACCCGGCGAACCCGGCCGCCGGCGCACCGGTCTCCTTCACCGTCGCCGTCCGCAACCGCGGCACCTCGGCCGCACCGGCCGGCTCCGTCACCCGTCTCCAGGCGGGCAGCACGGTCCTCAACGGCTCCACCGGCCAGATCGCCGCCGGGGCCACCGCGAGCGTGGCGATCTCCGGCACCTGGACCGCGACCAGCGGCGGCGCGACGCTGACCGCCACCGCCGACGCCACCGACACGGTCGCCGAGACGAACGAGAACAACAACATCCTGACCCGCTCGATCGTCGTCGGCCGCGGCGCCGCCGTCCCGTACACCTCCTACGAGGCGGAGGACGGCCGCACCAACGGCACCCTGCTGACCGCCGACGCCAAGCGGACCTTCGGCCACACCAACTTCGCCACCGAATCCTCCGGCCGCAAGTCGGTCCGCCTCAACTCCACCGGTCAGTACGTGGAGTTCACCTCCACCAACCCCGCCAACTCCCTGGTCGTCCGCAACTCCATCCCGGACGCGGCGGGCGGCGGCGGCGCCGAGGCCACCATCAGCCTCTATGCCGACGGCGCCTTCGTCCGCAAGCTGACCCTCTCCTCCAAGCACAGCTGGCTGTACGGCACCACCGACGACCCGGAGGGCCTGACCAACCGCCCCGGCGGTGACGCCCGCCGCCTCTTCGACGAATCCAACGCCCTCCTCTCCCAGACCTACCCGGCCGGCACCACGTTCCGCCTCCAGCGCGACGCCGGCGACAGCGCCGCCTTCTACATCCTCGACTCCGTCGACCTGGAGCAGGTGGCGCCCCCGGCCGCCAAGCCGGCCTCCTGCGTCTCCATCACCGAGTACGGCGCGGTGCCCAACGACGGCCTGGACGACACCGACGCCCTCCAGCGGGCGGTCACCGCCGACCAGAACGGCCAGATCCCCTGCGTGTGGATCCCGGCCGGGCAGTGGCGCCAGGAGCAGAAGATCCTCACCGACGACCCGCTGAACCGGGGCCAGTTCAACCAGGTGGGCATCCGGGACGTCACCATCCGCGGCGCGGGCATGTGGCACTCCCAGCTCTACACCCTGACCCCGCCGCACCAGGCGGGCGGCATCAACCACCCGCACGAGGGCAACTTCGGCTTCGACATCGACCACAACACGCAGATCTCCGACATCGCCATCTTCGGCTCGGGCACCATCCGCGGCGGCGACGGCAACCACGAGGGCGGCGTCGGCCTCAACGGCCGCTTCGGCAAGGGCACGAAGATCACCAACGTCTGGATCGAGCACGCCAACGTGGGCGTCTGGGCGGGTCGCGACTACTCCAACATCCCCGAGCTGTGGGGCCCCGGCGACGGCCTCGAATTCAGCGGCGTCCGCGTCCGCAACACCTACGCCGACGGCATCAACTTCGCCAACGGCACCCGCAACTCCACCGTCTACAACTCGTCCTTCCGCAACACCGGCGACGACGCGCTGGCCGTCTGGGCGAGCAAGTACGTCAAGGACACCTCGGTGGACGTCGGCTCGAACAACGCCTTCCGCAACAACACCATCCAGCTCCCCTGGCGCGCCAACGGCATCGCCGTCTACGGCGGCTTCGGGAACAAAATCGAGAACAACGTCATCGCCGACACCATGAACTACCCCGGCATCATGCTGGCCACCGACCACGACCCGCTGCCCTTCTCCGGCCAGACCCTGATCGCCGGCAACGCCCTGCACCGCACGGGCGGCGCCTTCTGGAACGAGGACCAGGAGTTCGGCGCGATCACCCTCTTCGCCCAGGGCCAGGACATCCCCGGCGTCACCATCCGCGACACCGAGATCCTGGACTCCACCTACGACGGCATCCAGTTCAAGACCGGCGGCGGCAGCATGCCGAACGTCAAGGTCGAGAACGTCCGCATCGACAAGTCCAACAACGGCTCCGGCATCCTCGCCATGAGCGGCGCCCGCGGCAGCGCGACCCTGTCCAACGTGACGATCACCAACTCGGCGGACGGTGACGTCCGCACCGAGCCCGGGTCCCAGTTCGTCATCAACCGCTGACCCGCTCGACCTCCGGTCCTGTTCGAACCCGCCGCCCCGTCCGGCCCCTTTCCCCAGGTGGCCGGGCGGGGCGGCGGGCTTGTGCGGGGTCGCCCTCTTTATGCGACAACGCCAATATTGGCCTTGTCGCATGGACGACGGTCGGGCGATCTCCGTACGGTGGCGCTGACGCCCCAACGGGGGCGCAAGACAGGGGGTTTCACCATGGCTCGTGAGGAACTGACACGGCTCACGGGGACCAACACAGGGCAGTGCAAGAAGAACGACTGCCCGAACGTCTACCGGACCAAGTCCGGGTCCTTCATCGTGCAGGGCAACGTGTCTCGGGCCTTCGCCGCCCCGGAGGGAGAAGGGCTGGTGGAGATCCCGGAGGAGACCCTGAAGGAGGCTGTTCGTGCTCTTGGATGGTGACGAGTGGGCGGCTCGGTTCGAGACGTTCCGGCGAGAGGCGTGGCGGCTTGAGACCCTGCCGGCCTACCGCGTCCCGGAGGAGGCTGACGAGATCGCCGAGTTCCTGGCCGGTGCACGCATCGACGCAGAGACGTACTCGGACGAATACACCGACGATCTCAAACGAGTGCGGCGTGAGGGGAAGAGCAAGGGGCGCGTGCACATCGTGACTCGCCCCCTCTCGGATTACCTCCGCTATGAGTTCATGTACTACCGGCCGCATGCCAGAGCCGGTGAGGACATTCGCATCCTGGACGTCACGGATCGCTCCAATCCGCTCGCGGGGGTTCAGGACTTCTGGATGTTCGATCACTCCGAGGTCGTCCTCATGAACTACGAACCGGACGGCACGCAGATCAACCGCGAGGTATTCGAGGGAGACGTCACGCGCTTCCACGAGTACCAACGCATCGCACTGGCCGAGTCCGTCCCCTTCGAGGAGTACGTGAACGGCATTGACCTTTGATCCGGAGTCGCTAGGCAGGACACGTTCAGACCTGGCGGCAGCCCTGAGCAGCGAGCGCAGGCGAGCTGGCCTCACGCAGACCACGCTCGCCAAGCGCTGCAACATGTCGCAGACGAAAATCAGCAACATCGAGGGCGGAAAGATCACACCGACGATCGTCGACGTCGAATTGATCCTGGAAACTCTTGGCGCGCATGACCCCGTAGCGACGGAGATACTGGCCCTCGTTCGCTCTGCCCACACCGAGTGGCAGGACACCTGGGCTTCCCAACGACGGGGCCTGGACAAGAAGCAGGACGAGCTGGCCCGCTTAGAGGCCGTGACCACGGAGTTCCGCTTCTTCCTGCCCACGATGATCACAGGTCTGCTCGCCACGCCCGACTACGTGCGCGCCAGCCTCGATCGCAGCACCGGCGACATCGCCAAGGTCGTCGCCAGAAAGCTGGAGCGTCAGCGCACTCTCATGGACTCTTCAAAGTCCTTCACGTTTCTCCTGACGGAGCAGGCAGTTCGCTGGCCTCTGGTGCCGCCCCTTGCCATGGCTGTTCAACTCGGCCGTCTGGCCTCCCTTTGCCGAATCCCTCATATCCGGCTCGGGGTTATACCGCTCGAACAGGTCGGCCCGGTGGTCGAGACACCGCTCAGTGTCTTCACGGTCTACGACCGGCGGCTTGTTCAGGTCGAGACGCACACCGGCGCGCTGATTCTGCGGGACTACAAGGACGTCAGTGCGTACCGAGAAGACTTCGAGCGGTATGAGGCCCACGCGGTGTGGGGCGACGAGTGCCGGGGGCTTCTCGAAGGATGGGCGGAGCGGTTTACCCGACAACGCCAATAAGTGCGGGACGCCGTCCGTCACGCGGTGACACTGGTTGCTCACTCGGAACGACATCGGGGAGGCAACGGACGTGGACGGCGAGTGGGAGTACGTGACATATGCGCCGCGGGGCGAGAAGTGCACCGCCTGTCGGTGCGAGGTCCAGCCGCTCGACCCGGTCCGCCGGAGCACCGTCAAGCGGGAGCCGGACGGCCCGGTGGCCGTGTACCGGCACGCCGGCGAGTGCCCTCCCCTGACGCAGACGGCCACGGCGTGACGCCGAGTCGTCAGTAGATGCCCGCCCCGGCGAGAGAAACCCTGGACAGGTCGAGCGCCGGGGCGGGTGGCCGACGCAGGAGTCACCTCCTGCGCATCGCAGGCCGTACTCCCGACGGTACGGGGGTGTGGCCTCCTGGAGAAGAGGAGGCTCAAGGATGAGCCGGATGCTCGACACGTACGAGACGAGGGTGCCCGACGCGGAGGGCTGGCGCGGGTTTCCGTTCCGCCATCCCGCCGACATGGGCGTGCCCGCCTTCGCGGCGGACGGCGGCCGGCACGACGGCGGCCCGATGCCCCCGGAGGCCCCGCGCGACCCCGCCCCGGCCCCGAAGGACGGAGGCGGCGAGTAGGGAGGCAGCCCCTTAGGGCTGCCGAAGCGGTCCCGCTGGTGTGTCCGGCGGGACCGTTCCCTGTCGTCGTCCGCGTACCTACTGGGTGTCGAGAGCGGCGGCGTACTGCCAGACCATGTGGTCCAATTCGGCGACGCACTGCTCGCAGCCGTACATCGGGGCCTGGATGCCGGAGGAGCTGACCGCACCGAGCCAGACGACGGGGACGCCGGTTCGGCGGCAGTACAGCCAGCACATGCCGGGCACCCAGGGGCGGGTGGAGACCGGCGACACGGGCGTCACACCACCCGGCCGCGGACGGCCAGTTCGGCCCAGACCGTCTTCCCGCAGTGCCGGTGCTCGGTGTGCCAGCGGTCGGCCAGGGCGGCGACCAGGAGGAGGCCGCGGCCGCCGGTGTCGTCGTCGGAGGGCACGCGCGCGACCGGCACGGCGGACGAGCGGTCGGTGACGGCGATACGCACCCGGGCGGGGCCGACCCTGGTGACGCTGGCCGTGAGCGCCGTACCGCCGCCGTGCTGTACGGCGTTGCCGACCAGCTCGGAGACGATGAGCGTCCCGTTCTCCGCGAGGCAGGTCAGGCTCCAGGTGGCGAAGGCCGCCCTGACCAGGCGGCGGGCCCGCGCTGCGGATTCGGGTAAGCAGGGGAGCGTCTGGCTGTAGCCGGGGGAGCCCACGGCATGGGGCTTGGGCGGTGTGGTGGTCATGCGTCCTCCGCGTGGTCGACGACTACCGGCTCGTTGCCTTGCGTAGTCAGTCAACGACCCGCTGTCCGGACGAAGGTGCACAAGAAGTGCACAACACCGTGTCAGGGGTAGGCGACCGCTGACACTATGGAGAGCACGAAGAGCACGGGAGCCCGAACTCGGAAAGTCAGTGCCCATGAGCGCAGAGAACGCCACACCAGGTCCCGGAGCAAACGTCAAGGTCGAGCGGATCAAGCGGGGTTGGCAACAGGATCAGTTGGCGGCACGGGCCGGTCTGTCGAAGTCCATGCTCGGCAAGATCGAACGCGGTGAGCGGCCGCTGACACAGAGCACGGCTGCGGCGCTGGCGTACGCCCTCGGCATCTCTCTCGACGCCCTGCTCGGCCAGGCGCCCCCGCCGAAGGGCGGTGAGGACTCGTTGCGCGATCTGCGTACGGTCATGCGGAGGTTCGACATGGCGGGCGGCGATGAGGCCGCCCGGGCACCACACTTGGAAGCGGACCTGGCCGAGCTTTTCCGGTTGCGGGGCGACGCGGATCTGGCGGCCGTGACGCGACGGCTTCCGGTGCTGCTGAGGCGGGTGCAGGACCGGGCGCATGCGACGGGCCTGCCGGCCGACTGGGCCAGGGTCGCCGACGTGTACAGCGCGGTCTACTGGCTGGCCGCCCGGCATCGCTGGATGACCATGGCCGAGCTTGCCGTGGTGCGGCAGCACCAGGCCGCCGAGCGGGCGAGCGGCCTCGCCCGGGCGGTGGCGGCCCGGGACGAGGCCGGGACGTTCCTCAACGGCGGGGACTTCGTCGGCGGGCTCGCCGTCGTCGACCGGGGCGTCGTCGAGGCGGAGTCCGCGATGAAGGGACGCGACCGGCACGTGGCACTGGGGCTGCTGCACCTGCGGGGGCTCACCCTCGCCGGGCGGACCGGTGACAAGGAGGCGGCGGCGCGGCACGAGCGGGAGGCCAGGAAGGCGGCGTCCCATCTCGACGCCGACGTGGACGTGCAGGGCATCCACTTCGGGCCGGAGAACACTCTCGTCCACTTGGTCGCCACCTGGGCCGACCTGAAGGAGCACGGCGAGGCGCTGGAAGTGGGCGAGCGCTATCTCCGGGACGGACCGTCCCTCCCGGCCACGCGCATCGGACCGCTGCACATGAACCTCGCCCGGGCGCGACTCGCGTTGCGCGACCGGGAAGGTGCCGTGGACGAGTTGGCCGCAGCCTGGAAGGCGGCGCCGCAGATGGCGCGGGTCCATCCGACGAGCCAGGAGCTGAGCCGGGTCCTCGTCTCCCTGCACAGGAGGAGCAACCCCAAGATCACCGCGCTTGCGCGACGGGCGGGAATTCCGCTGTGATCCCGCCGAGCCCATGAGCCATCCGCCGTCGAGAGGGAGTGGACGTGCCCGGAATGCTGACCGGTGAGGACTTCGGCCGGCTCTTCGAGACCTTCGAACGGGCGGCGTTCCGGCTGGAGACGCTGGCCGAGTACGACGTCGAGGAGGAGCGGGAGGAGATCGCCCGGTTCCTCGCGGGCGAGGACATGGGGCCCGAGTGGGACGACAACCCGTGGGTGCGCTCGATGACCGACAAGGGCAAGAGCGTGTCGCGGGTGCATGTGCTGCGCTCTCCGCTGAGCGACTACCTGCGGTACGAACTGGCCGCGTATCCGGGCAACATCGCGGCCGGCGAGTCGATCGGGATCATCGACCGGTCGGAGCAGTCGGCTGACGGTCTGCCCGACCACGACTTCTGGCTGTTCGACGACCGGGGCGTCTATCGGATGCACTACACGCCGGAGGGTGCTTTCGTCGGCGGTGAACTCCTGCCGGAGGAACGGCTGGCGGAGTACCAGGCGTACCGCGATCTGGCGCTCGCGCGGGCGGTGCCGTTCGGTGTCTACCGGGAGCGGCGCCGCTGAGGTCACCGCTCCCCCGACGCCCCGTCCGGCCCCTTCCCGGTGGCCGGGCGGGCGGGGCGGTGTTGCGATGGCGGAGGCATGTATTCGCGTTCGTCGCGCATCCGAGGAGCTCACATGATCGTCAAGGCGCTGCACGAGACCGGGCTGAAGTCCGAGCACTGCTACATGGCCGGTCTGGCGTCCATCGCCGCGTCCTACATCGCCTGGGGTGTGTCCCAGCAGGCCGAGGAGGCGGGCGTGGACCGCGCCGATCGCTGGGGCATCTTCGTGGGGCACTGGGCCCCGACCTTCTTCGGTCTGGGCCTGGCGCTGGCCAACTACGAGAAGCGCTGACGCGCGCGGTCCGGCTCGGGCTTGCCCAGCCGGAGGGCGAGGGCGGCGATGTCGTCGTCCAGGCGGCCTCTGCTGTAGCGGAGGAGGTCGCGGTGGAGGGCGGTGAGCAGGTCGCGGGGCGGGGTCGGGGGCTGGCGGCG
>NZ_PVLV01000362.1 GCF_002982015.1 Streptomyces solincola
GGACCATCCGTTGCAGTTGGTGGGCGATCTGGTGCGGTGCGCGCGGCCGCCATCGGCGTCGTCGGCAGCGCGCACCGCACCAGATCGCCCACCAACTGCAACGGATGGTCCCCGCGCACCCCGTACACCGCCGCCCGGCGCATCTCGGTGTGCTCGCCGGCCGGCTCCTCGCCGCGCAGCACCGGGTCCAGCAGCTCCACCGTCGCGAAGTCCGCGAACCGGGGCACCGCCACCTCCGCCAGCTCCTCCGCCGTCCGCACCACGTCCAGCGTGCTGCCGATCCGCACCCCCGCCTCGTACAGCAGCTTCAGCCGCTCCCTGGCCCCCTCCGCCACCCCCGACAGCACCCGCAGCTCCGTGGTGTCGCGCAGCGTGACGACCGTGTGGCCGGCCCCGCCCCGGGGCGCGGTACGCCGGGTGTTCACCGCCAGCAGCCGGTCGCCCGCCAGCCGCACCTCGTCGGTGACGATCCGCCCCGAGGCCAGCAGCTCGGCGGTGTCCCGGTCCAGCCCCAGCCCGGTGACCTGCCGCCCCTCCGGGCGCGGCGGCAGGTCCAGCAGCCGGCGCGCCTCGTCGTTGGCGAGCGTCAGCCGGCCCTCGCCGTCCACGATCAGCACGCCCTCGCGCGCCGCGTGCAGCACCGCGTCATGGTGCTCGTACATCCGGGTCATCTCGGCCGGCCCCAGCCCCCGGGTCTGCCGGGCCAGCCGCCGGCTCACCAGCAGCGAGCTGCCCACGGCCAGCGCCAGCGCGGCCGCCGCCGACCCCAGCAGCACCGGAATATGGCGGTCCACCGCGTCCGCGACGCTCGCGATCGTCACCCCTGCGGTCACCAAGCCGACCACCGTGCCGTCGGGGCCGCGTACCGGCACCACCGCGCGGGCCGCGTCATTGGGCGAGCCGGTGAAGATCTCCGTGTACGCCGGGCCGTCCGCCGCGTCGGACAGCCCCTCGGCCGGCTGCCCGATCAGGGAGCGGTCGTTGTCCGCGTACCGCACCCCGTCCGGCGACAGCACCGCCACGAAGTCCACCCCGGTGCCCAGGATGGCCTTGTCCACGGCCGGCTGGAGCACGGCCGCCGGATCCGCCGAGGAGAGCGCGGCCGCCGTGCCCGGCGCGTCCGCGAACCCCTCGGCGGCGGCCAGCGAGCGGTTGCGGGCGTCCTCCTCGCTGTCGGCACGGGTCTGCCAGACCAGCGCCACCACCGCCACCGTGATCAGCACGACGGCGACGACCGCCTGGAGCAGGAGCACCTGACCGGCGACACTGCGCACCCCCAGAAGGGCACGCCCAGGCCGTCCGATCCGTCCTCTCATACAGCATTTTTACCATTCTGTGCTGATGTCGGGCTACCGACGGTCACCGTCCTGCCGCGCCCCGGCCGGCGACCGCCCGGAGATCCACGGTGAACGCTCCACGTCCTGCCCGCGTACCTGGAGGCGGACGCGTCCCCCCGCCCGCCGACGGCGGCCGGAGTCCGAACAAACGGCAGGAGCAGTGGAGTTGAGTCACAGGCGCATACCCAAGCGGAAGGCGGTCCTGGCGGGCGCGGGGGCGGTGGGCATCGCCGCGGCGGCGATCCTGCTGCCGCAGGCCAACGCCTCCCAGTCCGGGGCGGACGACGCCCCGCCGCCCGCCCGCACCATGACCGCCGGGTCCGCCGTCCAGGTGGCCGACCGGCTGGCCGCCTCCCTCGGGGACTCCTACGGCGGCGCCTACTACGACGCCGCCGCCCACAGGCTGGTGGTCAACGTGGCCGGCGGCGACGACGCCCAGACCGAGCGGATCGAGCGCGCCGGGGCGGTCGCCCGCCAGGTGCGCAACAGCGCCACGGCGCTGACCGCGGCCACCCGCACCCTCACCGCCGAGGCCCGGGTCCCGGGCACCGCCTGGGCGGTCGACCCCCGCACCAACCGGGTGGTGGTCACCGCCGACCGCACGGTCACCGGCGCGCGCTGGGACCGCCTGGAGTCCGCGGTCGAGGGGCTCGGCGAGGACGTGGCCCGCATCCGCCGGTCCGCCGGCGCGTTCCGCCCCTTCGCCGACGGCGGGGACGCCGTCTTCGGCGGCGGCGCGCGCTGCTCGCTCGGCTTCAACGTCACCACCGGCGACGGCCGCCGCGGCTTCCTCACCGCCGGACACTGCACGGCCGCCGCCGACCAGTGGTCCGACGCCGACGGAACGGTGCTCGGCACCGTCCAGGAGTCCGTCTTCCCCGGCGCGGGCGACTTCGGGCTGGTCGCCTATGACGATCCCGCCGCCGACGCGCCCGACGCCGTGGACCTGGGCGACGGGGAGAAGCTCGCCGTCCGCGGGGCCGTGGAGGCCGCCGTGGGCGGGCAGGTCTTCCGGATGGGCAGCACCACCGGGCTGCGGGACGGCCAGGTCACCGGACTGAACGCCACCGTCAACTACCCCGAGGGTACGGTCACCGGCCTGATCCAGACCGACGTGTGCGCCGAGCCCGGCGACAGCGGCGGCTCGCTGTTCACCCGCGAGGGCGACGCGGTCGGCCTGACCTCGGGCGGCAGCGGCGACTGCGACTCCGGCGGCGAGACCTTCTTCCAGCCCGTCACCACCGCCCTCGCCGCCGTCGGCGCGCGCATCGGAGACGACCAGGGCGCGGGAGCGGAGGAGCAGCAACCCGGTGGCGGGGAGCAGCCGGGTGGCGGGGAGCAGCAGCCGGGTGGCGGGGAACAGCCGGGTGGCGGGGAGCAGCAGACCGGTGGCACGGAGCAGCCCGGCGGCGGCAAGCAGCCCGATGGCGGGGAGCAGCCGGGTGGCGGTGGAGGCGCTCCCGGCCGGTAGCACGGCGGGCAGCCTCCGGTCAGACCTTCTTCGAGGACACCAGCACGCCGACCTTGTCGATCCGGTGCTCCGGGTTGCCCTTGTCGTCCCGCCAGAAGTTGCCCGCCGCGTCGTCCTCCGGCGTCGCGCAGGTGGACAGGGTGATCATGGCCCGGGTGGGCTGTCGTCCCGGCTCGCCCGGGACGGCAGCCCGCTGCTCGGCCAGTGACTTCTCGGAGCGGAAGGAGGTCGAGCGGGTCTCCGTGATCCGGTACTCGTGCACCTCGCCGCCGGCGGTCACCCGCACCGTGTCGCCCGGGCGCAGCTCCGGCAAGTCGCGCAGCGGGCCGCCGGCCGACAGGCGATGGGCGGTGACCAGGTAGTTCCCCGTCTCGCCCGGTCCCACTCCGCCCTTGTCACCGTACGGACTGGCGGCGACGCCCCGGTCCTGGATCCGGGTGCCGGGCCAGTCGTCGGGGCTGCCCTCGTACGGCACCACCCGCAGCTCCGCCACCCCGATCGCCGGTATCGCCAGCACCGCCGGCCGGGTGCGGGCCGGCTCGTCCGGCGACGGCTCGGCCGAGGTGGCGGACGGCGCGGACGGCGCGGACGGCGCGGAGACGGTCGTGCTCCGGATCATGCCCGAGGTGGCGTCGACCATGGCCGGCCGGTCCGCCGGGCGGCCGTCCTCGACGGCCCCGCAACCGGCGAGCGCGAGCGCGACCGCAGCGGCGAACGCGGCTGCGGCCAGGGCGCGGGATCCGGGCATGAGGCTCCAGGGGTCGGCGGGAGGACGGCGGGCCGGGGTGCCTCACGCACCCACCGCGCCCGCTGAGGGGCGCGTGCCCTTTCCCATCAGACCACCGTAAACCGGACGGATGTACGGTGACCAGCCCGGACAGTCGCTCCAGCCGTCACTCCCGGTGACCGCCGGCTCGGCTCAGACCTGGCTGCGCTGTCGCCGACGCGCGGTACGACGCTTCAGGGCCCGCCGTTCGTCCTCGGTCAGACCGCCCCAGACCCCGGCCTCCTGGCCCGACTCCAGCGCCCACTCCAGGCACGGTTCGCGCGAGGGGCAGCGCCGGCACACCCCCTTCGCCTCCTCCGCCTGAAGCAGCGCCGGACCGGTGTTCCCGATGGGGAAGAACAGGTCCGGGTCCTCGTCACGGCACAGCGCCCGGTGGCGCCAGTCACTCATGGGACTCTCCCGGTCGTCAGGAACGATGGCTCTGGTTCGCCCTACCGGGTCGCCGCTCGGCGGCGGATGTAAACGGCCCCCGGTGTGACGAACCTGCGCGTCCCGCCTCGCGGAGCCCCCAACGAACCCTCACACACCGGGCCTTGAGCTTTCCGGGCTCTTCGGACGCCGACCGGACGCGGCGACGGGAGCCGCTCGGTGCGAGCGGCTCCCGTCGTGCCGTGGGCCGGGCGTTCCCGCCGTCCGGCCAGCGCCGTCCGTCAGGCGTCACCCGCCGGCCGGACCTCGCTCCGCTGGCGCAGCAGGACCTTGCCGGCCAGCAGCACCACCAGCACCGAGGCGACCAGCGCCGCCGTGCCCGACCAGGTGAACGCCGCGCCCACGCTGCGCTCCAGCAGCAGAGGCGCTTCGTCGCCGGCCACCGTGTGCACCAGGAACACGCCGACCGCCGTCATCGCCGCCGCCATCCAGGCGCGCGGCGACTCGCGCATCACCAGCACCACCGCGGCCACCATGCACAGCGCGGTCACCACCAGCGACACCAGTGCGCCGCTGCCGGCCCGCAACCCGGCCAGCTCCACCGGGAGGTGCACCGCCCCGCACACCAGCAGCGCCACGGCGGCGGGCCAGCGCAGCGCACTGTGCCGGCGCGCGGCGGACTCCCCGGACGCCGGCGCGGCCGGCTCCGGCTGGGCGGCCGCCGCGGTCATCGAGCGCGGCGGCCGGACCTTGGGGTCCTCCGGCACCTGCACGGCCGGCGCGGCGGTCGCCGCGGCAAGGTGCTGCGCGGCGGGAGCCGCCGGCTCGGCGGCCGGTTCGGGCGCGACGGCCGCGGCGGGCACCGGCTCGGCCGCGGGCGCGGGGGCGGTCCGCCCGGCCGCGCCGCCGGCCACCGGGGCCTCGGCGGGCGCGCTCTGGGCGGTGCCCAGGATGCTCACGAGCTGCACCACGTCCTCGATCGGACGGCCCACGGCCGCCGCGCGGAGGGTGGTGTCCGACTCGTCGATGGGGTGGCCGGCCTCGTTGAGCATGGCCACCAACTGGCGGACCTCCTCCAGCGGCCGGGCCACCGCGGCCGCCCGCAGCGCCTCGTCGGCCGGACTGGAGACGGCCCGGCTCCGCTTGAGCATGGTCACCAGCGCGGCGACCTCCTCCAGCGGGCGGTAGGTGGCCGCCGTCCAGATGAGGGTCCGTATGCGCTCGTCGCTCATCTCGTCGACGTCACCCGAGTCCGCCAGACCGACGAAGTCGGCGACCGCCCGGGCGGCGTCGTCCCGCCCCTCCGCCGGCACCGGCTCCGTCCGGCTCTCCGCGACCGTCTCGTCCCGCCGGTCCCGTGCGGGGTCCTGCGCGACCGTCTCGTCCCACCGGTCCGGTACGGGGTCCTGCGCGACTGCCTCGTCCCACCGGTCCGGTACGGGGTCCTGCGCGACTGCCTCGTCCCGCCGGTCCGGTACGGGGTCCTCCGCGACCGTCTCGTCCCGCCGCTCTCGTGCGGGGTCCGCCGGCGCCGGGGGCGCCGGCGGACCCCGCACGAGAGCGGCGGGACGAGA
>NZ_PVLV01000363.1 GCF_002982015.1 Streptomyces solincola
CCCCTCCCCCTCCCCGAAGGACCGCTTCCGCCATGCCGATCCGTGTGATGCTCGTCGACGACCAGGCGCTGCTGCGCGCCGGCTTCCGGATGGTGCTCGCCGCCCAGCCGGACATGGAGGTCGTCGCCCAGGCCGGCGACGGCGCGGAGGCCATCGAGATCCTGCGCTCCACCGCCGTGGACGTCGTCCTGATGGACGTGCGCATGCCCAAGCTGGACGGGGTGGAGGCCACCCGGCGCATCTGCGCCCGCCCCGGCGCTCCCAAGGTGCTGATCCTCACCACCTTCGATCTCGACGAGTACGCGTTCTCCGGGCTGAAGGCGGGGGCCAGCGGCTTCATGCTGAAGGACGTCCCGCCCGGCGAGCTGCTGAGCGCCATCCGGGCGGTGCACAGCGGGGACGCGGTGGTCGCGCCCTCCACCACCCGCCGTCTCCTCGACCGCTTCTCGCCGATGCTGCCCGCCTCCGCCGCCGAGCCGCGCAACGCGGCCCTGGACCGGCTGACCGAGCGGGAGCGGGAGGTGATGATGCTGGTCGCGCAGGGCCTGTCGAACGGCGAGATCGCCGGCAGGCTGGTGCTGTCCGAGGCCACCGTGAAGACCCACGTGGGCCGGATCCTCACCAAGCTGGCGCTGCGCGACCGGGTGCAGGTGGTGGTGCTGGCGTACGAGACGGGGCTGGTGCGCGCGGGCGGCGGCGGGTCGCCGGGCGGCGCCGCCGGCTTCTGACACCCGCGTCCGCCGCGGCCGTACCGGGGCCGCGCCCAGGCCGTCCAGGCCGTACCGGTGCCGTACCGGCCGTTCAGCGCAGCACCGTCTCCAGGAAGTCGCTGCCGATCCGGGCGACCGCGGCCACGTCGAGCTGGTGCAGCACGTACCGGCCGCGCCGCCGGGTGCTGATCAGTCCGGCCCGCTTCAGCACCGCCAGGTGGCGGGAGACCTCCGGCGGGGTGATGCCGTAGGTCTCGGCCAGCTCGCCGGTGGTGGACGCGGTCCGGGCCAGCTTGCGGCACAGCCGCATCCGCAGCGGGTGGGCCAGTGCCTCCATCCGGCGCTGGAGCAGCTCGACCGGGGCCGGTCCGGGCAGCTCGGGCGCGCCGACCGGGTAGTGGACGACCGGCCGCCAGCCCTGGGCGTGCAGCACCATCAGATGCGGCCAGCCGAAGCTGCTCGGCACGAAGGAGACGCCCGCGCCGACCGCCGGGTCCACGCCGGTGGAGTGCCCCTCCACCATCTTGTCCGCCACGATCCGGCGGCGCGGGCCGTCCTCCGCCAGGCTCAGCGCGGCGGACACCGAATCCAGCGCCTCGGCCAGGCCCCGGTGCCGCAGGACGTCGGTCTTGTGCCGCACGTCGGCGGCGAGCCCCGGGGCGATCCGGCGCCAGGTGTCCGCGAAGAACGCCTCGTCGCACTCCTCGAACAGCCGCCGCAGCCAGGCGCGCATGCCGGCCGGGTCGTCCAGCAGGCGGCGGGTGAAGTCGAGCTGGTGCGGGCCGTGGCCGGCCGCCAGCTCCAGCGCCCGCGCGGCGGAGAACGGCGCCCCTTCCGCGTACACCGGCGAGCAGGTGAACTCCAGCGCGGCCGCCAGGAAGCGGTCCTCGTCCAGGCGGTCCATCAGGTCCAGGTCCTCGCCGAGGGTGGCACCGGCCCGCCCGTTCGCGCCGGGGATGCCGGCGAACGGCAGGAAGACGTCGGAGAACGTCGTCGTCCACAGGAACGACGCCTCGTGCAGCCTGTCGGCGAGGTCCGGCTTGAGACCGGCGGCGGTGGCGGTGGCCCACCCGGACAGGCCCGGGTGGTGGCCCGGCTCGGCCAGGACGTGCAGGGCGTTGCCCAGTTCGGCGAGCGGCGAGCTCGCGAAGACGATCCGCTCGGGCGGCAGGCCGGTGATGTCGATGGTCACGCTCACGCCCCCATGGTGCGGTGCGCCGCCGCGCCGGCCCCGCCGATTGACGCACCCCGTCAATCGACGCGCCCGTCCGCCCGCGCCGGTTGACGCCGCTGGTCAATCGACGCGCCTCCGGCCGGGCCCCGGTCGCACCCTGGCGGACATGAGCGCCACGCAGCAGCACATGATCGACGCCTACCGGGCCCTCCGCCACGGCACCCCGCCGCCCCCTCCGCCGGGCCGCGCCCGCCTCACGCTCCGAGACCCGGCGGCGGACGCCGGGGCGGACCGCCGGACCGGACAGGGGCGTCCCTAGCGCTCCCGCCGGGAGCGGTAGGGCGGGGGCCTCCCGGCCGCCCGGCCAAGCCCGGACGCCGACCCGAGGGTTGGTGACGCTGGCGTAACATGGCGGGAAATCGTCCGGTACCCCTCGCGGACTGGAACGGAAGGCCGCCGACCGCGTGAACCCATCCAGCCCACCCCCACCTCGTGCGCCGGGCGACGCTCCCGGCGACGTCCGCCCCGCCCGGCTGACCGTCGGCGTTGTGGGCGCCGGCCGGGTCGGGCCCGCGCTGGCCGCCGCGTTGCAGCTCGCCGGGCACCGCCCGGTCGCGGTGTCGGCGGTGTCCGACGCCTCGGTGCGCCGGGCCGGTGAGCTGCTCCCGGACGTGCCGATCGTCGAGCCGGCCGAGGTGCTCGCCCGCGCCGAGCTGGTCCTGCTGACCGTCCCGGACGACGTGCTGCCGGGGCTGGTGCGGGGGCTCGCCGACACCGGCGCGATCCGCCCGGGGCAACTGCTGGTGCACACCTCCGGGCGGTTCGGCGCGGCCGTGCTCGACCCGGCCCGGCGGGCCGGCGCCCTGCCGCTGGCGCTGCACCCGGCGATGACGTTCACCGGCACCTCGGTGGACGTCCAGCGGCTGGCCGGCTGCCCGTTCGGCGCGACCGCCCCCGAGGAGCTGCGGCTCGCCGCCGAGGCCCTGGTCATCGAGATGGGCGGCGAGCCCGAGTGGATCGCCGAGGAGTCCCGCCCGCTCTACCACGCCGCCCTCGCCCTCGGCGCGAACCACCTGGTCACCCTGGTGGCCCAGTCGATGGACCTGCTGCGCACCGCCGGGGTCGCCGCCCCGGACCGGATGCTCGGCCCGCTGCTGGGCGCCGCCCTGGACAACGCCCTGCGCTCCGGGGACGCCGCCCTCACCGGGCCGGTCGCCCGCGGGGACGCCGGCACGGTCGCCGTGCACGTGGCCGAGCTGCGCGAGCACGCCCCGGCGACCGTCCCCGGCTATCTGGCCATGGCCCGGGCCACCGCCGACCGGGCGCTCGCCCACGGGCTGCTCAAGCCGGAACTGGCCGAGGACCTGCTCGGCGTGCTCGGCCGCGCCCCCGAGGACGCGGCGGACGGCACACCGGACGAGCCCGGCCCCGACGACGACGGCGGCGACGGCGACGCCCACGGCAGTGAAGGGGACGGTTCGCGATGAGCCGGCACACCGACCGGGCCGGGCTCGCCCCCGTGCGCACCCGCGCCGAGCTGGACGCGCTGCTCACCGCCGCCGCGCCCCGCGGCCGTACCGCCGTCGTGATGACCATGGGCGCGCTGCACGACGGGCACGCCACCCTGGTGCGCGCCGCCCGCCGGCACGTCGGGCCGGACGGCTTCGTCACCGTCACCGTCTTCGTCAACCCGTTGCAGTTCGGCGCGGGCGAGGACCTGGACCGCTACCCGCGCACCCTGGACGCCGACCTGGCGGTCGCCGCCGAGGCCGGGGCGGACGCGGTGTTCGCGCCCGGCGTGGACGAGGTCTACCCGGGCGGCGAGCCGCAGGTGCGGATCACCGCGGGCCCGATGGGGGAGCGGCTGGAGGGGGCCGCCCGGCCGGGCCACTTCGACGGCATGCTCACCGTCGTGGCCAAGCTGCTCCACCTCACCCGCCCGGACGCGGCGTTCTTCGGGCAGAAGGACGCCCAGCAGCTCGCGCTGATCCGCCGGATGGCGCGCGACCTGAACTTCCCGGTCGAGATCGTCGGCGTACCGACCGTGCGGGAGCCGGACGGGCTGGCGCTGTCCAGCCGCAACCGCTACCTGTCGGCGCCCGAGCGGCGTACCGCGCTCGCCCTGTCCGCCGCGCTGTTCGCCGCCCGCGACCGGCTGGCCGCCCAGTACGCGCTGCGCGAGCGGGCCGGGGCCGCCCCCGCCTCGCTCGGGCGCGCCGAGGCGCTGTCCAAGCTGGGCGAGTCCCGCGCCGCGGCCGACGCCCACGCGGTGGCCGCCGCCGCGCCGGCCGCCGCCGCCGACGCGGTGCGGGCCGCCGCCCGCGCGGTCCTCACCGACGCCGAGCGCGCCGAGCCGGCGCTCGTACTGGACTACCTGGCCCTCGTCGACCCGGCCGACTTCACCGAGGTCCCCGGCGACCACGCCGGCCCGGCGATCCTGGCGCTGGCCGCCCGGGTCGGGACCACCCGCCTGATCGACAACCTTCCGCTCGCCTTCGAGGGGGCCGCACCGGCGGCCCGAGACGGCGAGGCCGCCCCCGCAGCACCCGGAGCGTCCACATGACCGGCACCGGCATACGCCTGAACGCCCCCGCCCCCGGCTGGGCCATCGAGGCCGACGTGGTCGTGGTCGGCTCCGGGGTCGCCGGCCTCACCGCCGCGCTGCGCTGCACGGCCGCCGGACTGCGCACGGTCGTGGTCACCAAGGCGCGGCTGGACGACGGCTCCACCCGCTGGGCCCAGGGCGGCATCGCCGCCGCGCTGGGGGAGGGCGACACCCCGGACCAGCACGAGGCGGACACCCTGGTCGCCGGCGCCGGGCTCTGCGACGAGCAGGCGGTGCGGGCGCTGGTCACCGAGGGCCCGGACGCGGTGCGCCGGCTGATCGAGACCGGCGCCCGGTTCGACACCTCGCCCGAGACCGGGGCCATCGCGCTGACCCGCGAGGGCGGCCACCACCGCCGCCGGATCGCGCACGCCGGCGGCGACGCCACCGGCGCGGAGATCTCCCGCGCCCTGGTCGACGCGGTCCGCGCCCAGGCCGTCGACACCGTCGAGAACGCGCTCGTGCTGGACCTGCTCACCGACGCCGAGGGGCGCACCGCCGGCGTCACCCTGCACGTCATGGGCGAGGGGCAGCACGACGGCGTCGGCGCGGTGCACGCCCCGGCGGTCGTGCTGGCCACCGGCGGCATGGGCCAGGTCTTCTCCGCCACCACCAACCCGGGCGTCTCCACCGGCGACGGCGTCGCCCTCGCGCTGCGGGCCGGGGCCGAGGTCAGCGACCTGGAGTTCGTGCAGTTCCACCCCACGGTGCTCTTCCTCGGCCCGGACGCCGAGGGCCAGCAGCCGCTGGTGTCCGAGGCGGTACGGGGCGAGGGCGCGCACCTGGTCGACGCGGACGGCGTCCGGTTCATGGTCGGGCAGCACGAGCTGGCCGAGCTGGCCCCCCGGGACATCGTCGCCAAGGGCATCATGCGCCGGATGCGGGAGACCGGCGCCGCCCACATGTACCTCGACGCTCGGCACTTCGGGCCCGAGATGTGGGCCGCCCGCTTCCCCACCATCCTGGCCGCCTGCCGGGAGCACGGCATCGACCCGGTGACCCAGCCGGTCCCGGTCGCCCCCGCCGCGCACTACGCCTCCGGCGGGGTCCGCACCGACCTGCACGGCCGCACCACCGTCTCCGGCCTGTACGCCTGCGGCGAGGTCGCCTGCACCGGCGTGCACGGGGCCAACCGGCTGGCCTCCAACTCCCTCCTGGAGGGCCTGGTCTTCGCCGAGCGGATCGCCGAGAGCATCGCCGGGGACCTCGGCGGGCGGACGGCGGGCGCCCCCGCCCCGCACCCGGCGCCCCGGGTGCTGCCGCTGCTGGACCCCGCCCTGCGCCTGCGCGTCCAGCAGGCGATGACCGCCGGCGCCGGGGTGCTGCGCTCGGCCGCCAGCCTGGCCGAGGCCGCCGCACTGCTGGACGCCCTGCGCACCGACCCCGTCGCCGACGACGCCGCCCCGGACGGCCCGGCCGCCGAGGCCGGTGTCGACGCCAAGGCCGCCGAGCCGGGTGTCGACGCCTGGGAGACCACCAACCTGCTGTGCGTGGCCCGCGCGCTGGTCGCCGCCGCCAGGCTGCGCGAGGAGACCCGCGGCTGCCACTGGCGCGAGGACCACTCCGAGCGGGACGACGACCGCTGGCGCCGCCACCTCGTCGTACGCCTCGACCCGGACCGCACCCTGGACGTGACGCCCACCGCCACCCAGGATTTCCCCCCGACGACCCCCGTCGCCGCCGACACCGCCCCCAGGGAGCCGCAACCGTGAGCACGCCCGACGAACGTCCGCAGCCCGTGGACGTCCCTCTGATCAGCATCGGCGCCCCCGCCGCCGCCCAGGGCTGCGGTGACGGCTGCGGCTGCGGCGGCGCGGAGGGCGAGGAGGCGTACGAGTGCGGGCTCGACCCCGCGCTCGCCGCACTCCTGGTGAACGCCGGACTCGACCCCGTCCTCGTCGAGGACGTCGCCTACCGCGCCGTCGAGGAGGACCTCGACGGCGGGGTGGACGTCACCTCCGCCGCCACCGTCCCCGAGGACGCCGTGGCCACCGGCGACTTCACCGCCCGGGAGGCCGGCACCGTCTCCGGCATCCACGTCGCCGAGGCGATCCTCTCCGTCGTGTGCACCGAGGAGTTCGCCGTCGAGCGGCACGTCGCCGACGGCGACCGGGTCGAGGCCGGGCAGAAGCTGCTGTCGGTCACCACCCGCACCCGCGACCTGCTCACCGGCGAACGCAGCGCGCTCAACGTGCTGTGCCGGCTCTCCGGCATCGCCACCGCCACCCGCGCCTGGGCCGACGCCCTCGAAGGCCACCGGGCGAAGGTCCGCGACACCCGCAAGACCACCCCCGGGCTGCGCGCGCTGGAGAAGTACGCGGTGCGCTGCGGCGGCGGCGTCAACCACCGGATGTCGCTGTCCGACGCGGCCCTGGTCAAGGACAACCACGTCGTCGCCGCCGGCGGCGTCGCCCCCGCCTTCAAGGCGGTCCGCGCGGCCTTCCCCGAGCTGCCGATCGAGGTCGAGGTGGACACCCTGCACCAGGTCCGCGAGGTGCTGGAGGCGGGCGCCGACCTGATCCTGCTGGACAACTTCACCCCGGCCGAGACCGCCGAGGCCGTCACCCTGGTCGCCGGGCGGGCCGTGCTGGAGTCCTCCGGCCGGCTCACCCTGGACAACGCCGCCGCCTACGCCGCCACCGGCGTGGACTACCTGGCCGTGGGCGCGCTCACCCACTCCTCGCCGATCCTCGACATCGGCCTCGACCTGCGCGAGGCCGACGCCGAGGCGGACGGCCTCACCGACGCCGGAGCGGACCAGTCCTGATGCTGCTGACCATCGACGCGGGCAACACGCACACCGTGCTCGGGCTGTTCGACGGGGAGGAGATCGTCGAGCACTGGCGGGTCTCCACCGACCCGCGCCGCACCGCCGACGAGCTGGCGGTCCTCTTCCAGGGCCTGATGGGCATGCACCCGCTGCTCGGCGACGAGCTGGGCGACGGCATCGAGGGCATCGCGATCTGCTCCACGGTGCCCTCGGTCCGGCACGAGCTGCGCGAGGTCACCCGCCGCTACTACGGCGACGTCCCGGCCGTCCTGGTGGAGCCGGGCGTCAAGACCGGCGTGCCGATCCTGATGGACAACCCCAAGGAGGTCGGCGCGGACCGCATCGTCAACTCCGTCGCCGCCGCCGAGCTGTACGGCGGCCCGGCGATCGTCGTCGACTTCGGCACGGCCACCACCTTCGACCCGATCAGCGCCCGCGGCGAGTACATCGGCGGCGTCATCGCCCCCGGCATCGAGATCTCGGTGGAGGCGCTGGGCGCCCGCGGCGCGCAGCTGCGCAAGATCGAGCTGGTCCGTCCGCGCAGCGTGATCGGCAAGAACACCGTCGAGGCCATGCAGGCCGGCATCGTGTACGGGTTCGCCGGGCAGGTCGACGGGATCGTGCGGCGGATGAAGCGCGAGCTGGTCGGCCCGCACGGCGACCCGGACGACGTCACCGTCATCGCCACCGGCGGCCTGGCCCCGATGGTGCTGGGCGAGGCCGAGGAGATCGACGAGCACGAGCCCTGGCTCACCCTCATCGGCCTCCGCCTGGTCTACGAGCGCAACGTCTCCCGCATGTAGGGCCGGGCCCCGGGCCCCGCCCGCGGGCAACGCGCCCTCTGATGTCGCAGTTCAGCCGGTTCGTCACCGCCGCGCGTATCGTCGGCCCATGCCGACCCCCCATGGAACCCGCGGCGGCCTGGCGTTCGCACCGGAGGAGCTGCGTGTGCTCCGCCGGGCGCTCGCGCAAGCCCTCCACCCCGCCCCGCTGGCCGACACCGACGTGCAGGACTGCCTCCGCCTCGCCGGCTCCGTGGACGAGGCGGTACGGGAGGCCGGGCGGCAGCGGACCTTCCTGCTGGCCGACCTGGCCCGCTACCGCGCCGCCCTGCCCGGCGCGGCGGCCGGCTACCTGGAGCTGCTCGACGAGGCGCTGGGCGCCGGCCACGAGCCCGGCGCCGAGGACCTGGCCGCCCTGCGCGGCCTGCCGTGCCTGCCCGAGGCCGCCGCCCTGCTGCACCGCTGCCGGCTGCTCGCCGAGCGCTCGCTGCGGGCCCGCCTGGCCGGCCGCTCGCTGCCGCCCGGCCCCCGCTCCCCGCTGCACGCCCTGCCCGGCGGCCGCGCCGCCGCCGGGGAGGACGGCGGGGAGCAGACGCCGCGGCCGGCCCCGGCCACCCCGCGG
>NZ_PVLV01000364.1 GCF_002982015.1 Streptomyces solincola
CCCGGCCACCGATTCCCCGGACGCCGCCCCTCCGGCCGCCCGGGGCGTCGGGGGCCGGGAGGGTGGTGGCGGTCACGGCCCGGGCGGCCGGAGGGGCGGCGTCCGGGGAATCGGTGGCCGGGAGGGCGGCGGTGGTCAGGGCCCGGGTGGCCCGGGTGGCGACCAGGCGGGTCACCTCGGCGGGGAGCCAGCCGGGAGCGGCGCCGTCGGTCGGGGCGAGGGCGCGCCGCACCTCGGCGGCGGTGGGCCGCTCGGCCGGCGCCTTGGCCAGGCACGCGGTGAGCAGGCCGAGGAGCGCCGGGGGCACGTCGTCCAGGTCCGGTTCCTCGGTGACGGTGCGCAGCAGCGCGGCCGCGGCGAGGCCGCCGCCGAAGGGGCGCACGCCGGTGGCCGCGTAGGCGAGGACGCAGCCGAGGGCGAAGACGTCGCAGGGCGGTCCGATGTCCTCGCGGCGGGCCTGGGCCTGCTCGGGGGCGAGGAAGCCGGGTGATCCGATGATCGCGCCGCCGGCGGTCAGGGCGGTGGCGTCCGGGGCGCGGGCGATGCCGAAGTCGATCAGACGGGGCCCGTCCAGGGCGAGCAGGACGTTGCCGGGCTTGACGTCGCGGTGCACAAGCCCGGCGCGGTGCACCGCGCCGACGGCGTGGGCGAGCCGGCCGCCGAGGACGCGGACGGCGGTCTCGGGCAGCGGGCCGTGCGTCTGGACGGCCTCGCCGAGCGAGGGGCCGGGGATGTAGGCGGTGGCCAGCCAGGGGGCGTCGGCGTCCGGGTCGGCGGCCAGCAGCGGCGCCGTCCAGGGGCTGTCGACGCTGCGGGCGGCGGCCACCTCGCGGCGGAAGCGGGCCCGGTGGTCGGGGTCGCCCGCGCGGGCGGTGTGGATGACCTTGACCGCGACGACCGCCCCGCCGCGCGAGCGGGCCAGGTAGACCACGCCCATACCGCCGGCGCCCAGCCTGGCCAGGGTGCGGTAGGGGCCGATGGCGGGCGGGTCGGCGGGGCCCAGCGGGCGCATCAGGCGGGTACGGCGAGCGGCGCGGGCCCCTCGCAGCGGAAGGCCCCGTCCCGCACCCGCCAGCGGTGGACGTTGTTGTCCGCCGCGATGACCAGGGCCCCGGTGTCCTTGGTGAAGGCGATGGAGCGGGTCAGCCCCTGGTAGGGCTGGGTCCGGATGGCGCTCAGCAGGTCCTCACGGGCGGGCCGGGCGGTGCGCAGCCGGCCCAGCGCCGCGAGGACGAGGCCGGCCGCGTCGTAGGCCTCGGCGGCGTAGTGCGCGGGCGGGCC
Organism: Streptomyces solincola; assembly: GCF_002982015.1. Taxonomy (GTDB): domain Bacteria; phylum Actinomycetota; class Actinomycetes; order Streptomycetales; family Streptomycetaceae; genus Streptomyces; species Streptomyces solincola. The sequence goes on from NZ_PVLV01000364.1 coordinate 1,282, forward strand.
GCCGAAGCGGCGCCGGTGCGCGGCGGTGAAGGCGGCGCCCTTCGCGGCGAGGGCCGGGTCGCCGATCGGGGCGAGCAGGACCCATCCTTCGGCGGCGTCGCCGGCGGCGTCCAGGAAGCGCGGGTCGAGCAGCGGGTGGAGGCCGACGCGGGGGCCGGTGAAGCGCCGCCGGTCCAGTTCGCGGGCGAAGCGCGCGGCGCGTTCGGGGCTGCCGGTGTAGACGACGGCGTCGGCGCCGGCGGCGGGCAGCGTGCGGGCGGGTGCGCCCAGGTCGTCGTCCAGGGCGCTGATGACCTCGGGGAGCGGTGGGAGGCCGCCGCGGCGCAGGGCCTTGGTGAGGGTGCGGCCGATCTCCAGGGCGTGGTCGCCGCCGGCCCGGTCGACGAGGATGCCGACCCGGCGGGCGGAGGTGTAGCCGCGCAGGTGGATGTCGAGGTAGATGCCGAGGGCGGAGTCCGGGAGCCGGGTGTGCTGCGCGGAGCGGTTGCCGGTGACGGTCAGCACGGTGGCCCCGGTGGACACGGTGACCACCGGGAGCAGGGCGGTGTCGTAGACGGACAGGGCGGCCTCGGCGGTGGCGTCGGTGGTGGGGCCGAGCACGGCCAGGACGGCGGGGTCGGCGGCCAGCTTCCCGGCGGCGCGGCGGGCGCGGACCGGGTCGCCGCCGTCGTCCTCGGTGCGCACGGTGAACCGGAAGGGCTGCCCGGGGCGGGAGTTGAACTGCTCGACGGCCAGCCGCAGACCCTGTTCCTGGGCGCGCCCGGTGGCTCGGTCGGGGCCGGTGAGGTCGCCGTGCAGGGCGATCGTGTGGTGGGGCCTGGGGTCGTCGGCGGAAGCTGCGGTGTCCTCGTCGCGTGCGCGCGCCCACAGGGCAGTGCCGGCGCCGGCGGTGAGCAGCAGGGCGCCGCCCGCCGCGGCGAGCAGGACCCGGCGGCGGGGACGGCTGGCGGGCCCGGCGTCGGCGGGTACGGCGTCGCCGGACGGGGCGGGCTCTCCCGCGGTCGCGGGCGCGTGCGGGTCGTCCGGGGCGGTGTCCGCCCCGGACGGCACGGGCTCGTCGGCGCCGCCCGCCTCGCCCCGTGCGCCTGCCGGCTTGGCCTGCGCGCCTGCCGGCTCGGCCTGTCCTCCCGCCGGCTGGGCCTGCGGGACCACCACCTCAGCATGCGCGCCCGCCGCGTCAGCTTGCGCGCCTGCCGCCTCGGCCCGTCCACCCGCCGCCTCAGCGTGCGCAGCCGCCGGACCCGCCGCCTCGTCGGTGGGTCCGGGGCCCGGGCGGCCGGCCGGTGGCGGAGCCGCGCCGGAGGGGGCGTCAGCGGCGGAGGGGGCGTCGATCCGGGTGTCCTGGATGTCCGGCAGCGCCAGCGCGGCGGTCGAGCGTTCCGCGACGAGCCGGACCAGGGCCGGGGGCAGCCAGTCCGGCGGGTCGGCGTCGTCCGGGTCGGCCCGGCGGGCGGCGCCCGGCCCGGGGTCCCGGTCGGCCGGCGGGTCGGCGAGCGCGGCCAACTCGGCCGCGGTGGGCCGCTGTCCGGGGTCCTTGGCCAGGCAGCGGCGGGCGGTGGCGGCCAGTTCGGCGGGTACGCCGTCGAGGTCCGGTTCGTCGTGCACGGCCCGGTAGAGCAGGGCGTCCACGGGGCCGGCGCCGAACGGCGGGCGTCCGGTGGCCGCGTACGCCAGGACGCAGCCCAGCGCGAAGACGTCGCCGGCGGGCCCGACCTGGTCGCCGGGGCGGCCGTCCGCCGCCTCCGGCGGCAGGTAGCCGGGGGTGCCGATGATCAGTCCGGTGGCCGTGAGCCCGGTGTCGTCGGCGGCGCGGGCGATGCCGAAGTCGATCAGCCGCGGTCCGTCGTGGGCGAGCAGCACGTTGCCCGGCTTGAGGTCGCGGTGCACCAGGCCGCCGGCGTGCAGCGCGGTGAGCGCCTCGGCGAGGCGGGCCGCCAGGACGCGTACCGACGCCTCGGGCAGCGGCCCGTGGCGGGCGACGGCCTCGGCGAGCGAGGGGGCGGGCAGGAAAGCGGTGGCGAGCCAGGGTTCGTCGGCGTCCGGGTCCGCGCCGGCCGGGGCCGCCGTCCAGCGGCCGGCGACGCGCTGGGCGATGTCCGCCTCGCGCCGGAAGCGTTCCCGGAAGCCGGGGTCGTCGGCGTACTCCCGGCGGACCACCTTCAGCGCCACCAGCGGGCCTCGGGGCGAGCGGGCCAGGTAGACGACGCCCATGCCGCCCTCGCCGAGCCGGCCGAGCAGCCGGTGGCCGGCGATCCGGGCCGGGTCGGTGCGGTGCAGGGGTTCCATCAGCCCTCCCGTCCGAGGCGGGCCTTGACCCGCTCCCCCATGCCGGCCATCGGTGCGTTGGCCTGCACCAGCAGGTCCTGCGGGGTGTGGCCCGCGCCGCCGCGGACCGACACGCCGATGGTGACGGCGCCGATCCGGCCGACGCCCCAGGAGTAGGGGCGGGCGCCGTCCGGGGTGGCGTAGAAGCCCTGCTCGATCACGTGGTCGTCGGCCCACTGCTGGCCGTGCACGCCGAACGGGCTGGCGGCCGACTGCAGTCCGCCGACCCGCTCGCCGTCCCGGATCTGCTGCTCGGGGCAGCGCAGCGACTGCTCCAGGGCGTCGGCCAGCTCCCGGTCGGCGGCCTGCTCGGTGGCGTACACGGTGACGACGGCGGTGACCCGCAGCGGTCCCTTGCCGGCCGAGCCGGGCAGCCAGGCGTAGCGGGAGCGGGAGGCCAGCACGCCGGGCGGCAGGGGGACGCGCTGCCAGCGGCACTGCCCGTCGAGCGCGGCGACGGTGCGCGGGCGGCTCTCGGGCGCGGCCTCGGCCCGGAAGTCCGGCCCCCAGTCGGCGGGTTGGAAGGCGACCCGGTCGGTGAGCGCCTCGGCCTGGGCGGCGTTCTCCGGGACGCGCGCCGGGTCGGCGGTGAAGCGGACGGCGGGCTGTTCGCCGGGCACGGGGTCGGCGGAGGCCGAGGACGGGGCCGCCGGTGCGGGGCTGGGTCCGGCCGGAGCGCGCTGCGGGTCGCCGGCCGAGCAGCCGGCGATCAGCGCCGCGAGCGCGCAGCTCGCGGCGGCGCGGTGGCGGCGGCGCCTTCGCCCGGACGTCGTGCGGTCGTGACCTGGCATGGGACCCCCTGTGCCGTGCTCCCCGTCGCCGTGCTCCCCGTACCGGCCCTGGGATCGTACAGAGCGCGGGCGGGCGGCGGGGCCGTTCGAGGGAAAGACCGCCGCGGCCGGCGGTCCGGTGCCGCGCGACCGAAGTCCCGTCCAGGCGGCCGGAGTTGCGACCCCGCGGCCGGGCGTGGGATCGGAGGCGTCCCACCACCGCCGGTCCCCCCGCCGTCCGTGCCGTGCGGGAGACCGGGCTCCCGGCCGGGGTTCCGTCGGCGTCAGGAGGCGGCGGAGCCGTCGAAGCTGGCGTAGTAGGCGGCGGCCATGTCCTGGTCGCCGCGGCCCTGGGCGGCGGCGCGGCGGAAGCGTTCGGCGCAGGCGGCGGCGACGTCGAGGCGTACGCCGTGCTGCTCGCCGGCGCGGACGATGAGCCGGGCGTCCTTCTCGGCGGTGCCGACCGCGAAGGAGGCGGGGGTGAGCCGGTCCTCCAGGACCAGCTCGGACTTGGCGCGCAGGTAGCCCATGTCGAGCGGGCCGCCGGCGATGACCTCGAAGAAGGCGTGCGGGTCGACGTCGAGGCCCTTGGCCAGGGCCAGGGCCTCGCCGGCGGCGCCGGTGGCGGCGAGCACCCAGCTGTTGGCGACGAGCTTGAGCCGGGTGGCGCTGCCGGTGGCGGGGTCGTCGCCGGTCCACACGGTGCGGCTGCCGACGGCGTCGAAGACCTGGCCGACGGCGGTGCGGCCCTCGGCGGG
>NZ_PVLV01000365.1 GCF_002982015.1 Streptomyces solincola
GTGGGGGGGGACGTGGTGGGGCACGGGCTGCACGCGGCGGCGACCATGGGGCGGCTGCGCACGGCGGTGCACAACTTCTCGGCGCTGGATCTGCCGCCGGACGAGCTGCTGGGCCATCTGGACGAGCTGGTGTCCCGGATCGACCAGGAGGAGGAGGGCGGCGGGGCCTCCGCGGTGACGGGGGCGACCTGCCTGTACGCGGTGTACGACCCGGTGGCGGGCCGGGCGGTGGTGGCGAGCGCCGGGCACTTCGCGCCGCTGGTGGTCGGGGTGGACGGGCAGGTGCACGCACCGGAGGTGCCGGTGGCGCCGCCGCTGGGGCTGGGCGGGGCGCCGTACGAGACGGCGGAGCTGGAGCTGGCGGAGGGCAGCTCGCTGGTGATGTACACCGGTGGGCTGGTGGAGCACCGGGAGCGGGATGTGGAGACGGGGCTGCGGACGCTGCGCTCGGCGCTGGCGGGGCACCCGGGGCGCTCGCCGGAGGAGACCTGCCGGACGGTGGTGGAGACGCTGGTGCCTTCGCGGCGGCGGGACGACATCGCACTGCTGGTGGCCCGTACGAAGCTGGTGGACCGCTCCCGGGTGGCGGACTTCGACGTGCCGGCCGACCCGGCGGCGGTGGCCGACGTCCGGGCGGCGTGCGGGCGGCAGCTCGAGGCGTGGGGGCTGACGGAGATCGGCTTCACCACCGAGCTGATGCTGAGCGAGCTGGTCACCAACGCGATCCGGTACGGATCGGCGCCGATCCATGTGCGGATGCTGTACGAGCGGTGGCTGACCTGCGAGGTGTCCGACGGCAGCAGCACCTCGCCGCATCTGCGGCGGGCGGCCGCCACGGACGAGGGCGGGCGCGGCCTGTACCTGGTGGCGCAGTTCGCGGAGCGCTGGGGCACCCGCTACACGGCGACCGGCAAGGTGATGTGGACGGAGCAGTCGCCGGAGGGCGGCGAGCGGGAGCCGGTGGAGTTCCTGGTCGACGACATCGCCTGGTGACCCCGTACACCTCCCGGACCGACCCTTCTGTCCGTTTTGCTATGACATGGCCCTTTAGCGCTGAAGGCCCCTATAGGTCAATTAGGGCTTATATAGGGTGACTTATGATCGCGAACGCAGACCCGTGATGTCCATCACCGGACCGAAATGACATGCGCATTATTCAAATCCCGGCCGCCCCTTTCCGGCACGGGAATTGACGGGCCACCAGAATTCCGCCGGAGATCCATTACGTGAAATGACCTTCCCGCTCGGCCGCGCTCTCAAGATCCGCGCTTGTTCCGGCCGTTCGGCTCGCTTACGGTCACCGTCATTCCGGGTGGAACGCCGAATCCTGCCGCCGTCCGGACACGCATCCACTGAACCCACGTACGGCAGGAGCGGGGGACCCAGGTAAGCGCCGGACCGCACAGCGGCACGGCTTGGGGTGAAGTCGCGCATTTCCGCGACCGGGCAACTCCAGCCCGAACCCGACAGCTCACCTCGCAGGCGCCGGAGAGGAAAGCACCATGCACGCAACGGGTAAGCACCGCCGTGTCCGCAACAGCGCCCTCGTCCGCCGCCTGGTCGCGGTCGGAGCCGGCGGCGCCGCTCTCGCCCTGCCGGTGATCGGCGCGGCCACCGCCCACGCCGCCCCGGCCGCCGCGCCCGTCGCGGCCGTCGCGGCCGTCGCCCAGGCCAAGGCCGCCACGGCCGCCCCCGCCTCGTACTCGGTGGTCCTCGGCGACACCCTGTCCAAGATCGCCCGGGCCCACCAGGTCAGCGGCGGCTGGAAGAGCCTGTACGAGGCCAACCGCTCCACCATCGGCGCCGACCCCTCGCTGATCCGTCCGGGCCTGAGGCTCGCGGTCGGCGCGAAGGCCGCGGCCGCGCCCGCCGTGGCGAAGACCGCCGCCAAGACCGCCGCCCCGGCCGCGGCGAAGCCGGCCGCCTACGCCGACAACCTGGACGGCTGGATCCGCGAGGCGCTGGACGTCATGGCGGAGAACGGCATCCCCGGCAGCTACGACGGCATCCATCGCAACATCATGCGCGAGTCCGCCGGCAACCCGCTGGCGATCAACAACTGGGACGTCAACGCCGTCAACGGCACCCCCTCCAAGGGCCTGCTCCAGGTGATCGACCCGACCTTCCAGGCGTACCACGTGGCCGGCACCTCCACCGACAGCTACGACCCGGTCGCCAACATCGTCGCCGCCTGCAACTACGCGGCCGACCGCTACGGCTCCATCGACAACGTCAACGGCCCGTACTAGGGATCCCCGCCCCGGGACCGGCGAGTCCCCGGGACCGCCGACGGCCGGCCGCTCACCAGCGGCCGGCCGTCCGGCGTACCCCGCGCGGGGCGCCCCTGCCGGGTGCGCCGGCGGGGCTCACTCCGGGCGTTCGGCGGTGACCAGCCAGGCGGTGCTGCGCAGCCGCAGCGGGCCGTCGGGGCGCTCGTACCGGCGCAGCGCCTCGGTGAGCCGGCGGCCGGCCTCCGCCCGCTGTCCTGGGTCCAGCCTCCCCAGCAGGTGCCGGCCCGGTCCCATGCCCGCCATGAAGGCGGCCACGTCGCCGGCGTCGGCGCCCCACTCCCCGTACGCCTCCACCCGGTGCACGCCCGGGTTGGTCCAGCCCGCCGCGGCGAGCACCGCGCGGATGGCGGCCGGGTCGGCCAGCGAGAACATCCCGGGCTGTCCGGGGGCTCCGATGCCGCCCATCGGCACCAGGTCCTTCAGCGTGCTCAGGACGGTCAGCCAGTCGTTGCCGTCCGGGTCCGCCGGGCAGACGAAGGCAAGCCGCCCGCCGGGGCGCACCGCCCGTCCGATGGCGCCGAAGGCGGCCGCCGGGTCGGCGAAGAACATCACCCCGAAGCGGCTGACCGCCCGGTCGAAGGAGGCCGGCTCGAAGGGGTGGACCTGGGCGTCGCCCTGGACGAAGGCGGCGTTGGCCACGCCCTCGCGGTCGGCCGCCTCCCGGGCCCGCGCCAGCATCGGGCCGGACAGGTCCAGGCCGGTGGCCGCGCCGTCCCCGGCGCGCCGGGCGGCCAGCCGGGTGGTGCGGCCGGAGCCGCACCCGACGTCCAGGACCCGGTCGCCGGCGCCGATGGCGGCGGCGTTGAGCAGGGGCTCGTTGAAGCCGTCGTTGACCGCGTTCCAGCGGTCCTGGTGGCGGGCCCAGTGCTCGCCCTCGTAGCCGTTCCAGGCCTCGGCCTGCTCGGTGTTGGCGACGGGCGGCTCGGTGCGGTTCACGGCATCGACTCCTTGGTGAGCGAGGAAACGGCAGGAAAGGCGGAGAAGTGACTCAGATGTAGAAAAGCGCACGAAAGCGTCTCGGGACGGCAGGCGACAGTCCCGAGTCCTCACAATGGGCGCTCGCCCAAACAGTATGGGCGCGTGCCCGTACTGTCCATCGCTCCGGTACCCTGGGCGCCGTTCCAGCGCCGTCCGGAGGGAGCCGAGGGCCCTATGTCACCGCGTGGAGTAGCCATCCCCGATCTGCGCGGCAGGCTGTTCGACGCCGCCGAGCGGGTGCTGACCGAGGGCGGCCCGGCCGCGCTGACCAGCCGGGCGGTGACGACCGAGGCGGGCTGCGCCAAGGGCGTGCTGCACACCCACTTCGAGGGTCTGGACGCCTTCGTCGCGGAGCTGGTCCTGGACCGGTTCGCCCGTACCGCGCGCCAGGCGCGGGAGCTGTCCGGGCGGGCCGGCGACGGCACCGTGGCGGGCAACCTCACCGCGCTGGCCGACGGGCTGCTGGGCTCGCTGCACCCGGCGGTCATCGCGGTCGCCGCCACCCGGTCCGGCGCCGCCGAGCGGTTCCGCGCCGCCCAGGAGGCCGGGGCGCCCGGGCTCGCCACCATCGAACGCGACGTCACCGGCTACCTGGACGCCGAACGGAAGCGGGGCCGGCTGCCGGACGGCACGGACACCGAGGCGGTGGCGCTGGCCTTCACCGGGACCCTGCACCACATCCTGATGGCGTCCTGGTCGGGCCCCGCCGCCCGCGCCGACCGGGTGCGCAGGCTGGTGGCGGTCCTGGTCGGCGACCGGTAGCCGCGCCGCCGCGTGTCCCAGGTCACTTCCCGGATCCTGGACGCACCCGGACGGGTCCGCCCTCCGGCCCGTAGGGTGGCGGACGCAACTGGTTCGCCCCCGTCCGCCAGGCGGAAGGCGTCGCAAGAGGGAACCCGGTGGGAATCCGGGACTGCCCCGCAGCGGTGAGTGGGAACGACCGCCGTCATACGCACTGGGCCCGCAGGGGCCTGGGAAGCGACGGCCAGTAGGTGTCCTCCGGTCACGGAGGGCGCGCCCGCGAGTCCGAAGACCTGCCCGTTGCCCGCGTGCGGACGGTTCCGCGCGCGGACATCCCGGTGACCCCGAGGGAGGGTCGGCCCCCATACCAGGCGGACGACCGCGCCCCGCCGCGCGGGGTCGTCCTCGCCCGGTCGGTCACACCCTTCGCCGTCCTCGGTCCCGTCTGCCGGGATCTCAGGGATTCATCTCGCGAAGGAGATCTCCGTGACATCGAAGTCCGCAGCCGCGGCAGCACGGGCCACCGTGTACGGCTACCCCCGCCAGGGACAGCAGCGGGAACTGAAGAAGGCGATCGAGGGCTACTGGAAGGGCCGGGTCACCGCCGACGCCCTCCGGGACACCGGCGCCGAGCTGCGCCGGGCCAACCGGCGCCGGCTCGCCGAGGCCGGCGTCCACGAGGTGCCGACCGGCGACTTCTCGTTCTACGACCACGTCCTCGACACCACCGTGATGGTCGGCGCCATTCCCCGCCGGCACCGCGAGGCGGTCGCCGCCGACCCGCTGGACGGCTACTTCGCCATGGCCCGGGGCACCCAGGAGGCCGCCCCGCTGGAGATGACGAAGTGGTTCGACACCAACTACCACTACCTGGTGCCCGAACTGGGCCCGGACACCGTCTTCACCGCCGACTCCGCCCGGCAGGTCGCCGAGCTGGCCGAGGCCCTCGGCGAGGGGCTGAGCGCCCGTCCGGTGCTGGTCGGCCCGGTCACCTACCTGCTGCTGGCCAAGCCCGCTCCCGGCGTGGACCCCGCCTTCGAACCGCTGACCCTGCTGGACCGGCTGCTGCCGGTGTACGCGGAGGTGCTGGCCGACCTGCGGGCCGCGGGCGCCGAGTGGGTGCAGCTCGACGAGCCCGCCCTGGTCCAGGACCGCACCCCGGCCGAGCTGAACGCCGCCGCCCGCGCCTACCGCGACCTCGGCGGCCTGACCGACCGGCCGAAGCTGCTGGTGGCGTCCTACTTCGACCGGCTGGGCGAGGCACTGCCGGTGCTGGCCAAGGCCCCGGTCGAGGGCCTGGCGCTGGACTTCACCGGCCCGGCCGCCGGCAACCTGGAGGCGCTGGCCGCGGTCGGCGGGCTGCCCGGCAAGCGGCTGGTCGCCGGCGTGGTCGACGGCCGCAACATCTGGGTCGGGGACCTGGAGAAGTCCCTGTCGGTGCTCGGCACCCTGCTGGGCCTGGCCGACCGGGTCGACGTGTCCGCCTCCTGCTCGCTGCTGCACGTCCCGCTGGACGCCGCCGCCGAGCGGGACGTCGACCCGCAGATCCTGCGCTGGCTGGCCTTCGCCCGGCAGAAGACCGCCGAGATCGCCACCCTGGCCAGGGGCCTGGCCCAGGGCGCCGGCGCCATCTCCGCCGAACTGGCCGCCAACCGGGCCGACCTGGCCTCCCGGGCGAACTCGCCGATCACCCGGGACCCGGCCGTGCGGGCCCGCGCCGCCGCGGTCACCGACGCCGACGGGCGCCGCTCCCAGCCGTACGCCGAGCGGGCCGCCGCCCAGCGCGCCCACCTGCGGCTGCCGCTGCTGCCGACCACCACCATCGGCTCGTTCCCGCAGACCGGCGAACTGCGCGCCGCCCGCGCCGACCTGAGGGCCGGCCGGGTGTCCACCGCGGGCTACGAGGAGCGCATCCGGGCGGAGATCCAGGAGGTCGTCTCCTTCCAGGAGAAGACCGGCCTGGACGTGCTGGTGCACGGCGAACCCGAGCGCAACGACATGGTCCAGTACTTCGCCGAGCAGCTCACCGGCTACCTGGCGACGCAGCACGGCTGGGTGCAGTCCTACGGCACCCGCTACGTCCGGCCGCCGATCCTGGCCGGCGACATCTCCCGCCCCGAGCCCATGACGGTGCGCTGGACCTCGTACGCCCAGTCGCTCACCGGCCGGCCGGTCAAGGGCATGCTGACCGGCCCGGTCACCATGCTGGCCTGGTCCTTCGTCCGCGACGACCAGCCGCTGGGCGAGACCGCCCGGCAGGTGGCGCTCGCCCTGCGCGACGAGGTCGCCGACCTGGAGGCGGCCGGCACCTCGGTCATCCAGGTGGACGAGCCGGCGCTGCGGGAGACCCTGCCGCTGCGGGCCGCCGACCACGCCGGCTACCTGGCGTGGGCGACCGAGGCGTTCCGGCTGACCACCGCCGGGGTGCGGCCGGACACCCAGATCCACACGCACATGTGCTACGCCGAGTTCGGTGACGTCGTGCAGGCCATCGACGACCTCGACGCCGACGTCATCAGCCTGGAGGCGGCCCGCTCCCACATGCAGATCGCCCGCGAGCTGGCCGGGCACGGCTATCCGCGCGAGGCCGGGCCGGGTGTCTACGACATCCACTCCCCCAGGGTGCCGAGCGCCGAGGAGGCAGCGGCCCTGCTGCGCACCGGTCTGGAGGCCATCCCGGCCGAACGGCTCTGGGTCAACCCGGACTGCGGGCTGAAGACCCGCGGCTGGCCGGAGACCCGTGCGTCGCTGGAGAACCTGGTCGCGGCGGCCCGCACGGTCCGCGAGGAGCTGGCCGGGTCCTGAGACCGGCTCCCCGGCCCCGGGCCGTCCTGGCGGCCCGGGGCCGGAACCGAGGGCGGCGGCCCTCAGACCACGGTCACCGGATGCCGTACGACCGCGTCGAAGAGATAGCCCTGGGCGTTGTACGCGGCGGTCTCCGGCTGGGTGCGGCCGGACACCCAGCTCCCCACGCACATGTGCTACGCCGAGTTCGGTGACGTCGTGCAG
>NZ_PVLV01000366.1 GCF_002982015.1 Streptomyces solincola
GCGCGGGCCCGGGCGGGAGCGGCGGCCCTCCTCCTCGCGCCGTTCTTCGTGCTGTTCACCGCCGTGATGGTGGTCCCGATCGGCTACGCGGTCTGGCTCAGCCTGTTCACCGAGCGGCAGTCCGGGCTCGGCTTCGGCGGGGCCGAGACCGTCTTCAGCGGGCTCGGCAACTACACCTCGGCGCTGGGCGACCCGGCCTTCCGCGACGGCTTCCTCGTGCTGCTCGGCTACTGCCTGGTCTACATCCCGCTGCTGCTCGCCGGCGGCCTGGCGCTGGCGCTGCTGCTGGACTCGGCGCTGGCCCGGGCCCGCCGCTTCTTCCAGCTCGCGCTGTTCCTGCCGCACGCCGTGCCCGGCATCATCGCCGCGCTGATCTGGGTGTACCTCTACACGCCCCAGCTCAGCCCGGTGGTGAAGGCCATGGAGGCCGGGGGCGTCGGCTTCGACTTCTTCTCCCCCTCCGGCGCCCTGCCCTCCGTGGTCAACATCGCGCTGTGGGAGTGGCTCGGCTACAACATGGTCATCTTCTACGCCGCCCTCCAGGCCATCGACCGCTCCGTGCTGGAGGCGGCCACCGTGGACGGGGCCGGCGCCTGGCGCACCGCCTTCGCCGTCAAACTCCCTCTCATCCGGGCGTCCGTGGTGATGGTCGCCCTGTTCACCGTGATCGGCTCGCTCCAGTTGTTCACCGAGCCGCTGATCCTCAACAAGGGCACCGGCTCGGCCGTCACCTCCACCTGGACGCCGAACATGTACGCGTACACCGCGGCGTTCGACCGCAACGACTACGGGCTCGCGGCGGCCGCCTCCGTGCTGCTCGCCCTCACCGCCGCGCTGCTCTCGTTCGCCGTCACCCGGCTGGCCGGAAACCGCAAGGAGCGCACGGCATGAGCACCACCGCCCCCGCCGGGACCGGCCGGCCCGGCCAGAGCCGCTGGATGTCGAAGACGGCCGTCAACGGCGCCCTGCTGCTGGCCTCCCTCTACATGCTCTTCCCCCTCGTCTGGCTGGTCACCGCCGCCACCAAGGACGCCGGCGGGCTGCTCGGCGGCGACGCCTTCTCCTTCGAGGGCTTCGACCTCGGCGGCAACCTCGCCCGGCTCTCTGACTACGGCGACGGGATCTACTTCCGCTGGTACCTCAACAGCCTCCTCTACGCCGGCGGCGGGGCCCTGGTCTGCTCGTTCGTCTGCGTCGCGGCCGGCTACGCCTTCGAGACCTACGACTTCCGCGGCAAGGAGAAGCTGTTCGGCGTCGTGCTGATGGGCGTGCTGGTGCCCGGGACCGCCCTGGCGCTGCCGATGTACCTGCTGGCCACCGAGACCGGTCTGGTCAACACCTACGGGGCGGTGCTCGTGCCCGTGCTGGTCAACCCCTTCGGGGTGTACCTCTCCCGGGTGTTCTGCGCCGGCTACATACCCGGCGAGGCGCTGGAGGCGGCGCGTATCGACGGCGCCGGGGAGCTGCGCACCTTCTTCTCCGTCGGCCTGCCCATGGTGACGCCCGGTCTGGTGACCGTCTTCCTCTTCCAGTTCACCGCCATCTGGAACAACTTCTTCCTCCCCCTGGTGATGCTCTCCGACCAGCGGCTCTTCCCGCTGAGCCTCGGCCTGTACGCGTGGAACAGCAACGCCCACGCCGAACCCGGCTTCTACCCCCTCGTCGTCACCGGCTCGCTGCTCGCCGTCGTGCCGCTCGTCGTCGCCTTCGTCTCCCTCCAACGCCACTGGAAGGCCGGACTGACCGCCGGCAGCGTCAAGTGACCCCGGCGAGGACACCCCATGCGAACCCTGTGAGGAGTTCGACTTCCACCATGCACCCCGCCACTGACAACCGGCCCGCCCGCCGACCGGAGCGGCAGCCGGACGACCGGCCCGCGCCGGCGCCCCCGCGCCGACCGGAGGACCGGCCCGCGCTGCTGCTGGCGATGGGCCCCGGCATCCCCGAGCGGCTGCTCACCGACGCCCACCGCGCCAGGCTGGCCGAGCTGAGCCGGACCGACCCCGGGCTGGTCGCGCACGACCTGACCGCGCCCACCCCGGCGGTCGCCGCCGCGCTCGCCGACGCGGAGGTGCTCTTCACCTGCTGGGGCGCCACCCCGCTGACCGCGGAGGTGCTGGCGCGGGCGCCCCGGCTGCGGGCCGTGGTGCACGCGGCCGGCTCGGTCAAGCACCATGTCACCGCCGCCTGCTGGGAGCGGGGCATCGCGGTCACCTCGGCGGCCGCCGCCAACGCGCTGCCGGTCGCCGAGTACACGCTCGCGGTGATCCTGCTGGCCGGCAAGCGGGTGGGCCGGGCCGCCCGCCGCTACGAGGAGCTGCGGGCCGGCCACGACTGGCTGGCCGAGCTGGCCGACAGCGGCAACTACCGCCGTACCGTCGGCGTCGTCGGCGCCTCCCGGATCGGGCGGCGGGTGATCGAGCTGCTGCGCCCCTTCGACCTGGAGGTGCTGCTGTACGACCCGTACGTCACCGACACCGAGGCGGCCGCGCTCGGCGCGGTGCGCGCCGGTCTGGACGAGCTGTGCGCCCGCTCCGACGTGGTCTCGGTGCACGCGCCGCAGCTCCCCGCCACATACCGCATGATCGGCGGACGGCAGCTCGCGCTGATGCCGGACGGGGCGACGCTGGTCAACACCTCGCGCGGCTCGCTCGTCGACGAAGGCGCGCTTCTGCCGCAGCTCGTCTCGGGGCGGCTGAGCGCGGTGCTGGACGTGACCGACCCGGACGTGCCGCCGCCCGCATCGCCGCTCTACTCGCTGCCGAACGTGCTGCTCACCCCGCATGTCGCCGGCTCGCTCGGCAACGAGCTGCACCGGATGGCGGACGCGGCGCTGGCGGAGCTGGAGCGGTACGCGCGCGGGCTGCCGTTCGCCGATCCCGTCGTCCCGGCGGAGCTGAGCCGCTCGGCGTAGGAGGACCGGTGACGCACCGAGGCCCGGTGCCCCCGCGACGGGGGCACCGGGCCTCGTACGTCTCACCGGCGCGGCCTCACGGCCGCCGGCGGTCAGTGGGAGTGGCCGTGACCGTGACCGGCGTCGGCCGGCTCCTCCTCCTTCTTCTCCACGACCAGGGTCTCGGTCGTGAGGAGCAGGGAGGCGATGGAGGCGGCGTTCTCCAGGGCGGAGCGGGTGACCTTGACCGGGTCGATGACGCCGGCCTTGACCAGGTCGCCGTACTCGCCGGTGGCGGCGTTGAAGCCCTGGCCCTTCTCCAGCTCGGCCACCTTGGCGGTGATCACGTAGCCCTCGAGGCCGGCGTTCTCGGCGATCCAGCGCAGCGGCTCGACGGCGGCGCGGCGGACGACGGCGACACCGGTGGCCTCGTCGCCCTCCTTGCCGAGGTTGCCCTCCAGCACCTTGACGGCGTGGACCAGCGCGGAGCCGCCACCGGAGACGATGCCCTCCTCGACCGCGGCGCGGGTCGCGGAGATGGCGTCCTCCAGACGGTGCTTCTTCTCCTTCAGCTCCACCTCGGTGGCGGCGCCGACCTTGATCACGCACACGCCGCCGGCCAGCTTGGCGAGGCGCTCCTGGAGCTTCTCGCGGTCCCAGTCGGAGTCGGTGGTCTCGATCTCGGCCTTGATCTGGTTCACCCGGCCGGTCACCTCGTCGCCGGCGCCGCCGCCGTCGACGATGGTGGTGTCGTCCTTGGTGACGGTGACGCGGCGGGCGGTGCCCAGCACGTCCAGACCGGCCTGGTCGAGCTTGAGGCCGACCTCCTCGGCGATGACGGTGGCGCCGGTGAGGGCGGCCATGTCGCCGAGCATCGCCTTGCGGCGGTCGCCGAAGCCGGGGGCCTTGACCGCGACCGCGTTGAAGGTGCCGCGGATCTTGTTGACGACCAGGGTCGACAGGGCCTCGCCCTCGACGTCCTCGGCGATGATCAGCAGCGGCTTGGAGCCACCGGCCTGGATGACCTTCTCCAGCAGCGGCAGCAGGTCCTGGATGGAGGCGATCTTGCCCTGGTGGATCAGGATGTACGGGTCGTCGAGGACGGCCTCCATACGCTCCTGGTCGGTCACCATGTACGGCGAGAGGTAGCCCTTGTCGAAGGCCATGCCCTCGGTGAAGTCCAGCTCCAGACCGAAGGTGTTGGACTCCTCGACGGTGATGACGCCGTCCTTGCCGACCTTGTCCATCGCCTCGGCGATGAGCTCGCCGACCTGGCTGTCCTGGGCGGACAGGGCGGCGACGGCGGCGATGTCGGTCTTGTCGTCGATCGGGCGCGCGGTGGCGAGGAGGTCCTCGGACACGGCCTTGACCGCGGCGTCGATGCCCTTCTTCAGGGCGGCCGGGGAGGCGCCGGCGGCGACGTTGCGCAGGCCCTCGCGGACCAGGGCCTGGGCGAGCACGGTGGCGGTGGTGGTGCCGTCACCCGCGATGTCGTTGGTCTTGGTCGCCACCTCCTTCACCAGCTGGGCGCCGAGGTTCTCGTACGGGTCCTCGACCTCGACCTCGCGGGCGATGGTGACGCCGTCGTTGGTGATGGTCGGGGCGCCGAACTTCTTGTCGATGACGACGTTGCGGCCGCGGGGGCCGATGGTCACCTTGACGGTGTCGGCGAGCTTGTTGACGCCGCGCTCAAGGGCGCGACGGGCGTCCTCGTCGAACTTCAGAATCTTCGCCATGGGAGCGTTCCAAGTCCTCTCGATTGCGATCCTCGGCCGCGCCGGGCGGCCGCCATCGCCGGTGAAAACGAACCGCGCCCCTCGCGCCCGGCGTTGTCGGCGGGGGGCCAGGGGCGCAGCTCGCAAAGCATGTCGCGGAGGCGTCCCGCGGCTCGCGCCGCGGTTGCTGCCGCTGAGGTGGACTACTTCTCGACGATCGCGAGGACGTCGCGAGCCGAGAGGACGAGGTACTCCTCGCCGCTGTACTTCACCTCGGTGCCGCCGTACTTGCTGTACAGCACGATGTCGCCGGTCTTGACGTCGAGCGGCAGGCGCTCGCCGTTCTCGAAGCGGCCCGGGCCCACGGCCAGGACGACGCCCTCCTGGGGCTTCTCCTTGGCAGTGTCCGGGATGACCAGGCCAGAGGCGGTGGTCTGCTCGGCGTCGAGCGGCTGGACCACGATGCGGTCCTCGAGCGGCTTGATGGCAACCTTGGAGCTGGTGGTCGTCACGATCCGACCTCCCCCTTCGGAGATCTCACGGGGTCAACTGTCTGAGGTGGCGACCAGGTCGATCCGTCGTCGCGGGTGCCGGACCTGCCCGTCGCTGTGTTGGCACTCTCCAGGCGGGAGTGCCAGGCCTGAGACTATGACCGCGATTAGCACTCGGTCAAGCGGAGTGCCAGTCCAGCGCCGCCGTTCACTCCGAGGGGCGGTGCGGGGGCGCCGTGCGGGCGGTGCGGGCGG
>NZ_PVLV01000367.1 GCF_002982015.1 Streptomyces solincola
GGGCCGAGCGGGGTGGGCGGGGCCTCGACGTCCTCCAGCGCGGGCGGCGCGGTTTCCAGGGGGGTGACGCCCAGCAGCTCGCGCAGCAGGCCGGTCACCGAGTCCGGCAGCGGTTTCGCCCGGGCCGGGTCGCCCCAGCCGCTCCACAACATGTCCACTTCGGTCGTTCCTCACCGTCGTCGGGACGGGGGCTCCTGGTACGCGCCCCCCGGCTCCACTGGCATTACACTGTGACAGATGACGCCCATTCGTCACAACCATGCGGACGCCGACGTCGTGCTCGACGCGGCCCGGGACTGCGTCCTGGCCGTCGGGGTGCGCCGCACCACGCTGACCGACGTGGCCCGGCGGGCCGGGGTCTCCCGGATGACGCTCTACCGGCGCTGGCCGGATGTGCGGACTCTGGTCGGCGACCTGATGACCCGGGAGTGGATCGCGGTCGCGATGTCGGTGATGCCGGAGGCGGACCCCGGCGTGCCGACCAGAGGCCGGCTCGTCGGCGGACTGGTGGCGGGGGTGGCGGCGTTCCGCGCCCACCCGCTCTTCCACAAGATCCTCGACGTCGACCCCGAGCTGCTGCTTCCGTACATGCTCGACCGGCGCGGCGCCACCCAGGACGCCCTGCTCGGGCTGCTCACCGGCGCACTCGCCGAGGGCCACGCCGACGGCTCGGTCCGCCCGGCCCACCCCGAACTCCAGGCCCGCTCGCTGCTGCTGGTCATCCAGTCGTTCACGCTCTCGCTGCGCACCATGGCCGACGAGGCCGCCCCCGGGCTCGGCGAGGCCGACTTCCTGGACGAGCTGCGCACCCTGCTGGAAAGGACCCTCGCGCCATGACCTCCGGCCCCCTGAACTCCCTGCACGCCGAGCGCCGCCGCCGTGAACTGGCCGACCTGGCCGGCGGACGGCGGGTGGACCTGCTGGTCGTCGGCCTGGGCGCGACCGGCGCCGGGGTGGCCCTGGACGCCGCCGCGCGCGGCCTGTCCGTCGCCGCGATCGACGCCCACGACCTGGCCTTCGGCACCTCCCGGTGGAGTTCCAAGCTGATCCACGGCGGGCTGCGCTACCTGGCCGGCGGGCAGCTCGACGTCGCCCACGAGAGCGCCGTCGAACGCGGCGTGCTGATGGAGCGCACCGCCCCGCACCTGGTGCGCGCCCAGCCGTTCGTGCTGCCGCTCACCCCGCTGGTCTCCCGCCCGCAGGCGGCGCTGGTACGGGCCGGGCTGCACGCCGGCGACCTGCTGCGCGCCTCGGCGCACACCTCCCGGGCCACCCTGCCCGGCCCCCGCGGCCTGTCCGCGGTGGAGACCCGCCACCTGGCGCCCCCGCTGCGGTCCGCCGGGCTGCGCGGCGGGCTGCTCTCCTGGGACGGCCAGCTCTCCGACGACGCGCGCCTGGTCACCGCGCTGGCGCGCACCGCCGCCGCGCACGGGGCGCACGTCCTGACCCGGGTGCGGGCGCTGGCGCTGGACGCGGGCGGGGCGCGCATCCGGGACGAACTGACCGGCGCGGAAGGCCGGATCGAGGCCCGCGCGGTCGTCAACGCGGCCGGTGTCTGGGCCGGCGGGCTCGACCCGGCCCTGCGCCTGCGGCCCTCCCGGGGCACCCATCTGGTGCTGCGCACCCCGGCGCTGGGCCGCCTGGGCGCGGGGCTGCACATCCCCGTACCCGGCGAGTCCAACCGCTTCGTGCTGGTGCTGCCGCAGGGCGACGGACGCACCTACGTCGGGCTGACCGACGAACCGGTGGACGGCCCGGTGCCCGACGTCCCCGAGGTCCCGGAGAGCGACGTCGGCTTCCTACTGGACGTGCTCGGCTCGGCGCTGGAGGTCTCGCTCGGCCGGGACGACGTGGTGGGCGCGTTCGCCGGACTGCGCCCGCTGCTGGACACCTCCCGGACCGGCGACGACGGCGCCGGCCGCACCGCCGACCTGTCCCGCCGGCACGCCGTGCTCACCTCCCCCGAGGGCGTCGTCACCGTGGTCGGCGGCAAGCTGACCACCTACCGGCGGATGGCCGAGGACGCGGTGGACGCGGCCGTCACCGCCCGGGGCCTGGCCGCCGGGGTGTGCCGCACCGCCGCGCTGCCCCTGGTGGGCGCCGCCGCCCCGGACAGGCTGGCCGCCCTGGCCGCGCCCGCCCGGCTGGTACGGCGCTACGGCACCGAGGCCCCCTCGGTGCACGCCCTGGGCGCGGCCGATCCGGAGCTGGCCCGGCCGGTCGCACCCGGCCACCCGGTGACCGCGGCCGAGCTGGTCTGGGCGCTGCGTCACGAGGGCGCCCTGGACGCGGCCGACCTGCTCGACCGGCGCACCCGGGTGGGCCTGGTGCCCGAGGACCGGGCGGCCGCGCTGGGGACGGCGGGGCGGCTGCTGGAGCGGTACGCGGACAGTCCCGCACCCTAGCCACTTGGTGGAATGTTCCATCACTCACGGTGGTTGTGCGGTCCGACGGCCCGTGCCCGGCCCGGTGCCGGGCCGGGCACGGAGGGACGCGAAGGGAGCAACGGGTGAACGACTACTACGGGCACGGCACCGCCGCCGAGCGGTGGGACCGCGCGCGCATGTTCTTCGACGCCAAGGAGTACGTCACCGCTGCCGGCATCCTGGACGAGCTGGTGGCCGAAACCCCGGAGCAGGTGGGCCCGCGGCTGCTGCTGGCCCGCGCGTACTACCACTCGGCGCGGCTGGGCCGGGCCGAGGCCGAGCTGAGCGCGATACTGGAGCGCGACCCGGCGGAGCGGTACGCGCTGCTGCTGCTGGGCCGCACCCTGGAGCGCCAGGGCCGGGCGGCGGAGGCCGCCCCGCACCTGAAGCTGGCCGCCGCGATGGGCGGCGAACTCCCGGACTGACCCCGTGCGGGCGGCGGGCGACCGGACCCCGGCCGCCGCCGCCCGCCGGGCCCGGCAGCATGACGGCCCCGGAACGAGGGGGCGTGCGCGACCAGTCGGTGGAGGTGCGGGTGGACGGCTGCGATCCGCCCCGTGGACGGTCGGCGGCACACCGGACGCGGCCGCACTGCACGTCGCCCTCGGCGACCCGGACTCCGGCGGCCTCGGAGCCCCAGCCCCACACCGTCCCGGTAGGGGCCGCAGGGGCAGGTGAGGCCGCGGGGCTACGGCAGGCGCCAGTCGACCGGCTGAGCGCCCTGTCCGGCCAGGAGTTCGTTGACCCGGCTGAAGGGGCGGGAGCCGAAGAAGCCGCGGTCGGCGGACATCGGCGAGGGGTGGGCCGACTCGACGGCGGGCAGGTCGCCGAGGAGCGGGCGCAGGTTGCGGGCGTCGCGCCCCCACAGCACCGACACCAGCGGCTTGCCCCGGGCGACCAGCGCCCTGATGGCCTGCTCGGTCACCTCCTCCCAGCCCTTGCCGCGGTGCGCGGCGGGCTTGCGGGGCTCGGTGGTCAGCGCCCGGTTGAGCAGCAGCACGCCCTGCCCCGTCCAGGGGGTCAGGTCGCCGCTGGAGGGGCGCGGCAGGCCCAGGTCGTCGCCCAGCTCCCGGAAGATGTTCTCCAGGCTGCCGGGCAGCCTGCGCACGTCCGGCGCGACGGCGAAGCTCAGCCCGATGGCCATGCCCGGCGTCGGGTACGGGTCCTGACCCATGATCAGCACCCGGACGTCGTCGAACGGCTGCTGGAAGGCGCGCAGGACGTTCGCCCCGGACGGCAGGTAGGTGCGGCCCGCGGCGATCTCTCCGCGCAGGAAGTCGCCCATCTCCGCGATGCGTCCGGCCACCGGTGCGAGCGCCTCGGCCCAGCCCGGTTCGATGAGTTCACTCAGGGGTCGTGCTGCCACGGCGTCACTCTACTGGTGTAACGGACATGCTCCCGCCGCCGCGATCCGGGCGCCGACCCGACATAACCGGACGTAGGCCGCCCTACCTCCCCCTCCCCGCCCCCGCGCGCGGGGTGAACCAGTAGCATGCGGCGCCATGAGCAC
>NZ_PVLV01000368.1 GCF_002982015.1 Streptomyces solincola
CTCGTCGGCCGGTCGGGGAAGTGGGGCTCCCCACCCGCGCCGCGTGTGTCCCTCCAGACCGCGGCGCGGGTGGGGAGCCCCACTTCCCCGACCGGCCGACGAGGGAGGACGCCATGTCCGGCACCGCCTCGAACTCGGGCGACGCCCCCGCGGCCAAGCCCCGCGGCAAGGGCTGGGGCATCGCCGTGGCCGCCGTCGTCGGCCTGTGGATGATCCAGAACGGCTCGGCCGACCGGACGCCGCCGGCCCCCTCCGCCGCCCAGGCGTTCGCCGCGGGACCGCACCAGCACACCGACGCGGCCGCCGACCCGCTGCCGCCCGCCGCGCCCTACCGGCTGCGCATCCCCGACATCCGGGTGGACACCCCGGTGATGCGGCTGGGCCTGGCGAAGGACGGCAGCCTCCAGGTGCCGCCGGCCGGCAACCGCAACGTGGCCGGCTGGTTCCAGGACGGCACGGCCCCCGGCGCCGAGGGCACCGCGATCATGGCCGGCCATGTCGACAACGACCAGGGGCCGGCCGTCTTCTACTCCCTGGGCACCCTGCGCAAGGGCCACCGCATCGAGGTGGACCGCGCCGACGGGCGCACCGCCGTCTTCACCGTGGACGCCGTCGAGGTGTACGACAACGACGCCTTCCCCGACGAGAAGGTCTACGGCACGGCCGACCGGGCCGAGCTGCGGGTCATCACCTGCGGCGGGGCGTTCGACCGGAAGACCGGCGGCTACCAGGGCAACGTCGTCGCCTTCGGCCACCTCATCGGCGTACGCCGGACCGTGTCGGCGGCCACCGGGTAGCCGCGCCTCATGCCCACTGGTCGAAGGCCAGCTTGGCGACCAGCGCGAAGACCACCACCAGCAGCACCCCGCGGACGAACTCCGCGCCCCGGCTCAGCGCCATCCGCGCGCCCAGCATCCCGCCGGCCAGGTTGAACACCGCCATCAGCGCCGCCAACTGCCACAGCACCGTGCCCTGGTAGGCGAACACGGCCAGCGCGCCCGCGTTGGTGCAGACGTTGACGATCTTGGCGGTGGCGGAGGCGGTGACCAGGTTGAGGTGGAGCACCGCGGTCAGCGCCAGCACCAGGAAGGTGCCGGTGCCGGGGCCGAACAGCCCGTCGTAGAAGCCGATCCCGCCGCCGACCAGCACGATCGCGGTCACCGTGCGGACCCGCCCGACGGGTCCGGAGGCGGCCGCGGCCGTGCCGAAGCCGGGCCGCAGCACCACGAAGGCGGCCACGGCCAGCAGCACCACCATGATGACCGGGCGCAGCACCTCGCTGCTGATCCCGGCGGCGAAGAACGCGCCGCCCATCGACCCGGCCAGCGCGGCCAGCCCGATCCGCACCGCCGTGCCCACGCGGACCGGCGCCTTGCGCGCGTAGGTCACCGCCGCGCCGGTGGTGCCGACGATGGCCACCGCCTTGTTGGTGCCGAGCACATGGGCGGCGGACACCTGGGGCAGCCCGATCAGCAGCGCGGGCAGCAGAAGCAGCCCGCCGCCGCCCACCACGGCGTCGATCCAGCCGGCCACGAGGGCCGCGAGGCAGAGCATGACCAGGGTGGCCACCGAGATGTCGGGCATGGACACGACCCTATGAAGCCGATAGGTGCCCCGTCCACCGATTCCCTGGCCCCCCGCTTTCCCCC
>NZ_PVLV01000369.1 GCF_002982015.1 Streptomyces solincola
CCCCCTACCGGTCGAACCCGTCCGCCGCGTGCGCGTCCCCCGACACCACCCTCAGTTTCCCCCCCCCCCCCGCCTGCCCCCCCGCCAGCAGCCGCCCCCGCGCGGCCGGATAGCCGTCCCAGGCGTCCATCGACACCGTGTGGTCGGCCGCCGCCGAGCTGCGCCGCTGGGCGAACACCACCTGCTGCGGCACCACGTTCCACACCGCCGGCGAGTCCTTCCACCCGTCCAGCAGCCACCGCTCCTGCTCGGCCCCGGTCATCGTCCGCGCCGGATCCTGCGACTCCGGCCCCGGGCGGCGCCAGCCGTCCCCGTACGCCTGGTCGGAGCGGTACTGCCGGGTGTCCAGCACGTCGAACTGCGCCAGCCGCCCGAACCGCAGCCGCCGGTACAGCCTCATGTCCGCGCCGGACGGCTGCTGCGGCGCCCGCAGCGGCAGGTTCTCCCAGTACGCCCGGTACGCCGCCGCCCGCCGCACCAGGAACTCGGCCGCCCCCACACCGTTCTCCGCCACACCGCCCGCGTAGTTGTTCTCCGTCTCGTGGTCGTCCCACGTCACCACGAACGGGTGCGCCGCGTGCGCCGCCTGAAGGTCCGCGTCGGACTTGTACAGCGCGTACCGCAGCCGGTAGTCCTCCAGCGTCACCGTCTCCTTGTTGAAGTGCGCCGGCAGCACCCGGTCGGTGTACCCGCGGTGCCCGCCCGCCGAGTCCACCCCGTACTCGTAGATGTAGTCCCCGAGGTGCACCACCATGTCCAGGTCCTCGGCGGCCAGATGGCGGTACGCCGTGTAGTAGCCGTCGAAGTACGCCGCGCACGCCACCGCCGCGAACCGCACCCCCGACAGGTACGAGGCGTCCGCCGCAGGCGCCGTCCGGGTCCGCCCCGCCGGGCTGATCCAGCCACCCGCCCGGAACCGGTAGAAGTACACCCGCCCCGCGTCGAGCCCCGTCACCTCCACCCGCACACTGTGCGCGTACTCCGGATGCGCCGTCGCCGTCCCGCTGCGCACCACCGCGTAGAACAGCTCGTCCAGCGCCACCTCCCAGCGCACCTCGACCCGCTCGGCGGGCAGCCCGCCGTCCGGCTCGTACGGACTCGGCGCCAGCCTCGTCCACAGCAGCGCCGTGTCCGGCATCGGATCGCCGGAGGCGACGCCCAGCGTGAACGGATCCCGGTCGATGCGCCGGGCGTCCAGCTCCGCGGCGGCCGCCGCGCCGGCCGCGGGCAGATCGGTGGTGAACGCGAGCGCGGCGGCGGCGCCCGCGAGACGGAGGAGTCGGCGGCGGCCCAGGTGCCGGGCGGCGGCGCGGAGCTCGGAAGGTCGATTGCTCATATCGCACCTGATATGCCCCGCTTCCGCCCGCTCCCAGCCCGCCACCCGTGTGAACTGACGCTCCGTCACCTGCCTGTCCTCCCCGATACGGTGCCCCCATGAGCAATCTCGACCGCCAGGCCACCCCGTCCCTCTGCGGCGGCCGCGCCTTCGTCGTCGCCGAGCCGGTCCGCGAGCTCCTCAGCCCGCGCCGCGTCCCCCTCGGCGAGTCCAGCGAGGTCCGCCGCCTGCTGCCCAACCTCGGCCGGCGGATGGTCGGCGCCTGGGCGTTCGTCGACCACTACGGCCCCGACGACATCGCCGACGAACCCGGCATGCAGGTGCCGCCGCACCCCCACATGGGCCTTCAGACCGTGAGCTGGCTGCACGAGGGCGAGGTGCTGCACCGAGACAGCACCGGCAGCCGGCAGACCGTCCGGCCCCGCGAACTGGGCCTGATGACCTCCGGCCGGGCCATCTCCCACTCCGAGGAGAGCCCCCGCCCGCACGCCCGCTACCTCCACGGCGCCCAGCTCTGGGTCGCCCTGCCCGACGCCCACCGCCACATCGACCCGCACTTCGAGCACCACGCCGACCTGCCGACGGTCACCGCCCCCGGCCTCACCGCCACCGTCATCCTCGGCGACCTCGACGGCGCCGTCTCCCCGGGCGCCGCCTACACCCCCCTCGTCGGCGCCGACCTCACCCTCACCGCCGGCGCCGAGGCGAGCGTCCCCCTCGACCCCGACTGGGAGTACGCCGTCCTCGCCATGTCCGGCGAGACCCACGTCGACGGCGTCCCCGTCCTGCCCGGCTCCATGCTCTACCTCGGCTGCGGCCGCACCGCCCTCCCTCTGCGGGCCGCCTCCGACGCCGCCCTGATGCTCCTGGGCGGCGAGCCGTTCGAGGAGGAGATCGTGATGTGGTGGAACTTCGTCGGCCGGTCCCACGAGGAGATCGAAGCCGCCCGCACCGACTGGACGACCGGCACCCGCTTCGGCGAGGTCCACGGCTACGACGGCGGCCGCCTGCCGGCCCCGGAACTGCCGCCGGTGGCGCTGAAGCCGCGGGGCCGGGTGCGCTGAGCCACAGCCATGTCGCTGTGGGCGTGCCGGCCGTCGGTGTCGCTTCGGCGGAGGTTCAGCTGTCCGGCTCACCTCGCCCGGCGCGGAGCCGGCGCAGCAGTCGCCCGCCGAGACGGTGCCACTGGACTGGTGCCACTGGACTGTCGATGTCGCCGCGGCGGGGCCGGAGGCAGGCGCTGAGGCGAGTCCGCGGTGCGAGCCACCGCTGTCGGCAGCGCGATCACGGAATGTGCTCGCTTGAGGGAGGCAATGCCCCTTTAAGGTTCCCATGACGAGACGCTTGTCATTCCGACATTACCGTGGAGCCGCTGACCCAAGACGAATGCCCAGCCTCAAGGCAGGCCACTCGAGAGACAAGGAGGGCTCTATGAGCTTCGCGAAAAGCCCGTCGCCCAAGCGGAAGACCATTCCCGCCGTGCTGGGACTCCTGGTGGCGGGAGCCGCCCTCCTCGCCACGCCCGCGCTGGCTGCCGACCACGGGGCCGACTCGGATGCCGCCCAGGTCACCGCCTCGGGTCGGGAGATCTGCGCTTCCTGCATCGCGGACGACTTCTAGCGGCCTGTGACCAGTGCCGCCGCCACCGTCGTGGCGGCGGCACTGGTCCCCCTCCGAAGAGGGTGTTCCTCGTCGCGTCCGGCGCACGAGTGTGGGGTGTGCATGGCGAGATCCTCGATCTGCGGACCGTCGTCCTGACCGGCGGTGCGGCGTCAGCGGGCGGGGTGCACCCTGAGAGGAAGTCTTTTCCGACCCGGTGGGGTGAAAATGAGCGCTGACACCGAGATCGCCGTGTGGAACACCATCGAGCGGTACTTCGTCCTGCTCCAGTCGCACGCCAATGCCCAACAGATGCTGTCCGAGATCCTCACTCCGGACTTCCAGACCGGTTTCCTGCACGGCTACATGTGGGAAGGGGTGACTGGTCTGCGTGATTTCCTCCATGCCCGCTCCCTGTTCTTCGACGAACGGCACTCGATCGAGCAGATGTCGGAACCCGAAGGCGCCGCCGACGGCCGTTGGACCTGCCGTACGAGACTGTTCTTCTTCCTGCGTCGCCTCTCTCCCGGTGCTGCGCGGAGCCAGGAATTCACCGGCCTGGCCTGGCACACCTGGGTAATTCAGCCAGGACCATCCTGGCGCGTGGCAGCCCAGCTCGTCGACGGCTTCGCGGGTCTCAACGACAACGCACACGCACTCTTCTCACGGCCGGACGAAGGACTTCATCCCTGAGGGTGTCCCGTGAGTGATTCGGGAGTCGCCTTGGGCGGGGTTTGCGCGCGGCTCCCCGCCGTGTCCGGCGGGGGCGGAGTCGTGCATGCGGGCGGCGCTCACGACGCCGGGCACACCCCGCGTGCGTAGTCGTACGTGGCCGCCGCCTGTGAGTACTGCCACTCGGGTGCCAGGAGTTCGCTGTCCAACTGACCTGCGGCCGAGGCGTCCTCGACCATGTACCCGTAGTCCTGGAGCCAGGCTGGGTACAGGTTCTTGGAGCCGATGTAGAACGCCGAGTCGTCGACGGAGACGACCTTGTGGTGCAGGGCGTAGCCGCGACCGTCGGCCCACGTCCGTGCGGGTGAGACACGGAGGGAGGCCAGCTGGAGGTTCCGGCACATCACCGTGCGCGCACGCGACGCGCTTCCGGTCAACCGGGCCACCTCGCCGCGAAGGGGGTTGCTCAGTTCCGAGAGCGAGAAGATCGTGGAGTAGCCGCTGGCGCGGGTGAGCGGATCGCTCACGACGATGCGCACTTTCACTCCGGCCACGAGCTTCTGAGCGAGGGTCTGGAGGAGGCGGATGTCGTACCGGGGGAGCGGGGGGCACTGGCCGTTGAGGTCCTGCTGGGAGATCACGACGTTGCGTGTCGCGGTCCGGACCAGTTCCCGCAGGGCCGGCTCCTCGGGGTTGACCGTCTCGTAGTCGCGGTCGCTGTTGGTGTAGTCGGGTCGGATGTTGAACAGGCAGCGTGCCCGGTCCGCGTCGGGCAGCACCGGCTGGTACGTGGAGGCCGGGTCACGTTGCTGGATGCCGACGCCGAGGCCTCCCACTCCGATCACCGACAGGTCGCCGGCGGCGGGAACCGGCGGGTTGTACCGTGCCATCTCCGGCAAGCAGCGGGTCCCCGCCGACGAGGCGAACCGCACCCGCAGGCCGATGTTCGCGCACGTCCACTTCCACAGCCGGTCCAGAAAGTGCGTTCCGGACGAAGCGGCCGGCCCCGCCAGCGCCAGGTCGACGTCACTCACGGGGTGGCCGGTGTCGACATAGTCGCCGCTCCAGTAGTTGACCCCCCCGGTAAGCACCCGCGCACCGTCGACGACGAGAAGCTTCGAGTGGTTCCAGCTCAGTGCCTCCAAGGAACTGGTCATGGCCGCCACCTGAAGCGTCACCCTCTCCGCTGCCGACCCGAGCCGTTCCAGGAGCTCGTCCCGGTAGGAGCTGGGCGAGACGGTCAGCAGACTGACAGGATTCGTACCGGCCAAAACCCGCACCCGCAGGGTGCGCCCCTGCCCGACCGCCGCGCGCAACCCGGCCACCAGCGCATCCTGGAACTCACCGTCCGGGAAGGGAGGGACGAGGGTGGAGATGTCGACCGTGCTGGTCGCTGAGGCGACGGTCGACTCGATCCTCGCCAGCAGCCGACGCGTGTCCGACCTGTCCCGACAGCGCGGGTCGCCCCAACACCCCGGCGTCTGCAACAGCCACCCAGCGGGGCCGTCGCCTCGCGTGTCGAGGGCGTTGCCTCGAGTGCGCTGCCAGACGGTGCCCTCCAGGCCCGGAGAGACCTGGCGCAGTGTCGCCTCCACCGCGTCCAGGTGCGGTGTCGGCAGCTGAGGCGCTGCCGCCCGGTGGTCCTGCTCACCGACCGCCCCGCCCCCCGGAGCGCCGAGAGCGGTGGTCACGGTGCACAGCACTGCCACACCAGCCGTCCTTGCGACAGCAGAACGAAGAAACTTCGAACGAGACCAGTGCATCGCGACCATCCTCTTCGTGTTCGTCTCCATCGCCTCGCAGCGAGTGGCGAAATGAATACCGCGTGAGGATCGTCCGACGGTGCTTGCGCCGGGTGTGTCGTGAGCCCGACCAGACCGCCAACCGATTGGCGGTACGCGGGTGGTCCGAGGACCTGCGTTCCGCAGCCGAGCTGAGCGGGTGATCATGGAGCTTCGGTCCGGGAGCGGGTTGCCGGGAAGCTGCGCTGTGCCGACCACCATCGGCAGGGTCAGGCACACGCTGCTGCACACCGCGAGCGCACTCACCCCGCGGTGTGCGCCCCGACGGCCTGACGCAGCGCGGCCAGCACACGGCGGTCGTGTTGCCGGTCGCCCGGCGGTGGATTCCCATGGGTTCATGCTGCGCGCACCCACGTGGAGATCCGCCCTGGCCAAGGCAAGACAGGCGTCGAACAGCGGCGGCGGGTCGGCCACCCGGTCCCTTCTGGTTCTTGCTCTCGCCGTGCTGTGCACCTGGCCGGCGGCGACGAGCTCGGACGTCGGTGCGACGCGCACCGCGGTGTCCGAGACGGAGAAGTCCTCCCGCCCGTCCACGACGGGCGAGCCGCCCGCGACGCCGAAGGCCGGGGCGGATCAGGGGTTCCCGGCTCCGCTGGACCCGGAGCAGTGCCGGGCAAGCCGCCACACATCCTGCTACTCGGTCCAGCAGATCAGGACCGCGTACGGGCTCGACCGGCCGGCGGCAGAGCGGCTCACCGGCAAGGGCGTCACGATCGTCACCGGAATCGGTGTCATCCCCCCGACGCTCCAGCACGACCTGGACGTCTTCTCCGACCACTTCGGCCTGCCGCGTACGCGGCTGGAGTTCGCCTACGAGGAAGGCGCCTCTCCGTTCGACCCCCAGGATCACCCGGCACACCTGGAAGCGATTCTCGACGTCAGCGCCCTCCACGCGATGGCCCCGCGCGCGAAGATCGTCGTCGTAGGGGTGCCGGTCGTCCCAGGGGACCTCGCGGCCACACTGCCGGAGGGCTACATCCAGGCGATCGAGCAGGACCGCGGCGATGTCCTCTCCATGAGCTGGAACGACTTCGAGGCATCCCTGGAGCGGCGGAACCCCGGTCTGAGCGAGGGCTCGAAAGCGCTGGCGCGGCTGCGTCGACCGCTCGTCGAGGCAGCAGCCCGCGGTGTCACCCTGGTGGCCTCCTCCGGCGACTACGGCGGACTCGCCCCCTCCGCCGGGGCTCTGTGGCCCGCGGCGGACCCGCTGGTCACCGCGGTGGGCGGCACCGTTCTCCACCTCGACCGGGCCGGCCGGCGCACCCGTCCGGACTCCGCCTGGGACGCGAGTACGGGAGGGCTCTCCCGATGGTTTCCCCGTCCCGCCTACCAGGACCCGGTCGCGGGCATCACCGGCGGCCGGCGGAGCGAACCGGACGTCGGCATGTTCGCCGGCCCCTTCTGGGTCTACAACAGCGCTGATCCCGAGCAGGCGGGCTGGCGGCTCGCTCCCGGCGGTACGAGCCTGGCCGCGCCCCTGTTCGCAGGGGTCGTGGCACTGGCGAACGAGGCCGCGGGCCACCGCCTCGGACCGGCCGGCCCTGCGCTCTACCGCTCCGCGGGTGACGTGCGGCGCGCCGGGCTCGTGGACGTGGACACCGGCCGAAGCGACCGCAACGCGCACCCGGACCGACCGGCCCCGCCGGAGCCCGCGGGCTGGCGCGGGTATCCCGCCCGCCGCGGCTACGACCTGGTGACGGGCCTCGGTACGTTGACCGACAGCGGCCGCCTCGTCCACGCACTGTCCCGAGGCGACGCGCGTCCTCGCCGGACCTGCGGAGGTGGACCCGAGCAGTGACGTGGCCGTCGCCGGGGGCGGGGGAGGAGGGAGCGGAGGTGATGGTTCGCGTCGAGGAGCCTGCGCGGCTGTCCGGCGGTCAGCCGAAGATCTCGTACGACTCCCGGTAGACCTCATCCGTGTGGCGGGTGCTCCCGGCGTACACCTCGCCCATCCGCTGGTACAGAGCGTGGTTCGCCGGGATGGGGGCGAAGGCGACACCGGGGCGTACCATCGCATCGATCGCATCGATCGCATCGTCGTACGAGGCGTGGGCGCCGAGCCCGACCGCCGCGCAGATCGCCGCACCGAGGACAGCAGGCCATCAGCCAGGTGATGTACGTGAAAACCAGTGACACCGTCATCCTTCGCGGCGGGCGAACGCCGTGTCGAGGACCTTGTCGCCGGCCTCGCACCGCAGTCCTGGAAGCGCCTGTCCGCCGGTTAAGGTCCCACGGCGAGCGCATGCAACCAGCGGGCGCGGATCCCCATCCGGATCTGGTGGGAGAACCGCCGCGGCCTCTGGGTCCCGGCATGCAGAAGCATGAAAGACCTCACCGACATGGCCTGCCACGGCTGCTACGGCCCCTTCGCCACCCGACTGAAAGACCTGGTCAGGGTGGCCGGCGCCCGCTGGGCCGTCGAGGTTTCCCTCCGGCAGCCGGTGCGGGCCTTCCGCCCGGCCACCGCGGTCACCCCAGTGACACCTCGGCGCCGTTCTGGCGGGTGCCCCAGCCCGTCCTCGCGCAGGTGAAGATGCCGTACCAGCGCAGCCAGCGGAGCCACGTCCAGGCCATGATGATCGCCAAGGGCATCATCAGCCACGTCAGAAGGCGCGAACGGATGCGCTCGTCCGTGCGGATGATGCCGAGGTAGCGCAGGCCCTGGGCCCAGCCGAGCAGGAAGGGGATCCACAGCATGCTCAGTGGCGGCATGTTGTCGTAGGCGACCGGCTCGACCACGAGCAGCCAGACGGTGACCAACTGCGTCAGGACCATCTGCGTCCAGCGCATGGCGTGCAGCCAGAACGCAGGGCGCGCCATCGAGAGGTACCGCATCCGCCATACGGAACGGATGGTCGAGCCCCGCATCCACCGCAGGTACATACGGCCGAAGTGGTTCCAGCGCTCCGGCATCGCGGTGAACACGATGGCGGTGCTCTGCTGCACCGTCAGACCGCGTTCCTGCGCGTACAGCGTGAGCATGCTGTCGTCACTGAAGGAGACACCGCGGCCCATGAAGGTCTCGTTGAGGTAGGAGCCGAGGTTCTCCCGGACGAGACCGGCCCGGTAGGCGGCCAGCGGGCCGGAGTTGACCATGACCGCGCCCACCGCGGACTGGCCCGAGCGGTCGACCATCTGCGACGTCACGAACCACAGGTCCGAGGTCCGGGCCAGCAGCTGGCTGCCGCGCCAGGACAGCACGGCCCGGCGGTACTCGCGCCTGGCCCGGCGGGTCGCCTTCCCCGCGTGACCGAGTGGCTGCGGTCGGGCGGGCCGGGCCGGGCCCCGGTTGTTGGTGGCGATGACGATGCCGGCGACCGACTGGACCCGGCGCTTGCTGAACGGTTGGAGGATCTCCTCGACCGCACGGGGGTCGAGGTAGGAGTCGGAGTCCACCGTGATGTACACGTCGGCGTCCGCTCCGGCTTCGACGCCGCGCGCCTGGGCGTGGCGTTTGCCGCCGTTCGGCACGCGCTGCCAGGTCGTCGTGACCCCCGCCCGCGTGGCCGCCCGCAACCACCAGTCACGGATCTCGGCGTAGTCGGTCGTCGTCGACCCGTCGTCGACGACGTGCACGCTGTCAGGCCGGCGGCTCTGCTGCAGAAAGGACTCCAGACCCAGCCTCAGGTAACCGGGATCCTCGTTGTAGACCGGCATGAGGATGCAGACGTGCAGCCGGTCGAGGCGCTGCTGCGCGCTCGCGGGCACGCGCGTGGGGCGGTCCAGGTGGTACAGCGCGACCTGGATCGCGAAGAGCACGAACATGCCCAGCCAGACGACGGACAGTCTGCTGGTCGTCTCGGAGCCCCAGTCGGCGACCGCGAGCGCGTGCACGGCGGTCCACGCAGCGAGGAGCACCAGGCCGATGATGCCGATGAGGACCAGACCCGACCGGTGCTGCCGCGCCGACAGCACCGGTGTCTGGCCTGGTCGCCGGGTGCTCACACCTCTCCTACGGACCGATGCCTGCGGAACCGCCAGCGGGTGAGGACCACCCCGACGAGGACCACGCCTGCGGCCGCGGCGAGTATCCACAAGCCGATGTAGATGGTGACGCCGGCGATCGTGAGACCGCCCGCGCCCGTTGCTGCGAGCTGCTGTCCATCGGACACGAGAACTCCCCCGGGAGTGGGATACAGGGACTGAGGTGCGGAAATGGCGGTGTGTCAGGGCCGGCCCGGAGCGCGGTACTCCCAGCCGGCGGCACGCCAGCAGTCGGGCGCCAGGGCGTGCCGGCCGTCGACGATGCGTCGATGGGACACGACGGCGCCCAGGGCGTGCGGGTCGAGGTGCCGGAACTCGTTCCACTCGGTGAGGAGCACGACGACGTCGGCTCCCGCCGCCGCCGTGAGAGTCTCGGTGGAGTAGGCGAGTTCGGGGTGCACGCGGCGGGCGTTCCCGGTGGCGGCCGGATCCACGACGGTCACCTGGGCGCCCAGGCGGTGCAGGGTGCTCGCGACATCGAGGGCCGGGGCGTCACGGACGTCGTCGGAGTCGGGTTTGAAGGCGGCGCCCAGGGCCAGCACACGGACCCGCCGCAGGTCCCCGCCGGCGAGGTCGCGGACCAGGTCCACGGTGCGGGTGCGCCGCCGCTTGTTGATCGCGTCGACTTCGCGCAGGAAGGCGACCGCCTGGCCGACGCCGAGCTCCTCGGCGCGGTGCGCGAAGGCCCGGATGTCCTTGGGCAGGCA
>NZ_PVLV01000036.1 GCF_002982015.1 Streptomyces solincola
GGTCCAGCGGGCGGCGAGCGGGCCGACGATCACCAGGATCAGCACATAGGCGGTGGCCAGCGGGCCGATCCGGGGCTCCACGCCGACGGCGAGGCCGGCGATGACGATGGAGAACTCGCCGCGGGCGACCAGGGTGCCGCCGGCCCGCCAGCGTCCGGCGGGCTTGATGCCGGCCCGGCGGGCCGCGTAGTAGCCGGTGGCGATCTTGGTCAGCGCGGTGACGACGGCGAGGATCAGCGCGGGCAGCAGCACCGGGGGGATGTCGGCGGGGTCGGTGGACAGGCCGAAGAAGACGAAGAAGACGGCGGCGAACAGGTCCCGCAGCGGGGTGAGCAGGCTGCTGGCGCCCTCGGCGACCTCGCCGGAGAGCGCGATGCCGACCAGGAACGCGCCGACCGCAGCGGACACCTGCAACTCGGCGGCGATGCCCGCCACCAGCAGGGTGAGGCCGAGCACCACGAGCAGCAGCATCTCGGCGTTGTCGGAGGAGACCGCCTTGCTGATCAGCCGGCCGTGCCGCAGGGCGAGGTAGAGCACCGCGCCGACGGTGCCGAGCGAGATCAGCAGGGTGACCGAGCCGCCGGCCAGACCCACGCCGGCCAGCAGCGCGGTGAGGATCGGCAGGTAGACCGCCATGGCCAGGTCCTCGATGACGAGCACCCCGAGCACGACCGGGGTCTCCCGGTTGCCGAGCCGCCCGAGGTCGCCGAGGACCTTCGCGATGACCCCGGAGGACGAGATCCAGGTGACGCCGGCCAGGGCGACCGCGGCGACCGGGCCCCAGCCCAGGATCAGGGCGGCGGCCGCGCCGGGGACCGCGTTGAGCACGAAGTCGACGGCGCCGGAGGGGTACTGGGTCTTGAGGTTGGTGACCAGCTCGGAGGCGCTGTACTCCAGGCCCAGCAGGAGGAGCAGCAGGATCACGCCGATCTCAGCGCCGGTCGCCACGAACTCCTCGCTGGCCCGCAGCGGGATGATGCCGCCGTGGCCGAAGGCGAGGCCGGCCAGCAGGTAGAGGGGTATCGGGGAGAAGCCCACCCGGCCGGCGAGGCGCCCGAGCACACCCAGGCCGAGGATGATCGCCCCGAGTTCGATGAGCATGGCGGTCGTGTCGTGCACGGGTCTCTATCCTCCGGTGATCAGGTCGGCGACGGCGTCCACGCCTTCGCGGGTGCCGACGACGACGAGGGTGTCGCCGATGGCGAAGCGGAAGTCGGGGGCCGGGGACGGGACGGCGGCGGTCCGGCGCAGCACGGCGACGATGGAGGCGCCGGTGAGGGTGCGGGCCTGGGTGGAGCCGAGGGTGCGGCCGGCGTACGGGGAGCGCTTGGTGATCTCGATGTGCTCGGTCACCAGGTCGATCTCCATGTGCTGGTGCAGGTGGGCCACCGGGTCCGGGGTGAGCAGCTTGGCCAGCGCGGTCGCCTCGTTCGGCGCGAGGGTCGCCGAATCCCGGCAGTCGTCGTCGTCCTCGGGGTCGTGGAAGGCGAGCATCCGCCGGCCGTCCTGGTGGACCACGACGGAGAGGTGGCGGCCGCTCTCCGTCTCCAGGTCGTAGCGGGCGCCGACGCCGGGGAGGCTGGTCTTGCGGGTGTGAGCCGTGGGCTCCATGGCTGCTCCAGAAGGACGGGTACGGGTACGGGCACGGGTGCGCGCGCCTTCCAGCGTGCCCCGTGAGGGAAGTCCGGCACGCGGGCGTGCGCTCCGGACATGGAAGCGTGCCCACCTCGCGGGCCTGCCGCCGGGGTCGGCCCCGGGCGGCGCGCGGGGAGTGCGGCGCCCCGCGGCGTACGGCGAGGGCCGCGGCGGGCTTCACGGCGGCGCCGCGGCCGTCGGCCCGCGCCGCTCCGGACGCGGCGCGGGCCCCGCCGCTGCCGGGCCCCGCCGGGCGGAGGGCTCGGTCGCGCGGAGGCCCCCGCCGCGTGGGCGGCTCCGACGAGCGGAGGACTCCGCGGTGCGCGAGGCTCCGGCGAGCGGAGGTATCCGTGGCGGGGGAGGCTTCGCCGGGTCAGGCGCGCGCTGCCGAGCGACGCCGTAAGGACCGGAAGGGGCGGCGAGGGGGCATCGGCCGTCAGAGCCGGCCGGTATCGGGTACGGCGTCGCGCGGGGCGTTGTCCACCCGCACCGGGCGGTCGCACACTCGCCGCATGGTCCGCCCTCCCGTCGCACGCGTACGCCGTCGGCTCCACGCCGAGCGACCCGGCCGTCCCTCGCAGGCAGACTGAGAGGTAATGGCCGGGTAAAGAACTGTACCGTACGACGTACTACATCATTCGGGCATACCGTCAGGCAAGCCGCTTGTCGGGCTAGCGGGAGGGTCGCCGGGAGGACCGCCGGCGCGAGCGGTCGGGGTCGAACCGGTGGGCGGCCGCACCGGCGCCCACCAGGCCGGTGGCGATCAGCAGCCCGTCGCCGAGAGCGACCCCCGTCCCGAACAGCGCGAGCGCGGCGGCCAGCAGCAGCCAGGTCACGCCGTGCCGGTACTCCCGCGGCCGTCGCGGCCGCCCCGCGGCCAGGGCGCGGGCGAAGCGGGGGTCCTCGTGCCGGGTCCGTTCCGCCAGCCTGCTCAGCGGGTCCTCGTTCAGCGCGGTCATCGTGCGTCCTCCCCTCGCGGTGCGCCAGGGCGGCTGCCTCAGCCGGTTCCCACCCTGGCGCGCCGGGCCACAGCGCCACCATCGGGTATGTCCCCCATAACGGGCGGTCACGACCCTGTACCGGCCCGGTGTCCGGGTGCGGAGCCCGCCGAGGGGGATGGGTGTCAGCACCGATGGACAGCGCCGGGGGCGCCGGGTGAGGGTGGGAGCGGTGCGCACGCGTCGCACCGAGCGACCGACAACCGCTGCGAGGAGGCCCCGGTCCGTGACGTTGTTCTGGCGGATCTTCCTGCTCAACGCCTCGGTGCTGCTCGCCGCGACCGCGCTGCTCCTGCTCGGGCCGGTCACCGTCTCCACCCCGGTGCTGCTCACCGAGGCGCTGATCCTCTCCTGCGGACTGGTGGCCATGCTGGTCGCCAACGCGGCCCTGCTGCGGTTCGGCCTCGCCCCGCTGGAGCGGCTCACCCGGGCGATGACCACCACCGACCTGCTCCGCCCCGGTCCGCGTCCGGCCGTCTCGGGGCACCGCGAGGTCGCCGCGCTGATCAGCGCGTACAACACCATGCTGGACCGGCTGGAGGCGGAACGGGCGGCGAGCAGCGCGCGGGCGCTGTCCGCGCAGGAGGGCGAGCGGCGGCGGATCGCCCAGGAGCTGCACGACGAGGTCGGGCAGAGCCTGACGGCGGTGCTGCTGGAG
Organism: Streptomyces solincola; assembly: GCF_002982015.1. Taxonomy (GTDB): domain Bacteria; phylum Actinomycetota; class Actinomycetes; order Streptomycetales; family Streptomycetaceae; genus Streptomyces; species Streptomyces solincola. The sequence goes on from NZ_PVLV01000036.1 coordinate 3,292, forward strand.
CTGAAGGGGGTCGCCGACCGCGCGCCGGAGCCGCTGCGGGCCGACCTGCTGCGGGTGCAGGAGACCACCCGGGACAGTCTGGACGAGATCCGGCGCATCGCCCGGCGGCTGCGGCCGGGGGTGCTGGCCGAGCTGGGGCTGACCAGCGCGCTGCGGGCGCTGGTCGGCGAGTTCGCCACGGGCGGCGGGCCGGTCGTCGGGCACCGCGTGGACGCCGGACTGCCGGCCCTGGACGAGGAGACGGAACTGGTGCTGTACCGGGTGGCGCAGGAAGGGCTGACGAACGTGGTGCGGCACGCGGACGCCGGCCGGGCCGACGTGGAGCTGCACGCCGTCCCGGGCGGCGTGGAGCTGCTGATCCGCGACGACGGCCGGGGCGTCGGCGACGCTCCGGAGGGCGCCGGGCTGCGCGGGATGCGGGAGCGGGCGCTGCTGGTCGGCGCGGAGGTGGGCGTGGGCCCGGGGCCGGGCGGACGCGGCACGCAGGTGCGGCTGCGGGTCCCGGTGGATCCGGAGGCGCACCGGGAGGAGGCGCGATGAGCGCGGACGGGCGGGCGCCGGTGCGCATCCTGCTGGCGGACGACCACGCGCTGGTCCGCCGCGGGGTGCGGCTGATCCTGGACGGCGAGCCGGACCTGGCGGTGGTCGCGGAGGCCGGCGACGGGGCGGAGGCGGTCGAGCTGGCCCGGGGCGAGCGGCCCGACCTCGCCATCCTGGACATCGCCATGCCCCGGCTCACCGGCCTCCAGGCCGCGCGCGAGCTGGGCAGGCTGCCGGACGGGCCGCGCATCCTGATCCTGACCATGTACGACAACGAGCAGTTCTTCTTCGAGGCGCTGAAGGCCGGGGCGGCGGGCTACGTGCTCAAGTCGGTCGCCGACCGGGACCTGGTGGAGGCGTGCCACGCGGCGATGCGCGACGAGCCGTTCCTCTACCCCGGCGCGGTCGGCGCGCTGATCCGCGACTACCTGGAGCGGACCCGGGACGGCCGGGACGTGCCGGCGCGCGCGATCACCGACCGGGAGGAGGAGATCCTCAAGCTGGTCGCCGAGGGCCACACCTCGCAGGAGATCGGCGGACTGCTGTTCATCAGCGTGAAGACGGTCGAGCGGCACCGGGCCAACCTGCTGCAGAAGCTCGGCCTGAAGGACCGGCTGGAGCTGACCCGGTACGCCATCAGGGTCGGGCTCATCGAGCCGTGAGGCCGACGGGGCACGCTGCTACCGGTCCGTGAGGTCGATGACGACCTTGATGTCGTCGCCGTGCTTCTCGAAGGCCTCGGCGGCCCGCTCCAGCGGCACCCGGCGGGTGATCAGCTTGCGCAGCCAGTCCGGGTCCGCGCCGGCGAGGGCCTCGGCGGCCTGGTGGTAGTGGCGCAGGTTGGCGTTGACCGAGCCGACCACCGCGTCGTTCTCCAGGACCAGGTCCCGGTTGACGGTGCCGGCGTCCACGCTGAGAGTGCGGCCGCGCGGCGACACCCCGGTCAGGCAGACGATCCCGTAGGCGCCGGTGCCGGCCATCGCGGCGAACACCAGCGGTCCCGCGCCGGTCGCCTCGATGACGACGTCCGGGTCGAGCTTCGCCGTCACCTGGTCCATCGGGTCGGTGTGGTAGACGGCGCCCAGGCCGGCGACCAGCTCCGGCTTGGGCCCGTCGGCGACCTGGTCCAGGACGTGCACCTCAAGCCCGCGCCGCACCCCGAGCAGCGCCGCCAGCAGCCCGATCGGGCCCGCGCCGGTGACCAGCGCCCGGCGCGGCTCGAACCACGAGCGGGCGCCGATCCGCTCCACCTGCTCCCAGGCCTTGGCGACCACGGTGGTGGGCTCCATCAGCATGCCGACGTCCGCGAGCCCCGGGTCGAGCCGGACGGCGTAGTCGCTCTCCACCGTCCACACCTCGGAGCCGTAGCCGTCCCGCTCCTTGATGCCGCGCTCGGTGTAGCGGCCGTTGCGGCACATGTCGAACTCGCCTCGGGCGCAGGCCCCGCACGGCTCCGGGTCGGGGCGGCGCACCACGCCCACCACCAGGTCGCCGGGGGCGAAGCCGCTGCCGGGCGGCGCCTCGCGGACCCGGCCCAGCGACTCGTGGCCCAGCACCAGCCTGTCCCGCCCGGGCGGGGCCCAGCCGTACTCGCCCGCGGCGATCTCCCGGTCGGTGCCGCAGACGCCGAGCGCGATGCCGTCGACCAGCAGCTCCCCCTCACCGGGCACGGGTTCGGACAGGTCGTCCGAGACTGCCAGGCTGCCGGCCTGGAGCGGACGTACGGTCAGCGCGCGCATGGAACGCCTCCTGGTGGATGCGGGCACGGCGGGCAGGACGCCGTGCCCCTTGAGTGCCCGCCCCGCGCCCCTCCTAACGGCCGGCCGCCGCCCTCGCGCCGCCCGCGTCCACCCGCCCCGGTACGGTGGCGGGGAACCGCAGCGGCACCGGAAGGGAGCGGTCGGACATGGCCGTGGACGCCCTCGACACCCGTATCCTCCGGCTGCTGATCGAGCAGCCGCGCACCTCGGTACGCGAGTACGCGCGGATCCTCGGCGTCGCCCGCGGCACGCTCCAGGCCCGGCTGGACCGGATGGAGCGGGACGGCGTGATCACCGGGACCGGGCCGGTCCTCTCCCCCGCCGCGCTCGGGCATCCGGTGCTGGCGTTCGTGCACATCGAGGTCACCCAGGGGCGTCTGGACGAGGTGGGCGACGCGCTGGCCGCGGTGCCGGAGATCGTGGAGGCGTTCTCCATCACCGGCGGCGGCGATCTGATCACCCGGGTGGTCGCCCGGGACAACGGCCACCTGGAGGACATCGTGCAGCGGCTGATCGGGATGCCCGGGGTGGTGCGCACCCGTACCGAGATGGCGCTGCGCGAGCGGGTGCCGCACCGGCTGCTGCCGCTGGTGGAGGCGGTGGGCCGGGCCGCCGACCGCCGGTACTGACCGGGCCGCGCCGGCCGGCCCGGTCAGTACCGGGCGTGCGCGGTGATGTCGGCCCCGAACTGCTCGATCATCTCGGCGGTGACCGTGGGCCGGCACTCGGCTATGGCCGCCAGATAGTCCTCGGTGCTCGCGCCCGGGACGGCGTCGCCCTCCGGCGGCTGACCGCCGCCGGCCACACCGAGGTCCCGCTCGAACGCCGCCTGGGCCGCGATCCGGGCCGCGTGCTCGATGTCGGCCGGGGTGAACAGGTCGCTCGCGGCCACCAGCACCGACAGGTCCACGTCCGGCCGCCCGGCGGCGTACCGCTGCCAGATCGCGGTGCGCGCCGCCTCGTCGGGGGTGCCGATCGGGATCAGGTAGTCGAAGCGCCCGGGGCGCAGGAACGCCGGGTCGAGGGAGCGGATGGAGTTGGTGGCGCACACCAGCAGCCGTTCGTCGCCTTCCCGGAAGCCCGGGATGAGCTTGAGCAGCTCGTTGGTGACGCCGTGCATCCCACCGGGCTCGGCCGGCTCCTTGCGGACCGGGGCGATCTCCTCCACCTCGTCGATGAAGACCAGCACCCGCTCCAGCTCGGCGATCCGGGCGAAGGCGCTGCGCAGCGCCGCCGACAGGTTGCCCTCGTCGGCGAGCCGGGAGGGCAGCAGCTCCACGAACGGCCAGCCGAGCTTGGCGGCGATGCCCCGGGCGAAGGTGGTCTTGCCGGTGCCGGGCGGCCCGAACAGCGCGATGGCGCGCGGCGGGCGGACGCCGTGCCGGGCGGCCCGCTCGGGCTGGGCGAGCGGCAGCACCACCCGGCGTTCGATGAGGTCCTTCTCCTTCTCCATGCCGGCCACCCGGCCCCACAGGTCCCCGGCGAGGAAGCGGCCGCCGAGGTCGTCGAGGAGGGTGGCGGCCGGGCCGTGCACCGGTTCGGTCTTCTCGAAGTAGGCGACGGCCGGCTGCCGGGTGTAGCCGGCGTTCAGCAGCCCCTCGCCGAGCAGTTCCTCCTCGGGCAGGACGTAGGCGATCCGGCCCACCCGGGCCGCCAGCAGCCGGCGCTCCAGCTCGACCAGCAGGGCGCTGGCCAGGCCGCGGCCGCGCCAGGCGGAGGCGATGGCGATCCGCATCACCCAGGCCCGCTCGCCCGCCACCGAGGCCAGCGCCGCGCCGATCGGCACGCCCTGGTGGACGGCGACCACCGCCGGCTGGCGGGAGGTCAGCGCGCCGATGCACTCGGCAAGCGAGAACACCGACTCCTGGCCGAGTTCGGCCGTGGTGTCGATCAGATGGACGACCGATGCCAGGTCGCCCTCGCGGTAGTCGCGGATGAGCCAGTTCAACGGTGGTGCCGCCCCTCGTCCGTCGCGGGCGCGCACGCTCTCCTCGGCACGCCCGGCGCTTTGACGGTGAGGCTAGGTGCGGCACCGGGCGGCGGGCCCCTGCCGGTTCGCACAACGGGACGGCGGCGAATGCGCCGTTCGGTCGGTTGGCGGCAGCGCCGCTTCCTGGCACGGGGCCGCGCGGGACGGCGGAGCGCGGGGATGAGGAGCGGGAGGCGCAGGGGCACGGCGAGGGCGGCGGCCCGCGTACGGGGGTGGGGCGCGGTCCGTGCCGACGGGACGCGGGGCGCACGGGCAGGGCGTCGTACGGGCGCGGGGCGCCGTACGA
>NZ_PVLV01000370.1 GCF_002982015.1 Streptomyces solincola
GGACGTGGGGGCTACTTCTCCTGCTGCTTGCGCCAGCGGATGCCGGCCTCCAGGAAGCCGTCGATCTCGCCGTCCAGCACGGACTGCGGGTTGCCGACCTCGTGCTCGGTGCGCAGGTCCTTGACCATCTGGTACGGGTGCAGGACGTAGGAGCGCATCTGGTTGCCCCAGGAGTTGCCGCCGTCGCCCTTGAGGGCGTCCATCTTGGCCTGCTCCTCCTGGCGGCGGCGCTCCAGCAGCTTGGCCTGGAGCACGTTCATCGCGCTGGCCTTGTTCTGGATCTGGGAGCGCTCGTTCTGGCAGGAGACCACGATGCCGGTGGGGATGTGGGTGATCCGCACCGCCGAGTCGGTGGTGTTGACGCCCTGGCCGCCGGGGCCGGAGGCGCGGTAGACGTCCACCCGCAGCTCGGACTCGTCGATCTCGACGTGGTCGGAGCTCTCGACGACCGGCAGCACCTCGACGCCGGCGAAGGAGGTCTGGCGGCGGCCCTGGTTGTCGAACGGGGAGATGCGCACCAGGCGGTGGGTGCCCTGCTCGACGGAGAGGGTGCCGTAGGCGTAGGGGGCCTTGACGACGAAGGTGGTCGACTTGATGCCGGCCTCCTCCGCGTAGGAGGTCTCGTAGATCTCGGTGCCGTAGCTGTGCCGCTCGGCCCAGCGCAGGTACATCCGCTGGAGCTGCTCGGCGAAGTCGGCGGCGTCCACGCCGCCTGCCTCGGCGCGGATGTTGACCAGCGCCTCGCGCTCGTCGTACTCGCCGGACAGGAGGGTGCGCACCTCCATCTCGTCCAGCGCCTTGCGCACGGCCGTCAGCTCGGCCTCGGCCTCGGCGCGGGTGTCCGCGTCGTCCTCGGCCTCGGCCAGCTCGAACAGGACCGCGAGGTCGTCGATGCGCCCGCGCAGCGCCTCGGTCTTGCGGACCTCGGCCTGGAGGTGCGAGAGCCGGCTGGTGATCTTCTGCGCGGCCTCCGGGTCGTCCCACAGGGACGGGGCGGCGGCCTGCTCCTCCAGCACGGCGATGTCGGCCCTCAGCCTGTCGAGGTCCAGGACGGCCTCGATCGACCCCATGGTCGAGGAGAGGGACTTCAGCTCTTCGGATACATCGACGACTGCCACGGCACCAGCGTAACGGCTCGCGCCGACAGACCGGCCCGGGAGCCGGTCCCGGGTGCGGGACCGGCCCTCAGGGCTGGGACGGGGCGGACTGCTTGGAGTCCTGCGGCGGGGCGCCCGGCTCGTCGCCGCCGGCGACCAGGAAGCCGCCGACCCCGGCCGCGGCGGCGAGGGTGAGGGCGGCCAGGCCCAGGGTGATCCGGCGCTTGCGCACCGCGGCGGGGCGGTTGCGGGCCGAGCCGGGGCGGCGGGCGCCGGCGGGGCGGGGGGCCCGGGCGGTGCCGTACGGGCCGCCGGACAGCTCGTCGGGGGCCGGGACCCGCATGGAGGTGTGGGTGTCGCGGCCGGAGTCGATGGACGAGCCGGGCACCAGCGGCACCGCGGCCCGGCGGGGCGCGTCGGTCAGGGTGGGGTAGGGGTCCTCCGGGTACCCCTCCTCGGCCGACTCGGCACCGGGCTCGTCCACGTCCAGCGGCGGGATGCCGGTGACCAGCGGCGCCAGCTCGCGCAGCCGGGCGGCCAGCTCGGAGGCGCGCAGCCGGGAGGCGGGCGCCTTGGCCAGGCACTGCACCAGGAGCTGCCACAGCTCCTCGGGGATGCCGGGCAGCGGGACGACGGTCTCGGTGACGTGGCGGCGCAGCACCGCACCGGGGTGCCCGCCGCCGAACGGGGTGAACCCGGCCAGCAGCTCGTACAGCACGGTGGCCAGCGCGTAGATGTCGACGGCGGCGCGCGCCGGCAGTCCCTCGACGATCTCGGGGGCGAGGTAGTCCGGGGTGCCGATGATCTTGCTGGACCTGGTGCGGCCCGGGGTGTCGATCAGCTTGGCCACGCCGAAGTCGGTGAGCAGCGCGGGATGTGCGCCGCCGGGGCCGAGCGGGCCCTCCATGTCGAGCAGGATGTTCTCCGGCTTGACGTCCCGGTGGACGACGCCGGCGGCGTGCGCGGCGGCCAGGCCCTCGGCGACGTCGGCGACGATGGCGACCGCGGCCTCCGGGGCGAGCCGGCGTTCGCGGTCCAGCCGGGTGCGCAGGTCGGTGCCGCGGATCAGGTCCATGGCGAGGGCGAGGTCGTTGCCGTCCACGACGAGGTCGCGGACGGTGACGACGTGCGGGTGGTCGAGCCCGAGCAGGGCGGTGCGCTCCTGGACGAAGCGTCCGACCAGCTCCTGGTCGGAGGCGAGGTCCTCGCGCAGGAGCTTGATGGCGACGGGCCCCTCCGGGCCCTCGCCGAGCCATACCGTCCCCGCGCTGCCCCGCCCCAGGATCTGGTGGGCGGTGTAACGGCTGCCGATCTTCCGTGCCAAGACTGCTCCCTCAGAAGCTGGCGTTCGGCACCAACGTACGCGGCTGGGAGCGCGATCACGCACCCGCGAGCCGGAAACACGCCCTGGATGTCGACAAAGCGACGAAGTCGCGTGCCGGAGGGACGGAACCGGAGCTACTGGCCGGCGGAGCCGCCGCCTCAGGTGCCACCGCCGGTGCCGCCGCCGGAGGAGCCGTTGATCAGGTCGTCGACCCAGTTGGTGAAGGAGCTGATGCCGTCGCCGATGGCGTCCCAGTAGCTCTTGCCCTCGGCGACCCAGCTCTGGAGCGGGGTCAGCTCCCAGATCAGCCAGCCGGCCACGAACAGGATCAGCAGCGTGAACAGGCAGCCCTTGAGGCAGCCGAGGCCCGGGATGCGCATCGGGTTGGCACTGCGCCGGCGCGGCTCGCGCGGCTCCCGGGGCGGGCGCGGCTCGCGGGCCGGCGGCGGGGCGGGGCGCTGCGGGGCCGGCCGCTGCTGCTGCGGCGGCTGGTACGGCTGCGGCTGCTGGGGCTGCTGGTACCGCTGGGGTTGCGGCTGGTACGGCTGCGGCGGCGGCGCGTACTGCGGCGGCCGCTGCTGGTACTGCTGGGGCGGCGACTGCGGCGGGTACGGCTGCTGATGGCGGGGCGGCTGCTGCGGCGGCGGCGCCTGGCGCTGGGGGCGGCGGCGCAGCGGGTCCTGGCTGGGGTCGAGGTACTGGACCTGGGTCTGCTCGTTGCGGTCGCGGGCCGCGCGCAACTGGGACTGCCAGGGGTGCGGGTCCTCCGGGCCGGGGGCGGGCGAGCCGTCCGGACGCGGCGGTACGGGGGGCATGACCGTGGTCGGGTCGGCGGCGCCCGGTCCGTGGCTGCCGGGGCCGCCCTGCCCCGGGCCGCTGGTGGGCAGCACGCTGGTGGCGGCGGACGGGTCGTACGGGCCGGGTGCGGCCTGCCCGGGGCCGGCGGCGCCGCTGGGCAGCACCTGGGTGGGGTCGGCGGCGCCGGGCGTCTCGGGCACGGGCGCCGGGTCCGGGTCGGGCGCGAGCAGCGCGCCGACCCCGTCGGCGGCCTCGATCTGCGCGGGCGTGGCGTGCACGCCGATGCCGGCGGCGACGGTGCGCAGGGCACGGGCGAGGTTCTCCGCGCCGGGCCGGCGGTCGGGGCCCTTGTCCAGGCAGCGCTCGACCACGGTCCACAGCGGACCGGGCACCGTGGAGGGGCGGCGGGGCTCCTCGCTCAGGTGGCGGTGCAGCACCTCGAGCGCGGTGCCGCCGGAGAACGGCGGACGGCCGGTGACCAGCTCGTACAGCAGGATGCCGGCGCCGTAGATGTCGACGGCGGAGGTCTGCGGGCGGCCCTCGGCGGATTCGGGGGCCACATAGGCGGGGGTGCCGACGAACTCGTGGGTGCGGGTCAGGCCCGGGGAGTCGGCGAGCCGGGCGATGCCGAAGTCGGTCAGCATCGGGTGCATGCGGCCGTCCCGCTCGGCGAGCAGCACGTTGGCGGGTTTGAGGTCGCGGTGCACGACGCCGTCGGCGTGGCTGGCGGCGAGCGCGTCGGCGATCTGCGCGGTGAGCAGCGCGGCGGCGACCGGGGTGAGCGGGCCGTTCTCGCGCAGGTAGCGGTGCAGGTCGGGGCCGTCGACCAGGTCCATGACCAGGGCGAGCAGGTCGCCCTCGACGACCAGGTCGCGGGTGCGGACGATGTTGGGGTGGGTGAGCCGCAGCAGGACGGAGCGCTCGCGCAGGAAGCGCATCACCACGTCCGCGTCGTTGGCGAGCTCCTCCTTGAGGACCTTGATCGCCACGGTCTCGCCGGGCTGCCCGGGGACGGCCGCCTCGGCGCCCGCCGTCTGGTTCTGGCGGGCGCGCCAGACGGTGCCCGTGGCTCCGCGCCCGAGCGGCTCCTCCAGGAGGTACTTGCTGCCTACCGGCCGCACGTCATGCGCTCCCTGCGATCGTGGTCCCTGCCTGTCCGGGGCGCCCGCTGGGCCCGCCCGGTGTCCGACCCACTGTAAGGCCGGGTCCTGTGCGGCGGTCCGCGGTCTTCGGCCGGACGATGTCGTCACGGCAGACGCGCGCGGCGGGCGTCGGGGTTGCGTCGGGACCGGGTCGGGACCGGGTCAGGGTCGCGTCGGGACTGCGTCCGGGCACGGGCCGGTCCGGTCCGTTCGGGCGTTCGAAGGCGGCCGCCCGACGCCCCGCGCCGCGTGCTTCCACGCCCCGACCTGCCCTCGAATGATCATTCAAGATCATTTTTGTACGGCTCCCGGGCGTGTTGTCAGTGGCAGGTGCGAGGATGCCCCCAGCACGTGCGCCCCGGCCCGCAACCCCGTGGCGGCGTGCCGACCTGAACGGGACGACGTGCCCGCGGCAGAAGGGATCGCTGACGGCGATGCAGATCCGGCTGACCGTCCTCGCCGCGCCCTCCGGCGGCCAGGCCGCGGCGCGCGCCTGTGACGTGCTCGTCACCGCCCCCGCCGGGACGGCGCTGGCCGCCGTGGCCTCCGGGCTGGCGTCCGCCGTCTCGGGGGCGGACGCCTCGGCCGGCGTGGTGCTGTACGCCGGCGCGGAGCGGCTCGACGTCCAGCGGCGCTTCCTGGGCGAGCCGCCGCTGGTGGACGGGGCGGTGCTCACCCTCCAGATGCCCGGCGAGGAGCACGCCCCGCCGGACGGCGCCCCGGCCCGGCTGCACGTGGTCGCGGGGCCGGACGCGGGCGGCGTCCATCTGCTGCACGGCGGCGAGATCCGCATCGGCCGCTCGGCCGACGCGGACGTGCCGCTGGACGATCCGGACGTCTCCCGGCTGCACTGCGCGGTCGTCGTCGCCGAGGACGGCCGGGTCTCGGTCGCCGACCTCGGCTCCACCAACGGCACCACCCTGGACGGCGCACCGGTCGGACCCCGCCCGGTGCGGCTCACGCCCGGCGCGCTGCTGCGCCTCGGCGAGTCCTCCCTGAGGCTGGCCACCGGCCCGGTCACGGACGGCCCGCCGCTGCCCACCGCCCCGGACGGCGAGGGCCGCCTGCGGGTGCGGCGGACCTCCGGCCCCGAGGGCGGCCCCGAGGGGGCCGGGGCCGCACCGGACCGGCGGCGGCCGGAGCACCCCGGGCCCGCCTCCCCGGCCCGCACCACCGCTCCCCGCAGGCCCTCCCCGGACGACGGCGACAGCGCGACGACCCGCGATGCGGGCGGTGGCGCGCGGCCCGTCGCCCCGGCCGGGCGGGCCGGCCACCGCCCGGCGGTGAGCGGTACGCACACGGTCGACCAGCCGCAGGCTCCCGGCGCGACGCCGCCCCGCGGCACCCGCACCGATCCCCGTACCGCACCGGCGGACGCCGCCGACCCCGCCCGCCGGCGGGGCATAGGCGCGTGGGCGCGGAAGCTGGCGGGCGGGCGCGAGGCAGCGACGGCCGGACCGGGTCCGCGGCCCCTCCTCGTACCGCCGTCCGGGGACGGGCCGCGGCCTGCCGGCGGTCCCGGCACGGACACCTGGCCCGACCCCGCCGCCGTGCTGCTCACCGCGCTCGGGCCGGGGCCCCGGCTGTGGGAGCGGGGGCCCGGGCACCCCGAGGAGCTGGTGGTCCGGCTCGGCACCGCGGACCGCGCGGAGCTGGCCGCCGTGCCGGTCACCGTGGGCCTGCGGGAGGCCGGGTCGCTGGGGCTGGCCGGGCCCCGCCCCCGGCTGCTCGGGCTCGCGAGGTCCGTGATCGCCCAACTGGTCGCCCTGCACGCGCCCGGGGACCTGGAGCTGGTGCTGCTGGCCGGGCCGGGGCGCGGCCGCGACTGGGCGTGGCTGGGCTGGCTGCCGCAGCTCCGCCCGGCGCAGGGCCAGGACTGCCGGCTGCTGCTGGCGTACGACCGGGAGCAGGCGGCGGCCCGCGCCGGCGAGCTGACCCGGCGGCTGGACGACGGGCCGCTCGGCCCGGCCTGGGCGAGCGCCGACCGGGCGGCCGTCGCCGAGGCCGCCGCCCGTTACGACGGACCGCGCACGGTGGTGGTCGTGGACGGCGACCCCGGTTCGGCGGCGCTGCGCGAGGCGACCGCGCGGCTGGCCGGGGCCGGGTCGGCGGCCGGCGTCCACCTGCTGTGCCTGGCGGAGGCCCCGGCCGCGTCGCCGGCCTCCCCGGTGGACGCGACCTACGAGACGGCGTGCGCGGCGTCCCTGCCGTTTCGCGAATGCGGGGCGGCGGCGCTGCTCTCCGGTGACGTGGCGACCGCGCTGCGGCTGCTGCGCACGGCCGGCGGCCGGCCCGCCGGGCACGGCACGGTCGGCACGGTGGACGCGGTGTCGGCGGCTTGGGCCGAGCGGTTCGCCCGGGCGCTGGCGCCGCTGAGCACCGACGAGCCGGACGGGTCCGCCGCCGCGGGCGGGCGGCGCACGGCGGCGGTGGCGCTGCCGCCGTCCGCGCGGCTGCTGGACGAGCTGGAGCTGGCCCGGGCCACCCCGGCGTCGCTGATGGCCCGCTGGGCGTCCGCGCCCGACGGCACGGCGGTGCTGGGGGCCGGTCCGCACGGGCCGGTCACCGTGGACCTGGCCGCGCACGGCCCGCATCTGCTGGTGGAGGGCCCGGCGGGCAGCGGCCGCACCGAGCTGCTGCGCGCGGTGGCGGCGTCGCTGGCGGCGGCGTCCCGGCCGGACAGGCTGGGGCTGCTGCTGGTGGACGGGGCGGGCGCGGGGCGCGGCGAGGGCCTGGCGCCCTGCACCGAGCTGCCGCACGTCACCGAGCACCTGGTGGCCTCCGACCCGGTGCGGATGCGGGAGTTCGCGCAGGCGCTGGGCGCGGAGCTGAAGCGGCGGGCGGAGCTGCTGGGGCGTCAGGACTTCGCCGAGTGGCACACCCAGCGGGAGGTGGCGGACCGCATGATCGCGCCGCGCCGCCCGATGGGCCAGGGCGGTGGGGACCTGGACGCGCCGCCGACCGGCACGCTGCGGCTGCGCCCGTCGGCCGCGCGGGGCGCGGAGCGGGAGGTTCCGCCGCCGCTGCCGCGGCTGGTGGTGCTGGTGGACGACTACGACGCCCTGGTGGCGCCCGCGCTGGGCGCGGCCGGGCGGCCCGCCGCCGGCTCGGTGGTGCGGGCGCTGGAGGCGGTGGCCCGCGACGGACACCGGCTGGGCGTGCACCTGGTGGCGGCGTCGGCCCGCCCGGACCGCACCGCCGACACCGAGCTGGCCCGCGGCACCCGGCTGCGCGCCGTGCTGGACGCCCCCGCATCGGCCCCCGGCCCGGACGCGCCCGCCCCGGGGCGCGGCCGCCTGGGCCACCCGGACGGCCGGGTCACCCCGTTCCAGGCCGGCCGGGTGGCCCAGGCG
>NZ_PVLV01000371.1 GCF_002982015.1 Streptomyces solincola
GGGGGAGGTGTGAAGGGGCGCGGGCGCGGGGGAGCGCATCCGGGCTACGGGCGGCTCCGGCGGTGCCCGCGGGTCGTCTTCCGAGCTTTCCACTCAGGCCAGGTTGCGTCCATACGCGCGTCACCGCGACGCGGGACCGGGCGCGCCCCCGGGAGGCGGGGACGTCCGCGGCCGGGCGCGCCGGGCGCTGTGACTACGATGGGGCGGCGCCGTCGGCCGTAGGGGCCGGGCGGCCACCGACCGTCGGGAAGGCCATGCTGAACAAGTACGCGCGTGCGTTCTTCACGCGTGTCCTCACACCGTTCGCCGCGTTTCTGCTCCGCCGCGGGGTGAGTCCCGACGCCGTGACCCTCGTCGGCACCGCCGGCGTGATGGCGGGGGCGCTGTTCTTCTTCCCCCGCGGCGAATTCTTCTGGGGCACCATCGTCATCACGTTGTTCGTCTTCTCCGACCTGGTGGACGGCAACATGGCCCGCCAGGCCGGGATCTCCAGCCGGTGGGGCGCGTTCCTGGACTCCACGCTGGACCGGGTCGCCGACGGGGCGATCTTCGGCGGGTTCGCCCTGTGGTACGCGGGCCGGGGTGACGACGACGTGCTCTGCGCGGTCGCCATCTTCTGCCTGGCCAGCGGCCAGGTCGTCTCTTACACCAAGGCGCGCGGCGAGTCCATCGGGCTGCCGGTCGCCGTCAACGGCCTGGTCGAGCGGGCCGAGCGGCTGGTGATCTCGCTGGTCGCCGCCGGTCTGGCCGGACTGCACGGCTTCGGGGTGCCGGGCATCCAGATCCTGCTGCCGATCGCCCTGTGGGTGGTCGCCGCGGGCAGCGCCGTGACGCTGGCGCAGCGGGTGGTGACGGTACGCCGCGAGTCCGCGGAGGCGGAGGCGGCCGAGGCGGCGTCCGGCGCCCTGCCGGCGGCCCCCGGCAGCGGCGCGGCGGCGGCCGGGCGGGACGAGCCGGGGATCGGCCCCGGCACGAGGGGGAGTGGGACATGAGCACCGCTGCCGAGCGGCTGACCGACGGCCTGTACGGGCTGGGCTGGGGCGCGGTGCGGAAGCTGCCCGAGCCGGTGGCCGCCGGCCTGGGCCGCCGGATCGCCGACACCGCCTGGAAGCGGCGCGGCAAGGGCGTGCTGCGACTGGAGGCCAACCTGGCCCGGGTCGTGCCGGACGCCTCCCCGGAGCGGCTCGCGGCCCTCTCCCAGGCCGGGATGCGCTCCTACATGCGGTACTGGATGGAGTCCTTCCGGCTGCCGTCCTGGAGCGAGGAGAAGGTCCGCGCCTCCTTCGACCCCAAGGACATCCACCACCTCACCGACGCACTCGCCGCCGGCCGCGGGGCCGTCATCGCCCTGCCCCACCTGGCCAACTGGGACCTCGCGGGGGTCTGGGTCACCCGGGCCCTCGGCGTCCCCTTCACCACCGTCGCCGAACGCCTCAAGCCGGAGAGCCTGTACGACCGGTTCGTCGCCTACCGCGAGTCGCTCGGCATGGAGGTCCTGCCGCACGCCGGCGGCTCCGCCTTCGGCACCCTGGCCCGCCGGCTGCGCGCGGGCGGCCTGGTCTGCCTGGTCGCCGACCGGGACCTGTCCTCCTCCGGCGTCGAGGTCGGCTTCTTCGGCGAGACCGCCCGGATGCCGGCCGGCCCGGCGATGCTCGCCCAGCAGACCGGGGCGCTGCTGCTCCCCGTCACCCTCTGGTACGACGCGGGCTCGGTCATGCAGGGCCGGGTCCACCCGCCGGTCGAGGTCCCGGCGAGCGGCGCCCGCGCCGAGAGGACGGCCGTGATGACCCAGGCCCTGGCGGACGCCTTCGCCGAGGGCATCGCCGAGCACCCGCAGGACTGGCACATGCTCCAGCGGCTGTGGCTCGCCGACCTCGACCCGGCCCGGGGGGCGCGGTGAGGATCGGCATCGTCTGCCCCTACTCCTGGGACGTCCCGGGCGGGGTGCAGTTCCACATCCGGGACCTCGCCGACCACCTGATCCGGCTCGGCCACTCCGTCTCCGTGCTCGCCCCCGCCGACGACGACACCCCGCTGCCGCCGTACGTCGTCTCCGCCGGGCGGGCCGTGCCCGTCCCGTACAACGGGTCGGTCGCCCGCCTCAACTTCGGCTTCCTGTCCGCGGCCCGGGTGCGCCGCTGGCTGCACGAGGGCACCTTCGACGTCATCCACATCCACGAGCCGGCCTCGCCGTCGCTGGGCCTGCTGTCCTGCTGGGCCGCGCGCGGCCCCATCGTGGCCACCTTCCACACCTCCAACCCGCGCTCGCGCGCCATGATCGCGGCGTACCCGATCCTCCAGCCCGCGCTGGAGAAGATCAGCGCGCGGATCGCGGTGAGCGAGTACGCCCGCCGCACCCTGGTGGAGCACCTGGGCGGCGACGCGGTGGTCATCCCCAACGGCGTGGACGTCGACTTCTTCGCCGAGGCCGAGCCGCGCGAGGAGTGGCAGGGCGGCACCCTCGGCTTCATCGGCCGCATCGACGAGCCCCGCAAGGGGCTGCCCGTCCTGATGAAGGCCCTGCCGCAGATCCTGGCCGCCCGCCCGGACACCCGGCTGCTGGTGGCGGGCCGCGGCGACGAGGAGGAGGCCGTCGCCTCCCTCCCCGCCGAGATGCGCTCCCGGGTCGAGTTCCTGGGCATGGTCAGCGACGAGGACAAGGCCCGGCTGCTGCGCAGCGTGGACGTGTACGTCGCGCCCAACACGGGCGGCGAGAGCTTCGGCATCATCCTGGTCGAGGCGATGTCGGCGGGCGCGCCGGTGCTCGCCAGCGACCTGGACGCCTTCACCCAGGTCCTCGACCAGGGCGCGGCGGGCGAGCTGTTCGCCAACGAGGACGCCGAGGCGCTGGCCAAGGCGGCGATCGGCCTTCTCGGCGACCCGCAGCGCCGCGCCGAGCTGCGCGACCGGGGCGCCGCGCACGTCCGGCGCTTCGACTGGTCGACGGTCGGCGCGGACATCCTCGCGGTCTACGAGACGGTCGCCGCCGGCGCGGCCGCGGTCGACGCCGACGAGCGCCTGGGCCTCCGCGGCCGCTGGCTCGCGCGGGACTAGGGCGGGACCCGAGAGGGCCCTGCCCCGCCCCCGCCACCGGCGTGCCGGTCCGGGGGCGGGGGACCAGGGCCGTGGCCCAATGGGTGGCCCCCCGGCGCCCGCCCTGGACCGGGACCGGGGCGGGCGCCGGGTCCCGATAGCCTTCGGGCGTGATCGAGACCCTTATCTACGTCGCCGTCGCCCTGTTCGCGATCGGGCTGTACCTGAGCTGGACCGCGGGGCGGCTGGACCGGTTGCACGCGCGGATCGACGCGGCGCGGGCGGCGCTGGACGCGCAGCTGGTGCGGCGGGCTTCGGTGGCGCAGGAGCTGGCTACCAGCGGGGTGCTCGATCCGGCGGCCTCCATCGTGCTGTACGAGGCGGCGCACGCGGCCCGGCAGGCGGAGGAGGAGCACCGCGAGGTGGCCGAGAGCGAGCTGAGCCAGGCGCTGCGGGCGGTGTTCGGGGAGCCCGAGCAGATGGACGAGGTCCGCCAGGCCCCGGGCGGCGAGGAGGCCGCCGGGGAGCTGGCGGCGGCGGTGCGCCGGGTCCCGATGGCGCGGCGGTTCCACAACGACGCGGTGCGCGCCGCCCGGGCGCTGCGCCGGCACCGTACGGTCCGCTGGTTCCGGCTGGCCGGGCACGCCCCGTTCCCGCTGGCGTTCGAGATGGACGACGAGCCCCCGGTGGCCCTCGCCGACCGGGGGTGACCCCGGGCCCGTCGGCGGCCGATCCGGGACCCGTGTCCAGGGCCCGTTTCCCCAGCCCGTGTCCAGGGTCCGGCTCCGAGCCACGTGTCCAGGGTCCGTGTCCAGATCCCGTGTCCAGGGCCCGTGTGCAGGGCCAGGGCGGGTG